>JAYZAT010000165.1:0-9028 GCA_036339555.1 Planctomycetota bacterium
GATGGTGACCAGCTTGCGATTGGTCATAGGTTTGGCCTTGTTGATGAAGAGGGCTTCCAGGGTACCGTGGAACTCTGGACACGTGATCAGGGAAGCGCATTCAGCTTCGAGCACGAGTTCAACGAGCATAGCTTCTCCTCCGCTCCCCAATTTGGGCGTGCAGTTGCACTGGATGGTACGACTCTTGTCGTGGGGTGTCCTCATGACAGTGAGCAGGGAGGGGCTGCAGGTGCAGCATACGTGTACGAACTCGATGCTGAAGGTGAGTGGATCCTTGAACGCAAATTGCTGGCTCATTACGGCATTCCCGGTGAAGAGTTCGGGGCCTGCCTTGCGTTCAATGGAGATCGGTTGATCGTTGGAACATGGGCCTGGTTGGGAGAAGGGAATCATGGTTCAGCCTGGGCATACGATCGCAGTGACGGCTCCTGGCAGGAGGACGTCCCCCTTGCGCCAAGCCAGGTCCAGACACCGGATTCGTATGCGTTCCACCCCCAGATAACGACACCGAGTTATTTCGGATGGGGTCTCGTAGCAAGTGGCATCCATGCACTGACCACGTCTGGATTACAGGGCGCTCCTGATGCTGCACAATTTCTTCGGCAGGGCAGTGATTCCTGGGAGGTAGTGCAGTCCCTTGAGCCATCCGAACAGATCACTCCTGCCCTGTTTGGATACTCTTGCGCCATTGACGGAGGGCTCGCTGCAATCGGTGATCCGTATGGAATCGATAGCCAAGGGGTCCAAGGCGGTGTTGTCCACATCTACGAGTTCGACGAGGCAGCCGATCAGTGGGAACTTGCAGATCTCTGGCCTTCCTTGCTTGGTGCGGGTGCCGCCTTGGGAGCAAGCCTGGATGTCCAGGCTGATACAGGGACGATTGTTTCCGGGGCCTACGCGCTGAACGATGGCGAGGGGGGCGTCCTTGTCTTCGGCCCTGCTGGGAGTTTTCTTCTTGAACCACCAGTTCCTGGCCTCGATGCCTTGTTTGGCGGTGATCTATCCATCCACGGCGATCTGCTGGCAGTCAGTGAATGGAATGAGCGGGAAGATGGATCTCCGAATGAAGTCCACATCTACAGGATCGAGGAAACCGGTGGGGCTACCTTGCTTCAGTCAATACCCGACCCACGGCCAGGCAATGGACTGAACTCCGCGACATTTGGTTATCGAATGGAATTGCTTCCAGGACGTCTCCTTGTTGGTTCACCATTTGCCAATGACGAGATTGAACTTGTTGGAGCGGTGTATTCCTTCATTGACAACGGCTCAGGATTCGAACTTGAGCAGATCCTTACCTCGGGGACCCCGGCTCCCGGCAACTTCTTCGGCGCATTCCTGGATGCAGATGATGATCTCCTGGTTGTCAATGAACTCGGGGCTGATGATCTTGGGTACAACTCGGGAGTGAACTGGGTCTTTGAACGCATCGAGCAGAAGGATGGCTCTTCCAACTGGGTGCGATGCGCGAAGTTGATTGATCCCCTCAGCATCTCGAACGGGCTCACCGGTTTCCCGGCACTCTCGGGCAACACGGTCCTCACGGGAAGCCTCAATGGAACGGGAGCCGCGCCGAACACAGGCAACATCAGTGTCTACAACGATATTCGTCGCAGTTACTGGACTGGTCCCTTGTTCGGCAACTGGTCCGATGATGCAAACTGGACACCGGTTCCTCCGGACAACGCACGCGCATCCGTCTTTTCTTACTGGCCCTACAGCGGGATCCAGGCGGTAACGCTTGATGAGATGACAATGCATGTCCCCCAGTTCAGGGTGGAACTGAGCCTCATCGGACTGGACCTCAGTTCAGGGCTCCACTACATGGGCAATGACTCATCGGATCACCTGGTCGTCAAGGGTGCCTCGTCAATGGGTGATTCAGCTATTGCCTTCCTCGGCTTTGGAACATTCCTCGTCCGTGGTGACATCCTCGTCGGTGATGATGAGAAATCGGGTTACATCGCTGCCTATTCCGAGTCGATCATCGCGGCCCAGAACACGTGGCGACAGGGATCCCTTGGACAGACGCACTATGCCCTCCAGGACTACAGCCCGGGGTATGCAACGTTCAACTCGGTCAATGCGCCGCAGTTGGCTGGCACCCTGACCGTGAGTAACCCCTTTAACGTTGATGTCCAACTCGGTGATACGTACAACATCTTCGGATCCAACGAGATTGATGGACCACTTGAGACACACTTCGACATCGTATCGCTGCCGGGGCTTGCGCCTGGTCTGGTCTTCCGTCTTCACTACGGCGCTGATGCTGGTCGCGGAACCGAGACCATCGTGTCCATCGAGGTCGAGGAGTTCAACAGCCTCGTGGGCTTCCAGGAGCCTGACAGCTATGACATACAGGATGGCGCAGCCACCGACGTGGCGACGATCGACCTGACAGGTGATGGGGCCGACGAGATCGCAGTCTGCGTAGCAGGTCCGGGTGGATCACCTGGCCAGCTCTATGTCTTCATCAATGACGGCATGGGCGGCTTTGCCTCCCAGGACATCTACCCCCTGGGAAGCGAGCCAGCGAGCATCGCTGCCGGTGACTTCGAGGGAGATGGCTGGATTGACCTGGCCGTTTCCAACTACCAGGACGACGAGGTCCGGATCTACCGAAATGACGGCGATGGCACCGGCATGCTCACGGAAGACACGACGCCTCTTGCGGTCGGTGTTGGTCCGCTGGGCATCGCGGCCAAGGACTTCAACGATGATGGAGCTGATGACCTGATTGTCTGCTGCAGCGAGGATCGTACCATCGAACTGTACGAGGGTTTGAATGTCCGCAACCGATCCAGGGCGCCTTCCCAGAAGGTGACGACTCCAGGCAAGCCCCAGGATGTCGACCCGGAGGATGTCGTGAAGCCGAAGTTCGGCAACGTCGGGGCGACAACGAATGACCCCGACGAGATCATCACGATGAACGTGGGAACGGATGGTTCACTTGCCGACCCCGTCGGCTATCCATCCGGTGACAATCCTGGCCCCATCACGTCGGAGGACATAGATGGAGATGGAAAATCCGACTTTGTTGCAACCAACCAGGATGATGGCTCCGTCACGGTCCTGAAGCAGTCAGCCGGCCGAGGATACGACCCGCCCTTCATGCTCCCGCTTGGAGCAACCGCCGGGTCACTGACGATCGTCGACATCGAGGGCGATGGTGACCAGGACATCGTGGCCGTCGTCGATGACGGTGACGGGCCGATCGCCAAGCTGCTTCGAAACGACATGAACCTCTACAACGGTGAGCTGCTCGTCTTCGCGGATGCCGAGCCGTTGCAGACCGATGTCGATCCCGTGCTCGTCGACAGCGGGGACATCGACCAGGATGGCTTCGCCGACCTGGTGACCATCGGAGAATCAAACCAACGATCCCGTGGGGGCGCGCCTTCCACCATGGAGACCCATCCAAACCAGCGATGCAGTGGTGATGTCAACGGGGACTACCAGGTCGACATCCTGGATCTCCTCAGCGTGCTCGATGACTGGGGAACGTGTCAATCCACTGATTGTCCCAGCGATCTGAATCTCGACGGCAGCGTTGGAATGGATGATCTCATTGTCATTATCGAGTCGTGGGGGAGTTGCAATGCCCGGTGAGCGCCATGGGACAGCGTAGAGAAGTGAAGAGAGCATGCATGAGAGCCATGTTGCTGTTCATCGGCCTGCTCCTTGCGCCGATGGCCCTGCTGAACCAGGCAGGAGCCGGTGAGTCCAAGTTTCCGGGCGATGGTTCCTGGCGTTTCAGTTCCCCTGATCTGCAGACTGGTGATGTCTTCGGCCAGAGCGTGGTGACTCGCTCCGGGATGATCCTCATTGGTGAACCCAACAGCACCGGGCAGGCGGCAGGCCAGGCACACCTCTTCATCAAGGACCCCGTCGAGTTCGCCTACGGCTTTGTTGATACCTTCAGCGATTCTTCCCATGAGTCCTTCGGCAGTGCCGTGGCGATGAGCGAGGATCGACTTGCCATCGGGGCACCATTGGAAACGATTTTGGGAGGCGATACCGGTGATCCCGACACGATCGGGGCGGTGTACCTCTACTGGTTTGATGGAACCCAGTGGTTGTTGAGCGACATTATCACATCCAGTGAGGGGTCTGAGAACGGGTGTTGCGGGTTCGGCGAGACAGTGCTCATCGAGGGTACGACCCTGTTCATCTCGGAGCCGGGTGGACTCGACTCCGGTCGTGTCTTTGTCTACGACATCTCGAATCCAAAGGGCGCTTCCTACCTCCAGGAACTGGTTCAAACCGGTGGCATACCGGGTTGCAGGTTTGGAGCAAGCATGTCAGCCAAGGCCCCGTTCCTGTTCGTGGGTGCGCCTGCATTTGGAAGCATTCAAGATGAGGGCCGCGTCTATATCTTCCGAAATCCCGGGAGCGGTTTTGGACAGGTCGGCATCGTCGAGCCACCGGAAACGGGCACGTACGAGTTCGGCGAGAGCGTCTCCTGGTCCGGGACCCGGCTGATCGTCGGCGCTCCAGGTACTGGTGGTGGTGGCGAGTCCGAGGTTGGTGCAGCCTTCGTCTTCGGGTTGACGGAGGGATTCGAACAACGACTGGATCCGCCGGAGAACATTGCTGGCCTCCGATTCGGTGCTGCTGTCTCGCTGCGACAGCAGCGGATCGTCATCGGATCACCCAGGGATGATTACCAGGGGTGGGATTCGGGTTCCGTCACATCCTGGAAACGCAGCAACGGCTACTGGGCCATGCAGGAACAGTTCCGGGCGGAGATCGGGGAAGCCAAGGAAGAGTTCGGATCATGCCTGGACCAGAGACAGGGCGTCCTGGTCGTGGGCAACTATGCTGATGGCCTGGAGAACAATACCGGCGGCTCCGTCTATGCCTACCAGTGGAGTTCGAATGGCTGGGTTCCAACGTTGAACCCGAAGACCATGCCGATCATGGTTCAATGGGACGAGCTTGAGAATGATCCCGAGTTGCTCGCCGCAGGATTCGGGAACGCGCTTGACTTCAGTGGATCACATGCCGTGGCGGGCTCTCCGCTCGATGAACGAGGCAGGGTCTTTTTCTACGAGGGGTCTGGATCGGATTGGGAACTCTCGCAGGAACTGCAACTGCCCGATGAGCATGGTGACCTGATCGGCTCGGCCGCTGCCATGGAAGGGGACTGGACAGTCATCGGTGTAAATGGCGGGGAGCATACCGGCAGCCCACGGGGCGGGACGGTGTACCTGCTCGAGCGGGTGTCGCAGCAATGGGATCCGCTGCACGTAGTGCCCTCACCGGTTGCTGATGCAGAACTTGGCGCGGATGTCGCCATCGATCGCGTCAACCAGAGGTTCATCGCCGGGGCTCCCAGGTACGGGAATACCGGGAAAGCGGTCATTGTCGAAGGGGCAGGGAGCACTTGGGATGAACACTGGCTGGAACCACCCGATCCCGGGCAGGTCGTTGAGAACTTCGGATTCGGAGTGGAAGTATTCGGTGGATGGGCCATGGTTGGAGCCCCCTCCGCGGAAAACTCGGGCGCGATGTCCCGGGTATTCATCTACCGGAACGATGGGACGTCGTGGCAGCACACGCAGACCATCGATGATCCTCGCCCCAATGCCCCAGCCGAGGACGGTACCTATTTCGGTGGTCGCATCTGCTGCCTGTCGCCGCTCCAGGTAGCCATCGCCGCGCCGTTGAGTTCCTACGACAGGCAGTACGAGGGGATCGTCTACGTATTCGAGTTGTCGGGAACAACATGGAAACTTGAGCAGATCATCTCGTCACCTGATCCCCATCCCAGCAATTTCTTTGGTGTCGGGCTTGATTCCAACAGGGACGGGGCGATGGTCATCGGCGCCCCCCTGGATGACGACCTCGGCACCTCGACGGGAACGGCCTTCATCTACGAGCAGGTGTTCTCCCTGCTGGATCGGAGCCTTCCCTGGGAGCCAATCGTCAAGCTCATCGATACGGAACTGCCACCTGAAAGCCTCCTTGGATTCACCGCAGCAATGGATGGTGGCACGGTCATGCTGGGGTACCCGTCACAGACCCTGGGGCAAGGGGAATCAACACGCATTGGGGGAGTTGCGGTCTACGGGGAAGTGCTGTGGGCATACTGGAATGGCGATCCAGAGGGAACGGGATCGTGGAATGAAAACTCGAACTGGGTTCCTGCACCGCCCGATTCAAAGCGTGGGGCCATATTCTCTCTCTGGCCCACCACCGGACCATGCACGGTCACGGTCGATGCGGGCAACTACCCGATCCCGGCCATCGGTGTCGTCCAGGGACAGGTGGTCCTCTCGCTTCCCAGCGGTTCTGCGGAGTTCGGACAGAGCAACGTCGATCCGACCATGTGGGTCCTTGGTGACCCGGAAGTCAGCTCAACGACGATTTCCATTGACTCACCATCAGGTGCGTCCATGTCCCTGGCCGAGGGTATTGTGCTTGGGAGTGATTCCTGGAGCGGGATATTCGATACCGAGACTGGAACGACCCAGTTGATCGAGGTGAATGGTCGATGGGTGCAGGAGGCCATGGGCATCTTCGATATCGAGATTGATCCGGGCAGCGTCGTGTGGCCGGTCTATTCGCGAGGCACACCTTCACTTGGGGGCACGTTGAATGTCGAGGTTGCCCCAGGTGCCCATTTCAACAAGGGCGATGTCGTCTACTTGATGGGATCCGCCTACACGGATGGTCCCCTTGGAACCTATTTCGATCTCGTATCCCTGCCGGGACTGCCAGATGGTCTTGCCTTCAGCCTGGTGTATGGACCCCCTGAGAGCCAACGTGGTTCGATGATGGAGCCGGTTGTGAGAGTCGTCGTCGAGACATTCAACAGCCTGGTGGGATTTGACGAGCCCGACGAATATGGGGTCATCGGGTATCCCAATGGCATGGTGCTGGCCAATCTCGATGGAGATGCGGATGGCCTTGATGATATTGCCGTCTGCATCGAGGGTATTCCCGGCCAGTTGCATGTCTTCATGAACAATGGATCCGGTGGATTCGCCACGCAGGATATCTACACCATTGGCAATCATCCCATCGATGTGGCTGCAGGTGACTTCAATAATGACGGGGCGATCGACCTGGCAACATCGAACTATGACGATGACACCATCACGATCCTGTCCAACGACGGTTCCGGCATGTTCGCCGAGTCGAGCATTTCACCGCTTGCCGTCGGGATGGGGCCGAAGGGATTGGCTGCCAAGGATCTTGACCAGGATGACTTTGACGACCTCATCGTCTGCTGCTCGGACGACCGGGCCATCGAGGTCTACTCGGGCTTGAATCTTCGAAACGGGTCCCGTGATGCTGCCCAGAAGGTCGACACGCCCGGGAAGCCCGGGGACGTCGACCCGGAGGATGTCGTCAAGCCCAAGTTCGGCAACGTGGGTGTCACGACGACCGAGCCTGATGAGATTGTCATCATGGATGTTGGAACGGATGGAGCGCTTTCGAATCCCCTCAGTTATCCGGCAGGTGATGATCCGGGTCCGATCACCTCAGATGATGTCGATGGTGATGGGAAGGAGGACTACGTCGTGAGCAACACTGGTGATGGCACGGTCACCGTGCTCAAGCAGTCGGATGCCCGAGGGTTCGAACCACCATTGACACTGCCGGTTGGAGGCATCGTTGGATCACTCGCGATGCTCGATTTCGAGGGAGATGGTGATACCGACATCGCGGTCATCCAGACAGTCGATGGAGTTGCAAGCGTGAAACTGCTTCGGAATGACATGAATCTCTATGAAGGTGATGCACTGATCTTTTCCGACGGTGGTCCATTGGACCTTGATGTCATACCAGTCCTGATCGATTCGAGCGACATCGATGGAAACGGATTCGATGATCTTGTCACCATCGGTGAGCTTCCCGATCATCGCCGTGCAGGCGAGGAAGCACCAGACAGCGCCATGGCGGTGACGACCAACAGTCGTTGCCATGCCGACCTCAACGGCGATGCAACCGTTGACGTGCTCGACCTGCTCGTCGTGATCCAGGAGTGGGGGGACTGCACGGGCTGCGCCGCCGATATCGATGGTAATGGAACCGTCGATGTCATTGACCTGCTCGAGGTCATCGCGGCCTGGGGACTCTGCAGTTCCTAGACGGTTCTCAACCTGTTGACAGGCAGTCGGCAACGCTTTTCAGATCGGGGACGATCTGGGGCGTTACGCGGATGGTGAACGTCGCACCTTGCTCAGCCTTGGCGAGTTTTGTCGTCCGGCGACGGTTGACCCACTTTCGACCGGCACGGATGTAGGTGACGTTGTCGTGGAGACGACGCTGGTTGTGCAGGTGCTTGCGACCACGCTGGATCTCGGTCTGCATGCCCATGAGTCGCTCGATGGTCTTCCGGGCCGCTGTCGTGCGGGGCGCACGGGTCACGGTGAAGGTCATCTCCTGGTTCGGGCTGATCGTGTCGGCAGTCGAACTGGCCATCGTGGTTCTCCACGCCCCTGTTCCGGGGCCTCAGGTGAGCCGCACAGTGTATCAGGAGCGATGGCGGTGTCCAAGATCGTCCTTGTTCATTGCCCCTCGGGCATCATTCAGAGCCCGCAACCCGATCGATTTCATCGAAGGTGGTTTCACCATCGGCTACAAGTTGGAATCCATAGCCTTCAAGGGAGGTAAAGAGGCCCTGGCTGGCGATCTCTCGAATGCCCTTGATCGTCGGTGTCTTCATGATCAAGTCACGCATTGTGTCGGAGACCTCGAGGAGCTCGAAGAGTGCCCTGCGTCCCACGAATCCAGTTCGAAGGCATTTCTTGCAACCGGTCGGTACGAAGATCTCCGGGACGCCACCAAGGGAGGCCCCCATCTTCATGTTCTGCGTGGGAGTCGGTGTGACACCTTTCTTGCAGGACGGGCAGAGAAGGCGAACCAGTCGCTGGGCAACGACGAGATTCAATGCGTTGGCAACCAGGAAGGATTCGATGCCCAGGTCGAGCAGTCGGAAGATGGACCCGATGGAATCCTTGGCATGGACGGTCGTGTACACGAGGTGACCGGTCATCGAGGCCTGCATGGCGACCGT
>JAYZAT010000166.1:0-33039 GCA_036339555.1 Planctomycetota bacterium
GAGATCTTGACCTGAAGAGCCCGTTCCACCAATCCACTGATCGCCTGTGGATCCGCCCCCAGGATGGCATCTCGATTGGCTTCGATCATCTCGAACAGGCCGGCATCACCGATGAACCCGTGCTTGATGCACTCGGCCAATCCACACCGCAGATCACGCTCGGGCAAGGTCCCCAGCACGAGGGGATCCACCAAGACCGCCCGTGGCTGCCAGAAGGCACCCGCGAGATTCTTTCCCAAGCCCCGTCCATCTGGCAGTGGAAGATTCACACCGGTCTTGCCACCAACGGCTGCGTCCACCATGGCGAGCAACGTCGTGGGCACGAGCACGAGTGGAATGCCACGCATGAATGAAGCTGCGGCAAAGCCCGCCACGTCTCCGGTAATCCCTCCACCGATACCAATGATCATCGAACCTCGATCAAGACCGGCACGGAGGCATGACTGGTGGATTACTGAAACCGCCTCCTGTTGCTTGTTGGCCTCGGTCGCCACGAGTGAATCCGTTGCAAGAGTCCATGCCTCATCGAAACTCTCGATCAAAGCCACGCCATGTGATGTGCGCACGTTGTCATCCATGACCACCAGCCCACGACGACCCGGGTGAACAGATTCAACCAAATCACCAGCACGGGATAGCAGACCGGCCCCGATATGAACCGGATACTGGCCACCTGGAACCGCGATCTTCAACTCGATCACGAATGACTCCTCTCGCCTTGCGATCGAAGTTCCCGCAAGGCGACAGCGGGATCATCCGACATGTTGCCTTGTGGTTCAACCGGCGATCGTTCCAGCTGTGGTCGGGGGCGTCGTTGTTTCCTCGCCAGGGCCATGACAGCAAACGCCACGATCACCAAAAGAATCAGGAATCCCAGCAGTACGAGGATATCCATACGTTCCATAGCGGCCGCACGAGTTTCCGCCAACATTCGTGGGGATCTCCCAAAGAATGCTGGATACTGGCGTACCTGGCCATCCCGCGCATTGGCTTCAATCACCTTGTAGAAGCGTGCATCAATACTGATGGGACGGCCATCTGCCTCCAAACCCTTCGCATGATCCGAAGGCAGGTACACGGCAACAGGTTCGCCAGATGGCAGCCGAAGAAACCATTCATCAATATCCGAGTGAGGCGGGGGCATCCGGCGTCGATCCAAGAATTGCCCCTCGATGCGGTACAACTCCCCTCGTGTTGCGGATGGTGTCGCCAAGAGCGTGCTGACCGATAGCCGGAGTCGTATGGGCTCATTGTTCTCGGTGAGATTCAACCGCTTGATGTGATCAGCCATCACCGCGAAGGTGGCATCGGGAACATCTCCAGCATCCTGCACGTCAGCAAGAGCCGTGATCTCCTCATCATTCAGAGACGGCAAGTCAGCAGTTAAGGAACTGGTGAGGAGCAGGGGCAGGCCAATCAACAACAACCATTGCGACAAACGAGGGCTCGGCAGAACTGCCGAACACCTCGTGGCCGCAATTCCGGATGACGAGTGCCGACCTCGCAAACGACCCCAAGGGGATTCGAACCCCTGTTTTCAGGATGAAAACCTGACGTCCTGGACCTGACTAGACGATGGGGTCAGCAGCCACAAATCCTACGATGATCGCCTACCCGCTTCAAATGCGTGGCCACCCCACTCACCAGTTGCCTGATAGCCTGCGCGGACCATGACCGCCTCGCCACCTCGGCGTGTCATCCTGTGTCCCCTTCAAATCGAGGCCAACGCCTTGCGAAAGGCCGGGATTGCGGATCCGCTGAAGGTCTGTGGCCCAGGAGCGGATGCGGTTGAAAAAGCCGTTCTCGAGATCGTCCAAACCGGAGAGCCTCCAATGCTCATCCTGGCTGGGCTGGCCGGAGGCCTGGATCCCAGGATCAAAGCAGGCGAAGCCCGCTGGGTCACCCGCATCGTTTCCCCTACGGGAGCCTTGCTCGGCCAAGTCAGCCAACCTCGTTCCAAGCAGAAGGCTGATTGCACGGTCTGTACGGTGGATTCTCCCGTGGATACACCCCAGGCCAAGCAGGAGCTCCACAAGGCCTCCGGAGCCGACCTGGTGGACATGGAGAGCAGTCGGTTCGTGGAAGTCTGCCAACAGTTAGGAGTCTCCTGGGCCATCCTGCGTGGCGTCAGCGATGACTCGGCTCAGCACTTACCTGGAGGCTCGGAACACATGGTCGACCACCAGGGATGCCCCAGGCTTGGGCAAATCTGCAAATTCCTTCTCAGCCATCCCTGGCACATCCCAAGCCTCATCAAGTTGTCTCTCAGGACCTCAAGGGCCTTGAAGCGGGTTGCCGCTGAACTCAACTCGTAAATTGCCTTAAATCCAGGCCACTCCAGGGCAGGGCCTGCTGGGCTGGTCCGAAACATTCAAATTCAATGCCTAATTTGAATGCTACAAAGCCTCTCCGAATCATGACTTGTGACAATATGCAAGAAACCGATCCGTGGACATTGACCACCGGCCCGGCCAGCGGCTACCGTGGAGACGTGATGGCACTGAGCCATCTTCGAGCACAATTAGCTTGTCTTCAAACCGCGGATTTACTCCGTGGCGCGCCGCCGTCTGGAAGTGTCGGAGCTCCAGACGGCGGTCTCTTTTTGCCCATAATTCACTTCAAAGTCATAGACGCAGTGTTATCGGAATCGATGGAGTGAAACCGACTTGAAAGTCCACTTCGGATGCCCTCACATCCTGCCGATGTGGGCCTCAACGGGATTCAGAGGCCCTCGCATCCGCGACGAATCCTGACCAACCTGATAGCCTGCCTCGATCAATTTGGCCCCCATGGGAAGGGGCATTAATACAGGGGTCTTTGGCCATGCTCGTGATGACCACGCTCGTTCTTTCGGGACTCGTTCCAGCGATTGAAAATCCTGCCGGAGAACCCGGTGGCTTCCGACTGCCTCCCCCATCCGATGGACACCTTGTCCAATCCCTGGGGAGCCTTCGAGTTGCCCCCGCAGCCTTCCAGGATGGCGATTCAACTGCCTCATCCCAGGCAGATGAGACCGCCAATATCAATCCAGGACGCCTCGGGTCGAGTGCCTCCGATGATGAGATTGCATCCCTCAAATCCGGATCCTCCGAGGTTCCCATCTTCGGGGCCGAAGGATCCATGCGATGGACCATCCATGGGGGTTATGGCATCGATGTGCATGGCACGAACCAGGAAGTCCAAGGCGGCGTGGGTTTGCAGTATTTCATCGTCGATGGCTTCGCCTTTGCACCGGAAGTTAACCTCTGGGGATTCTTCCAGACAGGCGACGATGCCTTTGGCGGCAGCCTGGACCTGATGTTCGAATGGCACTTCATTCGTCAGCCAACCTGGTCGCTCTATGGAGATTTTGGCATCGGGCTTCTTGGAACGACTGCCAACGTTCCCTACAACGGTTCGGAGTTCAACTTCACGCCCCAAGCCGGAGTCGGTGTTACCTTTGACATTGGCAACAACAACCGTTGGTACGCCGGTGTTCGTTGGCATCACATTTCAAACGCCAGCCTGTACGAGGACAACCCAGGCCGCGACAGCATCCTCATCTACACTGGCATCAACTTCCCGTTCTAGTTTGAGCGCTCGGTTGGCCGCATCCGCGGCCACACTCGCTTTGGTAGAGCCCCGCGGGAGTGAATCCCGCGGCACTCCTCGTAACCATTCCTGATGACAGTTTTGGGTTGGCCGCATCCGCGGCCACACTCGCTTTGGTAGAGCCCCGCAGTCTCGCTACGGGGCCTTACCAAACACGATGCAGACGTTGTGACCACCGAATCCGAATGAGTTGTTCAGAGCGACATCGAATGTCCGCTCCTGGGCTTCGTTCGCCGCAAAGTCGAGGTCGAAACCCTCGTCAGGATTGTCTAAGTTGATCGTCGGAGGAATGATCCCATGACGAATCGCGTTGACCACCGCGACTGACTCAATTCCACCAGCTGCCCCCAGGCCGTGACCAGTCATCGACTTCGTCGACGACATGACAAGGGATGATGCGTGATCACCAAAGACAGTTTTGACTGCATGAACCTCGGAGGAATCTCCCAGGGGTGTGGACGTTCCGTGGGCATTGATATAGCCGACATCTGTTGGGTTCACCTTGGCATTGGCTAGGGCAAGTTTCATCGCTCGAGCTGCACCATCGCCATCTTCGGCAGGCGCTGCGATGTGGTGGGCATCACCAGAAATCCCATACCCAAGTATTTCACCGAGAATCGTTGCGCCTCGAGCCTGTGCATGATCCAAGGATTCAAGTACCAGTACCCCCGCGCCCTCGGCCAGGACGAACCCATCGCGGTCTCGGTCAAAAGGCCTTGAGGCCTTCTCCGGCTCATCGTTCCGCGTCGATAAAGCCTTCATAGCCGAGAAAGCAGAAATGCAGAGCGAGGACACCGCCGACTCCGCTCCACCCGAAACCATCACATCAGCTAAACCCAGTTGAATCTGCTGGCTCGCCATGGCCACGGCATGCGCTCCCGAAGCACAAGCGGTCGCAGTCACGAGGTTCATGCCCTTGAGCCCCAGTCGCAAGCTCACGTTGCCCGCACAGGCGTTGGCCATCAACTTGGGAACGCAAAATGGGCTGATTCGCCTGGGGCCCTTGGCAAGGAGCTTGTTGTGCTCCATCTCGATTGTGATGATGCCGCCGATACCAGTGCCGATCGAAACACCACGACGGGTTGGATCACCAGATTGGAAATCGATCCCACAAGCCTCTCCCGCCTCGATGGCGGCACAGACTCCAAGTTGTGAATTACGGTCCATCCGCTTGCGTTCAAAGACGTCAAGCCGTTCCTTGGGATCCCAATCCTTGACCTCACCTGCGATCTGAACATCCCATTGGTCATCTTGCTCAAATGCAGTAATCGGGCTGATACCAGACCGGCCATTGACCAGGCCATCCCAGAGCGAAGGCTCCGATTGGCCCATATCGGTCATCGCCCCAAGCCCAGTCACAACTACGCGTGGACACGAATCGATCATGGGTCACGCCTTTGCCAAATCAAGGCATCAACATTGCAGCACGAACCACGCACCGAGATGGTGTGCTGTGATCGGCAACTGGTCGTTTGGTAGAAGGTCAAGAGGGCCGACGATTCGTCAGGGCTTGGTCGCCTGAACGATGTAGTCAATTGCCTGACCAACAGTCTGAATCTTCTCGGCCTGGTCATCCGGGATCGAGGTTTCAAATTCATCCTCGAACTCCATGACCAGCTCGACCGTGTCCAGACTGTCCGCATTGAGGTCGTTGGCAAAACTCGTCTCGCGGCTGCTCTCGGTCTTATCGACGCCCCTCTGCTCTGACACGATCTCAATGACCTTGGCTTCGATCTCACTGTCCGACACGGGTTGATCTCCTCAACTTGAGGGCCGAATGACCCTCGCGGTTTGAAGGGCCCAGTGTACCGGCTGGGCCCGGAAGCGTGCAACGCAACACCGGGGTGGTCAACAGACCATCCCCCCATCGACTGTCAGAACCTGCCCCGTGACATATCCCGCATCCTCAGATGCCAGGAAGGCCACGGCATGGGCAATTTCCTCGGGTCGGCCCAACCGCCTCAGTGGTAGCCGCTTGGCAGCTTCCGCGAGGACCTCCTCGCTCATCGCCTCTGTCATGTCCGTCTCGATGAACCCTGGGGCCACCACGTTCGCCGTGATGCCCTTGGAACCCAGCTCCTTGGCCAGGGTCTTCGTCAGGCCCACGACACCAGCCTTGGCAGCTGCATAATTGGCCTGCCCAGGATTGCCCACCAGCCCGGTCACGGACCCAATATTGATGATCCGACCCCAACGACCTCTCATCATGGGTCGTGTCACGGCCCGGCAGGTCACGAAGGTGGCTATGAGGTTGACGGCCAGGACATCATGGAATTCATCGTCTTTCATCCTGAGGATCAGGCCATCACGATTGATGCCCGCATTATTGACCAACACGTCGAGTCGACCGAGGTCAGTCAAAATTGACTCCATCAAGGCCTCGACCGCTGCGGAGTCCGCAAGGTCACAGGTTCGTGACTCAGCCTCATCACCTACGGACTTGATCTCGGAAACAACTTCGTCAAGTCGTGCCTGATCACGTGCAACAAGTACAACGTAGAAGCCGTCAGATGCGAGACGTTGAGCAATCGAGCGACCGATACCCCGACTCGCACCGGTGACAACAGCAACCCGGCGTTCATTATTCCCCATTGGGATCCTCAGTCTTCAGGAAGTGATTCGTCCCAGACAACCACATAGCAGATGACTACCGTCCACCAGGTACACGTCGACCTCCACCCGGTTTGCGGCGACCGCTGCCACCACCACCAGGCTTACGTCGGCCACTGTCATCTCCGGAGGCACTGCCATCCTTTTCCTCGTCATCCTCGACTAGCAAATCGAGTTCCTCATTGTCATCAAGATCCCACAGGGCCGCTTCGTCATCGAGAACCTTCCACCAACCAGCGATCAAATCTTCTCCGCTGAGACGATCAACCATGCCCGGAGGTGTTGCCACCGCCTCGAAAATGATCGTGTCTTCCCCGTCATTCCGATAGCGCCACAACTGGTACTGATTTGATTCGAGGCCTTCGAAGTAGGCCAACACACACGTGTCACCCTCTTTGGAAGGGCCAACCTGGATAGTCACGAATTCAATAGCGTCACCGGTGATCTGGCCCCATTGACCTTCATCAATCATGGTGAGAAGCTGGGCTTGATCAGCCATGCCCAGCACTTCCAACACGTGATCTGGATTGCTACGAACCCAGGCATCAAAAAACTGGAGCAAGGCAATGCGTTCCTTCTCACTGGTCGGCGCCTTGTCCTCAGGCATTTCGACACGGTCGTCGATTTTGTATTCAGCCTTAAGCTCCTCAATCGTGCGCATCTGCACAAGCTTCGGCGTTGACTTCGGCTTCGTACGCTCGACTTTCTTAGGCTTTTTTTCCTCTTCGCCACAGCCACCGAGGGTGACGCTGGCAGCAAGGACCAGCGAAGCCACGAGAAGACTGGAAGACAGACTAGCCATGTGCTTGAACGGCTGACGGATCAGGTATGTCATGATTCCGTACCTCCAACTTTCGATCAATTCTCTTCATGAGTCCCTTCAAGACCTTACCCGGTGCCAGCTCGTGAAAACCTGAGCAGCCCTGTTCAATCATGTCCTGAATGGATTGTGCCCACCGTACAGGTTGGGTGATTTGTTCTACAAGGCGATGCTTGATCGCCACAATATCATTCTCGTGAGGATAGGCCGTGACATTTGACCAAACCGTCACCTCCGGGGGCACCATGTCAACTTGGTCAAGTACCTCGGCCATGCGAGCCGCTGCCGGTTGCATGAGTGGTGAATGGAAGGCACCGGCTACCGGCAGCGCCTTCGCTCGGAACCCGGCATCGCTCGCTGCCGAAACTGCCGCGTCACAGGCGGTTTCACTCCCGCTCAAGACGATCTGCCCAGGGGCATTGAAATTGGCAGGTACCAGGATCTCGCCAGAAGGGAGCGTGCCAAGTACTGATTCACAGAAGGACACAGCCTGTGCCTCATCGTCCGCGCCCATGAGGGCAACCATACCGCCACTGGAGGCCTCTGCCGCCTCCTGCATTAAGCGACCACGGGCTGCAACAGTCAGGACCGCATCTTCAAAACTCATCACGCCCGCGAGATGAAGTGCGGTGTACTCACCAAGAGATAATCCTGCAGCCGCCTGAATTTGGATGGAGGGGTCCAGGGTTGTGATGCCACGCCAACATGCGACGGAACAGGCCAGGATGGCTGGCTGGCTGACATCCGTTTGGTTAATCCATTCCACGGGTCCATCGAAACAGGACTCGCTCAGGGGCTTAGCAAGCGTCCCTGCCAGGATGCGGTCTGCTTCAGCCATGACCTCAGCAGCCTCGGTGCTGGCCTCACACCAGGCACGCCCCATGCCGAGGGCTTGGGCCCCCTGGCCAGGGCACAGGATGGTGCAGTCATACTTGCTGGTCATGGCCATCATCATAGATCAGGCGTTCTCTCGCAGGTCCGACATAGGGCGAATTAAAGGTTCCAGACACTGGAAGCCCATGTCAGGCCCCCGCCAAAGGCGACCAGGATTATGGTTTCACCCTCGTTGAGATGACCAGCCTTGTTCAACTGATCAAGACAGAGTCCAACGGATCCAGCGGATGAATTCCCGAAGCGATCAATGTTGATGTAGACCTTCTCATCGGGCAAGCCCAACTTTTCCTTGGCGGATTCGATGATCCGAATATTCGACTGGTGACAAACGAACTGGGAGATATCGTCCACGGTCAATCCAGTTTCCGCCATAGCCTGCTCGATGACGTCCTTGAACTTCGAAACGGCAAATCGGTAGACATCTCGCCCATCCATTCGCAGGTTGCCCAGGCGGACAGACGACTCCTTGGCTTCCGATGGCACATCAGAAGCAATTCGAGGGAGAAACAAGGTGGGCCAACTGGCACCGTCTGCCTCAAGCGTTTGGAATATGCATCCCTTGGAAGGGTCGTCATCACGCACCAAAATGGCAGAACCAGCCGCATCGCCAAAGAGGATTGAAACTGTTCGTTCCTCGTAATCAACGACCTTCGACATCGCATCACAACCGACCACCGCAATGGATTTATGCCGACCAGAACGAATGAGCGAATCGGCGACATTGAGTGCGTACACAAAGCCCGAACAGGCCGCCACCATGTCAAAGGCACCTGCCGGAGCCGCATCGACAGCACTCGCCACACGACAAGCATTGGATGGGCACGTCATTTCGGATGTCACAGAAGCCGCGATGACGAGATCCAGGTCCGAACCCTGCATCCCAGCCTCATCAAGCGCATTTTGTACCGCTTCGCACTGGAGTGAAAAGACGGACTCCGAATCTTTTCCACAGATTCGGCGTTCCCGAATGCCCGTCCGTTGGCGGATCCACTCGTCGGATGTATCCATCATCCCGGCCAGGTCCTCGTTGGTCAGCACCGTATCCGGTACAGCTGAACCCGTACCGGCGATGCGGACCCCGCATGGAAGCGAGGGCTCTGCAGTCATCAGGCCTCCACTTCAACGCTGGCCAGTTGATCTCGGATCGCCTGGTTCACACCGGAAACCACGTATCGGCGAGCTCGGCGAATCGCATTGGCGATTGTCCGTGCTTCGCTGGAACCGTGGCAGATGAGGCAGACACCATTGACACCCATCAGAGGCGCCCCTCCGTACTCGTGATAATCGTATTCCTCATAGAGCCGCCGAAGAACTGGCTTGAATTGCTCAGCAAGGTTCGGATCAACCTCCTGGGCCAATGCAGCGATCTTCTTGATGATGCCGCTTGAGAGGCCCTCGGCCAATTTAAGTGTCACGTTACCCGTGACACCATCGCACACGACTACGTCCGCAGCCCCATCAAAAACCGCCCGACCTTCGACGTAACCGATGTAGTTGATCGTTTCACCATCTCGCAACAGGTCCCGAGCACGTTGAAGATCCTCGGTCCCCTTGTGCTCCTCGCCACCAACATTCATCAGGCCAACGCGAGGCGACTCGATGCCGAGCATATGGCTGGCATAGACGGTTCCCATCACGCCATATTGCATCAAATGATGTGGTTTGGGCTCGATGTTGGCACCGACGTCGATGAAGGTCACCGGGCCCGTAAAGGTCGGTATGACCGCAGCAATACCGGGTCGGGCAACGGAAGGTAGGCGACGCATGTGCATCTGGGCCGCCGCAACGAATGCACCGGTATTCCCGGCGGAAATCACGACATCCAGTTGTTCGAGTTCGGATTTCCGAGAAGCCTCACGGCACAATACGACCAAGGAACTATCTGACTTGGAACGTACCGCCTCAACAGGAGACTCGTCCATGGCGACAACTTCGGTTGTCGGTACGATTTCGACTCGGGGATCCGAGCAGTCGTTTGATGTCATCCACGACTCAATGACAGACTGATCGCCGAACAGCACAAGGCGATCATCCTCATCAAGATGCGTGAGGCTGGGTGGTACCCCGTCCAGGATTTCCTGGGGGGCGTTGTCTCCGCCCATGACATCGAGGCCGATGCGCATGAATTACTCGGTTCCGGTGGAGATGGTCAGACCCGGTCGCACGTAACCACATTCGCGACAGGCTGCATGGGGTTGCCGGGGACTGCCGCAGTTCGGGCATGTCACGACATGTGACCGCGTCATCGCATGATGCGAACGACGCTTACGCTTTCGGCTGGGCGATGTACGAAATGCGGGAACAGCCATAACACAAACCTCTCAAATCTTTGGCCTACGTGGGGCGGGCTCAGCTGGTTGATAGAACCCAGATAGGGCCTGCCAGGACGCCTCAGGGCCTTTCAAGACCCCTTGAACCAAGGCAGCCACTGTACGACCGAGGCCCCTCAATGTCAATGAACTGGGCACTGGTCAGGGCTGGCAGATCCGTCCAGGGGCCTGGAAACGGAATCAATCCAATACGTGCAGCCAGTCCCGGAAGAGGAAACCGAATCGCTCCGTCAGAAGCGTAATTCGACCCATCACCGTGAAGGCAAAGGCACTGCCAAATGCGACCATCAGGAAGTAGATGCCCAGGCGAGCCGTCTTCCCCACCACACCCTTGTGTTCCACGGAGAAGAAGAAGTAGGTCAGGCACGCGAGCACGCCGATCAAGACGACCCATGCCGCGACCGAGGCCCACATGTCCCAACTGCCGTCAGGAAGCTCGAACCAAAGGTTCGAGATGGTGTGTTGGATCTGGACGATGAAGTCCGATTCCAAGAAGCCGAGCATACGGAAGCCGGCCGTCGCACCAATGATGAAAGCAAGGGGCCACCTTGAGATCCAGCCCCCCATTGGAGCAAGTCGCCACAACAACATGATGGAGAGCACAGCCGGGATGATGTAGACCCAATCCCAGGCGGCATCAGCTTGCATACCGGGCACTGCCCAATCTCGCGCCAATCCAGGCCAAAGGCCAACCAGAAGCTTGTCAACGATGCCCGTGTAGAACGAGTACACCATCCAATAGGCAGCCGAAGCGCCGACGACGACAGCTTCGGCCGTCTTGTAGAGCGGGTTGTCTCCCACCAGGAATGACATGATGGCCAGGGTGAACAATGCAGCCAGCCATACGCCGATGGTCCGTCCGGAACTGACGAAGATGCCCTCCTGCCTGAGCGTTGCCGTCAGTTGGGCTTTCTGCTCGGCGGTCGCATTTTCGGTCTCTCGCAGTAATTCCATCTGCTTTGGAAGCGGCACGGTCTTGTACTCGGTCCACTCGACGGTCTGGACATCATCGCCATGACCGAGGGCTGTTGCAGTCTGGACGATGACGTCCGCCTCAGGCGAACCAGAAGGTGCCCACTTGCCAATGCCCGAGAGCGAGCCAACGGCCTTCTGAATTGCTGCTTCGTCCTCATCTTGTGCCGTAAGAGCCTTCTCCACTCCGTCAGCAACAATGTCACTGGAGATGCCCACGTACGACATGTGGGTTTCCTGAACCCAGGTCTCACCGGCACGGTTGATCGCCGCAAACGCTAAGCCAACGGCACCCAAGACGAAGATGATCAACCAGAGGATGGTGTTGTTCTTCATCAGGCCCTCCCCCGTCGGCGGTCGATGAAGTAGATGAAGTTGCCGAGCACGATCAGTCCGATCATGAGCAGGTGGGCCACGAACTGGGGTCCCATTCGCTGCTTGGCGGCCGTGGTGCTCTGGGCGGCATCCACATACGCAGGTTCTTCAAACTGGGAATACTCCTCGATCAGAATCTGCTCGTAGGCAGCCGCTCCCTTGATCGCCGCCAACTGTCCGAGCAGTGGCCATGGAAGGTAGGGCACCAATTGGGGTGCCTGCACACCAGTGACGCCCGCCACGATCGGAATGCTCTCAGGGGTGGCGGCATACTGGATCCACTGCTTGGTTCCCGGATCACCCGCCGAGCAATTGATGATCAACTTCATGTTCTTGATCGTCTTGACACCCTTCATCATGGGGATCTGATTCAAGGACGTTTTGTTGTAATCGGTACCGAACAGGGTGTGGAGATCCTGCACAGTGTTCTTGATGACCGCCTCGTTACCGGGTTTGTACCCGAAGTTCATGTAATCCGTGCCGTACTTGAGTTCCGGGAACTCCGATCGGAGGATGTTCATGGCCTCCTGAATCATGGGTTCACCCAGTGGCCACAAGCACATGAAGTACATCTTGTGCTTCTTCTCAGCACAGTGGCGGGCAAAGGCCATGGCCATCGGCATCAACTCGCCTTGCGACCCAGGGTCGTAGTCGTACGAGAGCAAGATGCGTGAACCGTTCGGCAGGTTCTCGATCGTATTGAAGACGATCTCCGCGCCGGGGTTAGGATTTTCCGGGAAGGATGCCTTCAACAACAGCGGCAAGGCGACAGCGACGCCCATCAGGAGGAAGATCCATCGTCGATCCAGGTTGCGAAGGAAGTTCATCATGGTGCCGCTACTCAGACCCCAAGTAAGACCGGTCAACACCCAGGATGACCTTGAGAGACGTGGAGACGACACCCAGCGCGATACCGATCACGATGGCTCGGAAACCGGCCTTCTGTGGGACTTCACCGATGATGTCAGAAAGATTTTCCAACCGAAGGCCATTCAGGAATTGCCAGAACCAGTCGTTGAGACTCGCATCCATGTTGATGACGATTTCCTGCTGGAGCGTCGTGAACTGCGCGAAGGACAGACCGTCATAGTTCACCTGCCACCACGCTGCACCACCCTCCAACTGGGTGCCGACAATCATGGCAAAGGCATGATCGCTTTCCGGGAGGATGTCCACGAGATGCTGCAGGTTCGGCAGGAAATTCGTAAGCCAGTAACCGGCATACACCTGACCGAGTAGCACGATGAATGCAGTCGCCAGCAACAGGATGGCTTCTGGATTCTTAGCTCGGAAGGCACGGAAGGCTGCTGACGCGATGTAGAAAGCCAGCATGGCGAACATCGTCGCTGTAAGCGGCACGATCATGTACTGGTAGATCCACCAGAACGGGGCGCCCTCCTGGACGATGGGTGCGGCCCAGGAGTGACCGGGTACCGCGGCCGTCGGAGTCGCGCCAATCTTGAACAAGCCAATGATCAACGTACCAATGAAGGCTGCCAAGGTAATCCCGGCATAGCCCCAACCGGGTCGCCGCTGGGACATCTTGGCGAGGTTGATTTTCAGAAGGTTGCCGCCACCGAGAATCATGGCCGCGGCGGAGATGATGATGAACATCTCCATGGCCGTGGCACCATAGCTCTCCGTTTCGGGAACGAAGTAGGTGGCCAACATCAGGAAGCCAACGATGGCTGCCAAAAGCAGCGGGATGGTGCGTTTGGCAATCACTTGCCTTCACCTCCCTGCGCATCTTGCTCATTGGCATCGCGTGACTGGATCATCTCCGCCTTGGCCTTCTGGGATTCCAAGAAGGTTTTCTTGGATTGCTCCATCGTCTGAGCAAATGCCTGGTCCTTTTCGTACTGGACCATCTCCATCTTGATCCCAGCAACCTGTTTGTCGTTGAGTGCCAAGCCCTCTTCCCCAAGAATGTTCTCGGAGATGTAGGCAGCGATCTCACCGAGCTTCTGGTTCTGGGTGACGACGAACAAGGTGCTGAACAGGCAGCCCAACACGATCAGGATGGCAGCAATCAACTTGCCCATGTCCTGACCCTTCAGCGAGCCCAGTTGCTCTGGATCCCCGGAGAGATATGCCGAGGCCGCGAAGAACTCTTCACCGATGAGCGTGTAGTCACAAGCCGCAACGAAGAAGGGCAACTGGCTGGGCATGGCGGTACCAGCGACCTGGATGGCGCCAATTGAATTCCCCGTCTCAGCCAGGATCAGGGACTCGGCATAGAACGCACCCATGTAGAAACAGGCCGCCGGCTTGTCGCGAACCATCTTGCCCTGCACGCCAGCCGTGTAACCGAACTGCTCATCCGTGAGGTAATAGATGTCGTCTTCGTTGTAGGCATCAGGACGACCCGCCGACAGGAATGACCCTTGTACGGTCTCACGGGCAGCGGTCATCACCAGCGAGCGAGCGGTTGGCACTTCGAGCTTCGCGTCGTATTTCGCTGCGGTCTTCGCCACGTTGGACAAGACCGTCAAGCCTGCCACCGTCTGAATGTCGTTGATGTCGAGAATGCCAGGGACGAACAGGCAGGAACGACCCATCTCCGTGGCACGGCCGACCGCTTCATTCACAGCTTCCAGTCCCGCGATCTTGCGAACCTTGACCTTACGGCCACTCTTCGCAATCAACACGAAGAGAATCACAACGGAACTGATCGTGACCATGATGAACAAGAACCAGAGCTTGGATTTATTGATCCAATCCCATCGTGGTGTCACCGGCACTTCAGTAATGGCAAGAGGTGAGACCTCCAGAGTCTTGGACACCGCCTGCACCGCGTACATGTAGCTGGTGCCGGGCTCAACATTCTCGTCCAAGTAAACAGTCTCGCCCCCGGAGATGGACGCGATGGGCTCGTCATCGGCAAAGGACAGATCCTCGATCCGAACTGGGCCGTCGGGACCCTCGGGCATCACCGGCTCAGTCACACCCGTGGTTTCCTCGCCAACGCTTTCCAATTGCGACGCCCCGGAGATCTGATCACCCACCACGACCTTGCGATAAATGTTGTAGCCAGCTACCTCGCCGGGCGCGGCATCCCAACTCAAGTTGACCTGATCACCCACGTCGTCGGGTGCATCCTCGGCAACAAGATTGCTGGGCGGTGCCGGAGGTGCCGCAAAGGACCATGGCACAACGGCGAACATCGCCAAGAGAATCGCCAGGTACCGGGGCGTGTGTGAAATTGGTGTCACCCTTCGATGAGTTCCACGTTGGCTCGAGGCACAATCGCCGTCTCTCCGTCCGGGAACCTTACCTCAAGCACGCGAGCCTTGGAGCCAGAGTCCAGGACATGGGGTTCGGATGGCAATCCTGATACCTCTCCGATCTTGCCAAACCAGGGGTCTCGAATGACCCGAATGGACCGGCCGATGTCGAGGAGTCCCTGCTCTTGGTCTGAGGCGGAACCAGCCGCGGCTGCTTCCAATGGGATGACGATCTCGGGTCGCATGACACCCGCCCGGATCTGGGTAGCCCCGTTCACCGAAGCCTCTCGGCCTTCATGGGCTTTCAGGAGCTCGAAAGTCCTGTGGGCCATGGCAATATCGCCAAAGCCTTCCGTGACGATGACGGTCAAACCGACCCGTTCCCGGCCGGTGATGGCGACCCCCAGGTCATAGCCCAGGAAATTCTTGAGGTCCTGATCATCGATGCCGCCACTGACCACAGCGGCTGCCCCGACAGCTTTCGCTCGCTTGATGGATTCCACGGTCATACGTGCTCCACCAACAATGACACAACCCGCCATATCTTCTGTAATTCCTTCTGGCCCAAGGGATTGCTCATGGGAGTCAACGACCACACGAATGGTTCCGTGGGTTTCGCCACCGATCCCAAAGATGCCCTGGATGAAGGCCACGTCCGCCTCGATGATGCAGCCCTCTTCTTCGAGAACCTCGACCACCTCACCGGCCATATAGCCCCGGACATCCACCGGAATGGGCTTGCCTCGCACGATGACCTGGCCGGTCACCGGGGAGACTGTTTCAACGGTGCCCTCGTGACGGCAGTGCGCGATCGTTTTGAACATGCCAAAGAGTCCCTTGCTGCGAGCCAAAGGTTCATCGAGGGCGATTGGATCACCCTCCTTCTTCAACATGCACTCGGGCACATCGGCCGGTGGCAGGGACATGATGTTGGCAAGATTGATGGGGTGCACATCCCCAGGCAAGGCTGTCTCAGCAACGACATCGTCGGCTTGGACCCGGGTCCCCACGGAGACCTTGACCTCACCCTTAATAGGCAATTGTCTGCGGCTGCGGTGCCGAGTGGATGACGTTACGAGCAGTCCTGGTGTGTAGGCCTTGGCCATGGTGTATTTACCTCTCGCCTCAGACGGCGACGGCTTCCTCCTGGTACATCTGGACGCCCTCGATCCACTTTCCGATGGTGGCCTGGCAGGTTATACGGTCTTCCGGCAAGGCTAATGGTCTTCCACGCCCATCGAGAATGAGGCCGACGGTGCCACCCTGAACTTCCTTGGTCAAACGCTTGCCAGGACCCGCTCCAAGATTGATACCGCGGGCTGGATCGCACTCAATGGTTGCTGTTTCGCCTGGTCCCAGGGGCAACATCGTGATCTCACCACCAAGGATCTCACCGGACTCATTGAGCGTCTCGCCCTTGACGGTGTACTTAAAGCAGGTCTTGCCAGGCTTTGGCAAGCCCTTGCCAGAGACACATGTACCCAGATAGATCAGGCAGTCCCGGTCAAAGACCTGGGTTGCTGCTTGTGGATGTACCGCGGAGAGCACACCCAAGTGCGGCATCATGAAGATCGAATCCTTGGCCAACCGCGTCACGCCTTCCGGCTCAAACGCATCGATCAGCAACATGGCAGTCTGGTTCATCCGCGGTGCATGACTGAGTACACCACCGGAAGCCACCAGCAGGTCAAGCTTCATGTTGTCCACGATGGTGTCACCGGTGGACTCCTGGCTGAAGGTATCACCGACTGTCCGTTGCTTTTGAACACCCTTGAGCGTGGTCGCGAATTCCTTGTGTTGGATATAAGCCAGTCGCAGGGCTTCCCGGGCAACGGCCTGTTCGAACATCAACGCTTCCTTGGTCTGTGGAATCGTCGTAGGCCGGATCATCTTGTTCTTGACATGATTTCGCAGTTGTCGCTCGTCCATGTCGAAGGGCACCCAACGAAGTACGTTGGGCATGGTCGCTTCTGCACAGACGTTGGAGATCGAGTAGGACATGCCTAAGTTGGCGCTGACGGTTCGATTGAAGGTTTCATCGAAGACCGAGAAAACGTCCGTTGTCGCCCCGCCGATGTCCACCCCAACCACGTTGATGCCCTGGATCCGAGCCACGGTCTGCAGGATGTCGCCCACCGCGCCAGGTGTCGGCATGATGGGTGCATCTGTCCAGTTCATGAGCTTGTCGTACCCCGGCGCCTGGGCCATCACATGCTCCAGGAAGATGTCATGGATCTTGTCTCTGGCTGGTCCAAGGTTTTCCATTTCAAGCACAGGCCGCAAGTTTTCGCAGATTTGCAGGTCAAAGCCGCCTTCCTGGAAGACCTCTGAGACCGAGTCACGTGCTTCCTTGTTCCCCGCGTAGATGATGGGCATCTCGTAGTCACTACCGAACCTGGGCTGCGGCTTTGCCGGCGCCACCAGTTCACAGATTTGCACAACGTGCGTCGTGGTTCCCCCATCGATCCCGCCGGAGATGAGAATCATGTCCGGTCGCAGGTCGCGGATACGTTGGATCTGTTCGTGCGGACGGCGATCATCATTGGAGGCGATCACGTCCATCACGATGGCACCCGCACCAAGCGCTGCACGCTTGGCACTATCACCGGTCATCTCGCGGACAACGCCTGCCACCATCATCTGCAAGCCACCGCCAGCAGATGAGGTCGAGATGTAGATGTCGCACCCTTCTGTTTCGGTCGCGGGCGAAATGATTTTGCCTTGGTCATCAATGAAACGCCGACCGGCCAATTCACCGATCTCGGTCACGGAATTGACCACTCCCATGGTGACATCAGCAAAGGGCTTCTCCACCGTGGTGGGCGCTTCGCCTCGATGCGTCTGCCTGTATTCCCCATCCACAAACTGGATGAGAATGGCCTTGGTGGTCGTACTGCCACAATCGGTGGCCAGGATGACCTTGATCTTGTCAGGATCCAGTGCTGTCGTCATCGGGTGATTCGTCCTCGTTGAGGACGTCCTTCTCCTGTGGACCGCTCGTGTCCGCTTCCTCCGCGTCGTCGCTCACGCCGCGGTCCTCCCAGTAATCGATGCGACGAGCAAGGTATTCGACCGAACCACGGTGTTCAAGGAAGTTTGCGAAAGCCTCGATCCCAGCCGTATCCAGGACCACCGCAACGATGGGTCGGAAGAAATGGATGACCTGCGAGGCCAGGAAGTTCAATGGCCGGCTCATCTCCAGGGCCATGAGGGCCGGGACGGTCATCCGACGGCGAACCACGGCTCGGCAGACCTTGTCAACCACCTGTTTCTGGTACTCGGTGGGGTCGATCTCTTCGGTCTTCTCAACTGCGAAGGCATGACGCATTTTGTCTTTCATACTCACGCGGCAGCCTCCTGATCCAGCAGGGAACGAATGCGTTGTTCGATCACATCCCGATCCGAGCTAAAGATCACCTGCATCCCGGAAAATGCATCCCACCGAGAGGGCTTCCGTCGAGTGGATAAATAGCCACCGTGGCGATCAACCACGAAGCGACGGAGGTCGACCCATTTGAAGGACCGCTTCGAGAAGGGGTAGTGGGCCGTGATCTGCTCCGAGTCCATTTCGAATCGACTCTGCAAAAAGAACTTACTCAAACTGGCCAGCAGAACCGCTGCCGCAAATCCCGCAGCCAAGGAAGCCAGGATCACCTCTCGAGTACCCCCCACCGTGAGCCATACAAAGAAACAGACAACCAACACCACCAACATGGCCATCACGGCTCGGGCAGGCTGTTGCCGAGCGGGGTGGGCTGTCCACTGGAGTCGGTAGTCAGGTGGTGTATCCATGTGAAGGCGATGCTCCCGCACCGAATCGAGCCAGTGTATCGAGAGTCGCTCGGATTCAGGTAGACCAAGCCGAAATCACCCCAGGCAGAATGCGTTCAAGGACATCAATGCGTTTTAACTCGATGCCAGCCTCCAACAGGCTGATCGCCTGACCGTCCAGTGCTGGAGGCCAGGACAACTGCTTCACGTTGATGCCAATACCAATAACCGCCAAGCCATCGGACTGTTCGACCAGGACACCCGCAACCTTGCGGCCATCGAGCAGCACATCATTGGGCGGCTTCACTGTGAAACGACCAGGTCCCATCGGATCCAGGCCCGCCACGATCGCCTCAGCCAAGGCCTGCGACCGCTCGGGCTGGTCCGTGGCAGACAGTGCCAGGCTGAACGCAAGTCCTTCCGAACCGGTATCAATCCACTGGTTGCCTCGCTGTCCCCGACCAGCCACTTGGCGGCCGGCAACCACCAGGCCGCCGGGTCCCATGGCCTGAGCCGATTCCTGGGTACTGTCACACACCGCGATCACATGACCCTCGATCAAGGGCGCACCGATCTGTTGAACCAAGGCGTTCACCCGATCCGGCCAGTCCACGATGTCCAGGAGATCACTCACGCGTTGGCCTGAATATCGAGTCCGATGTCGAGGATGCCAGCTGCTCGTGTCACCGATCCAACCGCGATGCGTTCCACCCCAGTTTCCGCAACACGTCGAGCATCATCCAGATCAATACCACCAGATGCTTCCAACTGGATGGCCGAACCAGAGAGATCTCGGCGTGCAACCGCCTCGCGCATCTCCTCATCACGCATGTTGTCCAACAGGACGATGTCTACCAAGCCCGGCTCCAAGGTCAACACGATGTCCAATTGAGCGAGCGTATCGACCTCGACCTCGACAAAAGTAAGATCCCGTGTGGCCCGTGCTTCGTGGCAAGCAACTTTCAATCGCGCCGCCAGGTCTGCCTTGGGAATACCTGCGAGATGATTGTCCTTGAAGAGGGCTGCATCATGCAGTCCCAATCGATGCAAGGTGCCACCACCACAAGCCACCGCGTATTTCTCCCACATGCGCAGCCCCGGCGTTGTCTTGCGCGTATCACAGATCACAGCGGGCGTTTCCTCGACAGCCAACACGAAGCGGCGTGTGGTGCTGGCCACACCCGACAGCCGCCCCAGCAGGTTCAGGATAGTCCGCTCCGATGCCAGGACGGATCGACGACCGCCCGTGAGGCGACCGATGACCGTACCAGGCGTCACTGACATCCCTTCATCAACCAGCGGTTCCAAGAGGATGCGGCCCGCCAATGGAGGGGTGGTAAAGGCGCGTGCCAGTGGTTCCAGTCCGCAAACGATCATCGCATCCCTGGCAACCAATGACGCCGTCACGCGATCCGTGGGCTTCACGATGGCCAGGGATGTCACATCCCCCTGGCTCAGCCCATCCTCGGTGAACCAGCGTTGAATGCGTTCGACAACTTCCGCGGTTGGAAGCAATCGTTCCGCGAGAAGGCCCAGGTCAATCACGCTGTGCTCTTGAGCCGGCATGCGATGAGTATACGAGTCTCCGCTACCCTGCCCACCATGGCACTGCATCCCATCGAAGCCTCCCCCATTCATGCCCGCCGCGAGCGTGTCTTCCTCGTGATCGCCGGCTTATTCCTGGGAACGCTGGCGATGTTAAACATCCTGGGCTTGCTGCGATTCATCAACTTCGGAGAGATCGACACCCACACGGAATGGTGGGGCACGCTGACCTTCGGCGTGATGGTTGGAGTGCTCCCCTACCCGGTCACCTTTCTTTGCACTGACCTGATTTGTGAGATCTATGGAAGGGGCCGGGCCAACGCAGTCGTGTTGATGGGTTTGGGCTTGAACCTCTGGATCCTCTTCATCCTCTGGCTGGGTGGCATCCTGCCAGGCAATGAAACCATCGACCTGGCAACATCCAAGATGGCCACCGACGAAGCCGGTCGGCTCCCGGTCTTCTTTGAAGTTCGCATGTTTGCCTTCGGCGCAGTTTGGGCCTCGATGTTCGCCTACCTGCTTGCCCAATTGGTGGATGTCTGGATGTTCCACTTCTGGAAGAAATTGACCAAAGGGCGCTACCTCTGGTTGCGAAACAACGGATCAACCGTTGTCAGTCAATCGGTTGACACAGTCGTGGTGATCCTGGTGACGTACTGGCTGGGTGGATTCGCCTCCATGTTGACGGATGACACCAACACTGTCAGTTTCCTGGTCACGCTGATGGTGACTGGTTACGTCTTCAAATTCCTGTGCGCCTTGGTGGACACCCTCCCGTTCTACATGCTCGTACGATGGCTCAGCAAGTACCTTGAGATCGATCCAAATGCCGAACTGCAATTGGAAAACAAACCCCAGGAATCCTCCAAGGACTGAACGCAATGAGTGATGCGACCATCTTTGACAAGATTCTGTCTGGTGACATCCCCTGCCACCGCGTGTACGAGGATGAGCATGTCCTCGCCTTCCTCGACATTGGACCCCTCAGCCGTGGCCACGTGCTCGTGATCCCGAAGGAACGGGCCGCTCACATGCACCAGCTATCAGATGACTCTGCAGCCGCACTGGGTCGCGTCCTGCCTCGGCTCTGTCGAGCGGTCATAAAGGCAACGGGCTGCGCGCATTACAACCTGCTACAGAACAATGGCGCCCCAGCCCACCAGGCTGTCTTCCACGTGCACGTGCACATCATTCCCAAGTTCGAAGATGGCTCAGGCCTCGGACTCCAATGGAACCCGGGTCAACTGGATGATGGTGAGGCCTTGGCCTCCGCGATCGCCAACGCGGTTGATGCAGACTAGCGCCGCCGCCTAGCCTTCTTCGCTGTGCGTTTCTTTTTCGTTGCTGGCTTCAAGGCACGCTCGATCTCGATGGCCGATTGAGCCGCCGCGAGGCGAGCCGTCGGTACGCGGAAGGGCGAGCAACTGACGTACTCGAGATCCACTCGATCGAAGAAGGTGATCGAAGCAGGATCGCCACCGTGTTCGCCGCATACGCCCAGCTTGATGTCCGGTCGCGTCATCCGGCCTGCATGAACCGCGTGATCCACGAGTGCACCCACACCGCGCGTATCGATGCTCTGGAACGGATCCTTCTCGAGGATGCCCGTAGACAAGTAGTCCGGGAGGAAGCCGTTAATGTCATCACGGCTGTAACCAAACGTCATCTGGGTGAGATCATTGGTGCCGAATGAGAAGAAGTCCGCACACTCGGCCACCTGATCAGCTGTAATAGCCTCACGCGGAATCTCGATCATGGTCCCGATGGGAATGTCCAGTCGCCCGGTATATTTCTTGGCCTTCTTCGTCTCCGCGATCGTCTCCTCGACCTGCGCTCGGAGCATGGCCAATTCCACCTTCGTACCCACCAGTGGAATCATGATTTCAGGCCGGGCTGCAATCTTCTTCTTCTTGCATTCGATCATCGCTTCGACGATGGCTCGAACCTGCATCACCAGGATCTCGGGATACGTCACAGCCAAGCGACAACCACGATGACCGAGCATGGGGTTGGCTTCATGCAACGCTTCAACCCGTCGACGAACAGCCTTGGGCTTCACGCCGAGTGCCTTGGCTAAGTCCTGTTGGGACTCAGCATCCTGGGGGAGGAATTCATGCAGTGGCGGATCCAGCAGGCGAACAGTCACCGGGAGATTCTTCATCGCCGTGAAGATCCCGATGAAATCCTTGCGTTGATAGGGCAAGAGCTTCGCCAGGGCTTTCACACGATCTTTCTTGTTGTCAGCCAGAATCATTTCACGCATTGCGGTGATGCGTTTACCCTCGAAGAACATGTGTTCGGTTCTTGTGAGACCAATGCCCTGGGCACCAAAGTCTCGTGCACGCTTCGCATCTGCAGGGGTATCGGCATTGGTCCGAACCTTGAGCCGTCGGCGTTGGTCCGCCCATCGCATCAGTGTTGTGAACTCCGAAGACATCTTCGGAACCGAGCCTTTGACCTCTCCATCGAGCACTTCGCCGGTTCCGCCATCAATGGACAGGATGTCCTTGGGGCCCCAGGATTTTCCATTCACTGTCACGCGTCGACGTTTCTCATCGATCTCCAGTGCGCCTGCACCAGCGACACAGCACTTGCCCCAGCCACGCGCTACGACAGCTGCATGTGAAGTCATGCCACCGGTCGAGGTCAGGATGCCCACCGCGTGATGCATGCCTTCAACATCTTCCGGCGATGTCTCTCGACGAACCAAGAGGACATCCTCGCCCGCTTGGCTTCGCTCGACCGCTTCATCCGCTGAGAAAGCAAGCGCGCCACAGGAGGCGCCTGGGGAAGCTGGTAACCCCCTCGTAATACATGGAACCTTCTTTTTATCTGCTGTAGTGAAACTCGGCAGCAGTAATTGCACCACGTCTCCGGCTGGCACGCGGAGCAGGGCTTCGTCTTGGGTAATCAGCCGCTCCTTCACCATCTCGACGGCAATGCGTACAGCCGCAGCGGCTGTACGCTTGCCACTACGAGTCTGGAGCATGTACAGCTTGCCACGCTCAATGGTGAATTCAACATCCTGAACGTCGCGGTAATGCTTTTCAAGCTTCTTCCGGATAGTCAACAACTGACGGTGGACATCTGCATTCCACTTCTTCATGCCAGCAACCGGTTGTGGTGTGCGAATACCGGCCACAACATCCTCGCCCTGGGCGTTCACCAGGAACTCCCCGTAGAACTGATTCTTTCCGGTAGCTGGATCGCGTGTGAAGGCCACACCCGTGCCTGAATCATCGCCCATGTTTCCGAAAACCATGGTCTGAACGTTGACAGCGGTCCCCATGAGTCCCGCAATCTCGTTGATCCGTCGATACGAAATCGCCTTGGGTGCATTCCACGATCGGAAGACCGCCTCGATGGCAGCCTGCAGTTGCTTGTAGGGATCCTGGGGGAACACCTTCCCGACATGTTTCTTGTAGACGGCCTTGTACCGATCACAAAGCTTTCGGAGCCCCTTGGCAGGTACGTCAGTGTCCTCGGTCACCTTGTACTTCTTCTTGATGGCGTCGAACTCCGCCTCGAAGTAGTGGTGATCTACACCCATGACCACATCGCCAAACATGTTGATCAATCGGCGATAGGCGTCCCACGCAAAGCGTTCGTTCCCCGTGAGGGCCGCTAAGCCATCCACAGCTTCATCGGTCAAGCCAAGATTCAAGATGGTGTCCATCATGCCGGGCATGGACACTGCAGCACCACTCCGAACCGAAACGAGCAATGGGTTGGTCCGCGAACCGAATCGCTTTCCTGTTTCCTTCTCAAGTCGACCAATCGCGGTCTTGACCTGGGTCATGAGTCCGGTCGGCAGCCTGCCACCGGCGGCATTGAATGCCTCGCAGGTCGACGTCGTGATCGTGAACCCGGGTGGTACCGGCAAACCAATAGAGGTCATCTCCGCAAGGTTGGCACCCTTGCCGCCCAACAACTCCTTCTGGGATGCATGCCCATCTGTCCGGGTCTTGCCGAAGGCAAAGATCATCCGAGCAGTACGGGGCGTCTTTCGTGTGGTCTTCCGAGCCGGGCGTTTCCTGGTCTTCGTGGCAGGCATGGTTCACCTTGTTCGTCGCGGGTGGTGTGGTTGGACCCAGACTCTCCAGGGGCCCTCCCCTGCCAACGAGCCTGGACGAGAAGTGTACCACCCGTGATCCCCCGCCCCGTGCCTCGGTCCGTATGATCGTGAACTCGTGCGCAAGATCACACCGCATCCCGAATGGTCTCAAGACGATGTCCTTGCCGTCGCCATGACATGGCCGGCTGACCAACCCATGGCCGTACTCCACTCCGGTGGATCGACGGGGCCATGGACACGCTGGTCAATGATCGCCCCACCACGCGGTCATCTCCAGGTGAATGCAGATGGCTGTCAATGGCGTGGCCCCCGCTGGCCTGCGTTGGAAGAAGCCTTGGCCAACATTGATACAAGCGATCCACTGGCCGTCATCGATGCAGCCGTTGCCGCGGATCGAATGGACACGCTCGAAGCTGACTGTCGGCTTCCATTCATGGGCGGTTGGCTCGTCTCATTGCGTTACGAACTCGGTAGTCAAATCGAACCAGCCACGCAGCCCGATGACAATCGTGAACCTGGACCACTGGCCGACCTGCTCTGGTGCCCCGATGCGCTTGTGCATGATGGCCAAGCCGATCAGTGGTGGCAGGTTGGATCGGTGTCCAAGGACGCCTCGCCTGAACACGTGGGAACGCCACTGCGCATGGAAGACTGGATCAGTCGGCCTGATCAAGCTGGATTTGAAGCAGCCGTTCAAAAAACCATCGAGTTGATACGCCGGGGCGATCTGTTCCAGGCGAATATTGCACGTCAACTGACGACAACCTGTCACGGTGACTTACGCGGGTTTGCCTTGGATGCACTCGCGAGCAGCGGCGCGTGGTTTGGTTGCTGGCTCGAACTACCTGGCGCATCGACCGACCGGGCTGTCCTGAGCCTGAGCCCTGAGTTGTTCCTCGACCTGGATGGTGACTCCAACCACCTGCGGACACGTCCAATCAAGGGAACCCGATCAGCCGGTGATGAGGTGAGCGATCTTGTTCAATCCGACAAGGACGCCGCTGAATTGAACATGATCGTAGATCTGATGCGCAATGACCTTGGTCGAGTGTGCACGATTGGAAGCATCCAAGTGAGTCAAACTCGCATGGTTGAATCACATCCGACCGTGCATCATGGCGTTGCAGAGGTCTCTGGATCGCTTCAACCAGGCCGCACGGTTGGAGACATCCTGCGAGCAACCTTTCCACCAGGCTCCGTCACCGGTGCCCCCAAGATCCGAGCGATGCAGGTGATCAACGAGTTGGAAGGACAAGAACGCGGCGCCTACTGCGGGGCCGTCGGCTGCCTGTCAACGAACGGCGACCTCCGGCTGGGTGTGTCCATCCGAACAGCCGCGTTCCAAGGCACTGCTCGGCATGGTTTCCGGGATGTCACTGGAACGTTGCAGTACGGAACCGGGTGTGGCATCGTGGTGGACTCTGATCCAGCCGATGAGTACCACGAGTCGGAAGTCAAGGCAGAAGCCTTGAGGCGACTCTCTCGAAGGCCCGTGACCTCTTGAATCAGACTGGGATGCTCAGCCAGCTTGGCGGGACATCTGCATCTTTTGCTGGCAAGCGATTGCACGAAGAATCTGCTTGACGACGATGCGCTTGTGGGCTGGGTTCGCTGAGAAATCGAATGTCATGCCCGCATAGATGCGTCGGTCACTTTGCATATGGCTATGCACGAGCCGAGCCGTCGCACAGACTGGCGTCATGACCATCGGTGGTAATCCGAATCGCATCCAGAACAGTGACCGCCGACCAAGACTGCCGGCATAGTCATCGTCCACGTTCAAGCCCACCCCACCGCCGCCCAGGTTGACCAGTCGTGCAGGGAATCCAGGGCCTACTTCCGGCAAGAGTTCTTCATCGCCGCAGCTTTGAAGATCATCTGCCAAACTCCAAGGGGCATTCTGCCCATCCAGTTCTTTCAGGAACTCCGCCTCGTTGACACGTTCGGCCAGGACCACCGTCATGGGATCCAACAATGGCCAGAGCTGCACATTGGGCAGGTCGAGACTGGCTGTTTCAACACGATAATCTCGTCGCCGTTGGCAACGCTCCACCCGTTCAGGAAGCGCCAGGTGCAGTTCGGCCCGCCCCTCGCTGCCTTCGCCATCCGGAATCCATTGCAGGCATCGTGTCCGGAACAACCAACGGTTTTGCCCTATGGCCATCATGGCTACGAGATCGACGCCTACGGGTATCTCGATCGTTCGACCAAGCGTCACCGGGGCCTCTACGCGAAGTCCATCCTCCTTGAGCGCGACCACCCGGCATCTCACCAGGAGGTCTCCCGAGACCATGTCATGCCCCTGGGTACGTGCGATGGCGAGCTCGATAGAGCCGCCACGCTGCTTGATTTGGCCCAGGCACTGACGCCATCCCGCGGTACGTGATCGATTGGCCGGCACGTGCTTCCTCCCTGGTCTTCAGACAGTCGAGTGATGCTTTGGAACGCCACGAACTATCGTCACGTGGTGATCGCGGCTTCAGCACACATGTCCTCAGCTTGAGGAGTGATCCTGGGGTACAGGCCTCAGAACCCTTACACCTGATCCTGCTGGAACGAGTGGAACCTCGAAACCACTGGCAATCGCGGCCAGGTGCAGGGCGCCCGCGGTCCAGAGCCTCAAAGGGACATCCTCGGGCCCGATCTCCCAGTTCTCCGAATCGGCCCTGGCTTCGTCGCGTAACGTGAACACCGAGTCGTCTGCCGACCAGACCATCTGGAGCCCATGATCGGGATCAAGGCCGGCTTGCCATCGCCCCTCGATCAACTCAGGCCAGAGATCCCCCGGGATGTCATCCACGATCAACCGCCCCCCTGGTGCTAAATGCCGACGAACTGCCGTCAACAACGCGATCGCCTCCTCGATCTGCCAGATCAGGCAGAAGGTGTTCCCCAGGCAAAGGATCACGTCCCAGGCCCCCTCCGCCTTTGGAAGCCACGTGCAGAAATCATCCAGAACAAGGTTTGCTGAAGCACCACTCTGTTCCAGGGCCTGCCGGCAAGTCAGCAAGGCAGCGTCATCTCGATCCACCCCCGTGCATGAGGCACCGTATTGCGCCATTGGCACCAGGGTTCGACCAGCACCACAACCCAGATCGAGCAGGGTGTGATCGCTGCCGACATTGGTCTGTAGCCAGGCCAGTTGGGCTGCCGCCAGGTCGGGTTCGTGCGGATACCACGCATCCAGTGGATTGATGACATGGTCTGGAGTCACCGGGGATCCTCGAGTGCCTGATCGAGTCGTTCCAATGCATCCTTCATCTGCAACGCTTCACGCTCTCCTGCAATCAATCCACCAAAGCGAATCTGGTAAAAGCCTCGAGTGATCTCTCTCACGATCTTCGACACTGCTGGATGCACTGTCACAAGGCTCTGCGCGTAGGCAGCCGGTGGTTGCCACTGCGGCTTGGACAAACCAGCCAATTTGAGCCTCTCGAGCATATCGACATAGAAGCCCAGACGGGCCGCCAAGAGACGCCCCTCTCGGCCCGTGACGTGAACGCATTGGGTTTGTTCCAGGATGTTCTGACAACGACGTCTCTGACCTCGGAACATGATCACAATTGACATCGTGACCAGTGCCACGAGGACGATGATCACAACAGAGAACCACTCACCCAACCCGATCAATTTTTGGAAACGCTGGGCCCACCCACCAATCGTCTTGAGACTGGCATCCAGATCCCTTTGGAGGCTCGGCAGGAACGATTCGGCTAACTCCGTCTGTGTCTCGGTATCAAACCCCAAAACGTTAAACCGCCACTGGCCTTCCAACCATCTCCAGAACCAAATGACCTGGTCAATTGGTCCCATGGCGGCTTCCCGTGTACCCGGGACATTGGCTGGAGGCGTGGGATCGAAGACCAACCACTTGGGGCCAGGCCCAAGCACCTCGGTCCAAGCATGCGCATCGGACTTGGTCACGACGTACCGCTGGCTGAGTTCATCAAATCGATTGGATACATAGCCCGTAACCAGTCGGGCAGGTACTTGGACGCTGTGACAAAGCCCGGTCATAGAGGCTGCGAAGTACTCGCAGTGGCCGTATGGCTCATGAAGAAGGAACCGTTCGACTGGATCAATGTCGGCGGTTGCTGGATCAATGCCAACTTCTGAGAGATCCAGGGTGTATCGGAAAGAGCCGTACTTGAGATAGCGTTCGAACGTGGTCGCTGCATTGCGATACCACTCGAGACGTGATTTTGGATTCTCCGGTGGAGATGTTGCGTGACCTGCATTCTGGAGCAGCTCAACAGCAAGATGATGGACAGACGAGTTAGCGTAGGGATGCACCATGTCAATGTCGGGTGCAACGCCAATCGCCAGGGGAGTTCGGTACAGAGGAGGTTCTGGCACAACATCGATGTCGTACTGCATCGGTGACGGGGCATCATGAGCGACCCGCATCGTCTGGCTCGCCGAACGAAACGCCAACGTCGTATCCGTGTCCACGGTGATCGCCACGGGGACAGACATCGAAACAATCTGCTCACTGGCCATATCCAACTGGATGTTCTGCTTCAGCAGTTCGGTGCCTTCCGGGGTATAGAAGAGCGTCCGCCGAAGGCCGTCCTGGAGTTCGATCGTATCCATGTCAATGGGTTCCGTCCCCCAGATGCCATCACCGCGATAGGCGGACAGCACGGCAGCCCGGAGTCGAAGCGGATGGTTCAAATGGACGCTCTCGCCGGCACTGTCGGTGACTCCAACTGAAAGGACCTGTTCCCGAGACAGAGAAATCCGAGTGGAACCCAGCAAATCAACCCCTTCTCCGAGTCCAACCTGTCGATGTCCCAGCGTGTTCATCGCTGCATTGGATAAACCGCTTGTCAATCCACGGGGAAACAGGAGGAAGGCACTGGTGGCCACTGCGAACACGAGGATGACCGACATGATCGAGAAATTGCGATAGTGCCGGCGAACGCCTGGACCAAAGACAGGGTTGGGCGAACCACCCGGAAGGACGCCGAGCACCTTTGACCGCTGACGTTGCATACTTTCGGCCGCACAATGCAACTGGAACAACATGAGTGTCACCAAGCCCAGTCCCGACCAGAGCAAGAGGAGCAATCCAAAGATCAGATCGATCGAAATGAGCGAGGCCAGCACCATCAACAGCAATGCCAAGATGAGTCGCTCGGCTTCATTTTCAAGCGTGTGTCGCTCATAGAGCTTGATCACGGTCAACCAGACAACGAACTGACCGATCGCGGGGATGGGTTGCGAGAGGTCACCTGTTGCAACAACTGCAGCCCACACCAGGGCAATGGCTGTGAGCATTAGCGAGATGGCCCTGGGGAGTGCGACGCCACGTGGACCTTCCGAAACGGTTCGACTCAAAGCTGCCAAGCCACCCGCTAAGAGCAGTAGCCAAGGGTGTCGCTGCGAGAGACATTGCGCCACGATCGCCAAGAGAACCAGCGCAAAACTCATGAGTGGATACAGACGTAAAAGGCTCATGCAGCTGTCTCGGTCGATACAGGCTTGTCGGCTGGTTGGCTTGATGACTCACTCAACTCATCCAGTTGTCGTCCGGTCAGATGCCAGGCGTTGCTGCGTTTCAACGGTTGCCGCACGCGGTCCGGGTGGATCACGACGAGACCGGAGCGTTCGCGTTCAGGCACTGGTTCCCATGGTTGTCTTGGTTGCTGGAGATCGAGATCAGCCAACGTCCCGAGCATTCGGCTGATATGCCGCAGCCCTGCACGCAAGGGATGCGGAGGCGCTGACAGTCCCTGGATCGTCAGTCCTGTGTCGTAGCCCCGGCTGCTGGCATCCCGCAAGATCGATGCTGCCAAGCTGATCGCCCGTTCCTCAAGCTCCGATGCCGTGAATGTCTCATCGGCTGAGACCTGTAATTGATCGGTCGGAACCGTGAGATCCAGGACCACACGCAAACGTGGAGACGCTGGACGTGCACGCTCGATGGCCACGAGAGTATTGCGCCGAGCTGAAATCTTCCACGCGATATCACGCCATCCATCACCCGTTCGGGCCGCGCGCGTACCGAAATAATCAAGTCCGCTGCCATGTCGATCTACACTTCGGCGACCTTCTCCCCCGGCACCAACAATCGACTGCACAAGGTTTGACTTCAAGCGCACGATGGCCGGATGAATTCGGAGATCTTGCGACATGCGAAAAATCCGACGACAAGGCGTAATACCCATGGGGAATCCCGTACGGATTTCCATGTCGCAGAATGCCATTCGTCCACGACTGGCAGGAACGAACAGGCCTTCTCCGTGGACAGTCTGACGGGGGCCCGCGTGGAGAATCCAGGCCGGGCAAGAATCCGACAGTGTGGTGTCGTGAAATCGTTCTGTAATGGTGATGTCGAAAGACGCCAGCCGACGTGCCCGCCTGCTGAACTCGTATCCGACAACAAGTGGCTCGCCGACTACCCCATGATCCGGCAGAATCCGTCGCACGATGATCTGACGAAGCACAACCCGGCTGAGTAACAAAGCGCTGAGACCGATTACGATCAGTACACACAACATCCAGAGCAGAGGATTGTTGCCCTGTAACAACGCTGCTGGCCCAACCAGGAACAGCAGCAGGATGAATATGATCGGAGGACGGACCGGAAGCATGCGCTTGGACTGGGACATCACGACCTCATGCTACGAGGCCCAGGGACCAGGCGTAGCGGGAAGTAACCGGAGGATCTCAAGGAGTTATTCGGCCAAGTTCTCAAGCCGGTTCTGAGACATCTGCCTGGCTGGATTCTGTTGATTCAGACTCAACAGGTTCTGAGGGGTCTGCAGGCGGCTCAGCAGATTGCCTGGAGGGTCCAGCAACACGATGAGAGGCTTCTCGGGGCAATCCCTCGACATCCGGCAAATCATCAATTCCGGCAAGGCCGAAGACCTTGAGAAATTCGCGGGTGGTGCCATACAGCATGGGGCGTCCCAGCTCCTCCGCACGCCCTGCAATTCGGACCAGCCGCCGCTCCAACAGGCCACGCAGAACATCCCCGCAGGCAACACCACGAATCGCCTCGATCTCAGCCCGCATGACAGGTTGTCGATACGCGATGATCGAGAGTGTCTCCAAGGTCGCTGGAGTCAACCGGCTCTGTTGTCTTTGGACAAGAAGTCGCTGTAGGACTGGAGCCGCTTCAGGCGTGGTCATGACACGCCATCCCGAGGCAATTCGAAGGATGCGGAAGATGCGACCCGTCTGCTCATACTGGCGGTTGAGGTCTTCGATGGCCTCACCGACAGTTTCCACCTTGACGGTTTCGCCGGGTTCGGACACGGCCTCTGCCAACCGAGCATCACCCAGTGAACGTTCTGCAGCTAGCAGAACGGCTTCCACTCGAGCAGTCAAGGACAGACCAGAGGGCGTTCGTGTCGATGATCCGCCATCGCCAGTCGAAGTCCCGTCATGCATTGATTCATCTGTCATGCGTTTCGTTTACCAGCATGGTTTTCGGCTAATCGCATTCGTGCAGTCAATCGAGTTCGGAGTGATTCCCTGTCTTCGGAGGACAACGCTTCATCCTCATTGGATTCCAAATCGTGCAAGGCTTGCTGCAGTTCAGCCAAGGAAAGATCCTCAAGAGGGAACACGGATTCGCTCAGGATTGTCAGCGTGTTATCCCGTACATGCGCAAAGCCCTCTTCAACCGCAAACCAGCGAGAACCTTCCGTGGTATCCAAGCGGAGGGGGCCAATGCCAAGCCGATCCAGGAGTGGAGACATACCGGCCATCACTCCGTACTGCCCATCCCAGGCAGGAAACGAGGCGTAGGTGACATCCCCATCAAAGGTTGACCCATTCGGGGTCATCACGGCACACCTGAACGAGCTACTCACGGCGTCATACTCCAGGTCGGGGATCTTCCCTACCCAAGGCTTGGACCGGACCTTACCGGCACCTGCCTGGGGCCTGGGAATCCCTCAGTGTGCCGGAGTGTAGCGGGGTCTCCCAGCAGGATCCAAGCTAGAAACCCACCCAACGAGTTTGACCACCAAGAGCTCCTGGGCTATATTCATATATCCGGATATATGGATGCATCCGATCTGTTCCACCCCTCCGCCCTCTCCAGGAGCCAACTCGTGAGCACCAGCACTTTGCCTGCCACCTTCATGAATACCGGACTGCCACTGATCAGCGACCTGCCCTACAAGGTTCGGGATTTGTCCGCTGAAAGCGTGACGTTCGGTCGCAAAGAGATCGAACTGGCTGAACACGAAATGCCCGGTCTGATGGCACTCCGCGCGAAGCATGGCAAATCCAAGCCACTCGCCGGTGCGCGTATTACCGGTTCACTTCACATGACCATTCAGACTGCCGTACTGATCGAGACCCTGGTGGAACTTGGTGCCGAGGTTCGTTGGGCAAGTTGCAACATCTTTTCCACCCAGGACCATGCTGCTGCAGCCGTAGCGGTAGGTCCCAATGGCACGCCGGAAAACCCCAAGGGTGTACCCGTATTCGCCTGGAAGGGTGAAACCCTCGAAGAATACTGGTGGTGCACCTTCCAAGCCCTGCATTGGGGTGATGGCAAGGGGCCAAGTTTGATCCTGGATGACGGTGGCGATGCCACGCTCTTGGTTCATCGCGGACTGGACTATGACAACGCTGGCGTCGTTCCTGATCCCGCAACCGCCGACTCCGAAGAGTTCACGGTCGTTCTCTCCTTGCTTCATGCCCTCCAAGACATAAACCCGACGTTCTGGAAGTCCATCGCAGATGGCATCCAAGGCGTTTCCGAGGAAACAACCACCGGTGTTCACCGGCTCTACCAGATGGCTGAAAAAGGCGAACTGCTCTTCCCTGCCATCAATGTCAACGATGCCGTTACCAAGAGCAAGTTCGACA
>JAYZAT010000167.1:0-7745 GCA_036339555.1 Planctomycetota bacterium
GCACCCCAGGAACCGGCGTCCCTGGGAATCCCGAACCCAGTGCAGCACCAGCCCGTTGACACGACGGCGTTGAACAGTACGTCGATCGACTTCCAAGGTGGCGGCCACCTCATCCAAGGACAAGGCCTGTCCACGTGGGTGATCCATGGAGAGGTCGAGTTCAACGCTCAGGGATTGGATGAACGCCCCCAGGTCCCTGATAAGTGCTTGCCCAACAACCGTGGCATCGAACGTGCCCGACTCGGGTCGGAACCCCGTCACTCGATACACAACGAAATCCATTGGATACAACTGCTCTGTTCTGATTTCGGCAATCAGTTCCTCCGCCGCATCCATTTGTCTTTGCCTGGTCTTATCAGGCGCAAACCGAAGGTCATGATGCAGGGATGCAATCACACTGGCCAGAAAACGTGGGGCCCTGGGCACCTCAACCCTCGAAGATGTCGAGCGGGCGGGCATGCGGTGCAAGACCATGCGCTACAGCCCGGTCATGGAAGGTGCGAAGTCCTTCCAATTCCCGCGGTCCCAGTTCGTATCGGATCAGGCCATTGAGATAACGAGTTGCCAAGGACTCCGGCCACCCATGAGGCTTGGCTTCCTCTCGTATCAGTGTTTCCAGGTCCTTGAGATTGGCTGCTAAGGAAGCTGCCAGTGTCTGTGAGACATGCCCAAGCATCTGCTCGCAAGCATCGGCACGGGCCATCCACAGCGCAAATACAAAGGGAAGATCCGTCATCTGTTTCCAGGCTTCGCCCAGATCGACTTGGTAGGAATGCGTGGATCTGGTCGGTGCTTGGTGGACCACCTTGTCACCGATAAGCATGACCGTATCGGGCCAATCATCACGCGGGGCTCGTGCATCGAAATCGATGATCTCTGGATCCACGTTCCAACAGTCGCGCAACAGGATTCGAAGAAGTGCCACCGATGTATGACTATCAATATCGCAATACACACGAGTCGAATCTCCGAGGGGTCGAGTCGAAAAAACCCGCACGGTCAATGTCTGACCATCGCTGGTCAATGGTGCAACCTGAAGGAGCTTCAGAGGAACTGGTGATCGGAGATAGTCGATGCTCGAACACATACCCACGTCAACTCGTCCATCGACGACTTCATCAACGAGGCGGCTCGGCACCGCCTGTTGGAGTTGGAGATCTTCTTGAGCATCCAGCCCACGAATGATTGGGCGTGTATTGAGAAAAGACACCACCCCCAGGCGGGTAACCGCCACCGTGGTTGCGGAGGGTGCAGGTATCGGGGTCGGAGGCGTGACCATCGCTACAGCGTAACGAGGCCGCACTGCTGATGTGATGATCTTTCAGCCAGCAACGGCACTCGCACTCGAGAGGGGGCAAGATTCACCTGTCTCGGCCAGGATCTGTTGCCGGCTTTCCAGGGGCTTCTGTGCCGATATGTGGCGGCGAGTAATGCGGGCATGGATCTGCACCAGGATTGCATGCGGTGGCCGCTTGAGTCGGCGTGACAGGTTCTCCAAGCCGCAGGCCGAGCCCGGCATGGCTGAGATCAGATCGACGGGCGTCTCGACGTCAGTCTCCTGGGGAGCATCCGTCAAATCGACCATGATCTGGTCCATGCTGACCCTCCCGATGATCGGTACGGTCGCCTGTTCATCCAGAGAGAGGGATGGCAACCCCACCGCGAGTCCAGGTCCGCCGTCTACAGGATGACCACCATCTTGTGGATACCCATCGGCATAACCGACTGGAATCACACCCAGCCGCGTGGGGCGTTCAGCGATCCAACGACCACCGTACCCCACGCGTTCTCCGCAGGCGATGGTACGCACGAGCGCGATTCGACTGCGCCAGGTCACAGACGGTTGAAGAGGCACTGGTAGGCGACCCACCAGCGATGATGCCGCAGGTGTCAGGTACCCACTCCACCCGAGGCCAATGCGCACCATGTCGGCGTGGTAATCGGCGCCACGCAAAAGACCACAGGTGCCCGCGGCATGCACAATCACGTCGGGTGGAATGTCTGTGCCGATCGAGTCCCTGATCGAGCATAACTGTCGCATCTGGTTGGCGGTGGTCGTCTCACAGGAAGCTGCCTGGGCGAAGTGGGTCATCAACCCCGTCAACACCAACCCGGCAGATCGTTGAATTGCCCTGACGAGCACCACGGCGTCGCGGGATCCACACCCGCCCCGATGAAGACCGGTGTCGATCTTCAGATGAACCGGTACACGAGTGCCCAGTCGCAGTCCGAGTGCATCCAGCGACTCCATCTGGCGTGCATCATGAACGACGAAATGAAGCCGACCCGTCCGAACAGCCTGGACAATGTGATCCGAGAGATTCTCGCCACGTGCTGGCATCAGGACAAGAATCGGCAAGTTCTGCTCGAGCAAATGCCCTGCTTCTTCCGGGGAGAACACGGCCAGCATTGCACCACCTGCTCCTGCGATCGCCTTCGCGATCCCGGGAGCCCCGAGTCCATAACCATCAGCCTTGAGAACTGCACAGAACCGCACATCCGGATCGCCGAGGGATCGGAGTGCACCCACGTTGTGGGTGATGGCATCGAGGTCGACGAGGAGTGTGCTGGTGCCTTCCATGCGGTCAGGGGATACATCAGGCCCCACCAGTTGTATCGGCCGTGCCATGACCGTACCATGATGCTTCACGAGTTTCGAATCGGAATAGCTCCGGGCTGGTCCGAAGAGAACAACCTCGTGACACCATCATGAACGAAATCTTCGACTCCCAGACCACGTTCGCGGATCTGGGCCTCTCGAGCAACATCTGCCGAGGGGTCAAGGACTGTGGATTTGAACACCCTACGCACATCCAGTCCAAGCTGATCCCGGAGGCAGTCAAGGGCCATGACATCCTGGGTCAGTCCAAGACCGGAACTGGCAAGACAGCCGCCTTTGCCTTGCCCATGTTGGAACGGGTTGATCCGGATCAACCCTTTGCCGGCCTGGCCCTGGTTCCTACCCGGGAACTGGCCATTCAAGTGACTCGAGAATTCCAAGAATTGGGCGCTCACACGGGCCTGACGGTCCTAGCTGTCTATGGCGGGCAGAAGATCCCCATCCAAGCACGCAAGCTTGAAGAGAAACCCAACATCATCATCGGGACTCCAGGCCGTGTTATGGATATGAATAACCGTGGGTTACTGCCCTACGGTCGAGTTCGAATCGCCGTCCTGGATGAAGTAGACCGCATGCTCGATATCGGTTTTCGCGAGGACATCCGAAGGATCCTTGGCTGCATGAAACATGACCACCAAACGGTCTTCGTTTCAGCCACGATTTCCCCGGAGATCGAAAAACTCGCCCACCAGTACATGAACAAACCCTTGGATCTGACCGCAGCTGATGCCAAGCAGCTCACAGTCGCCCAGGTGGAGCAGACCTTCGTCCCGGTCGAGCCCTGGGACAAGCGACGGCTTCTGCGTCATGTCATCAAGCGTGAGAAACCAGAACTCGCCCTGATCTTTTGCCGCACGAAGGTCACCGTGGACCGCGTCGCCGATGATCTCAAGCGACATGGCATTGACGTGCAGACATTGCATGCTGATATGCACCAAGGTCAACGGAACAGCGTCATGAAGCGAATGCGAGATGGGAAAGCCCATGTGATCGTCGCGTCTGACCTGGCCGCGCGAGGCATTGATGTCGACGATATCAGCCTGGTGGTCAATTATGACATACCGGAAGATCCGGAAATCTATGTCCACAGGATCGGACGCACGGCGAGGCGTGGGCGAGATGGTCGCGCCATCGCGTTCGTAACACCCGAACAGGGTGAATTGTTAAACAAGGTCGAGCAGTTGACGAATGTCGAGGTTTCCGAAACAGAGTACCCGGACTTTGAGCCAGGACCGGAACCAGCCAAGGTCCGTCGGGCACGCGAGCAAGAAGCTGAGGCCACGACCCAGCATCGTGAGAAGAAATCCCGGTCGAAGTCGGCGATCCCCGACAAAGAGGCTGGCCTTGATTCTGCAAAGTTCCCGGGGGGAGTGGTACCCATCGCGCCACCAAAGAAACGCATGGGCGGCAGGCTACGAACACGCCGTTCGTAACCCTGGTGCCTCAACCGATCCCGGAGATGGATCGTGGATCACCTGAGTATTCATCCTGAGATCCGTGAAGCACTGGCGACTGGCCAACCCGTCGTGCTGCTCGAAACAGCGGTCACCACCAGTGGTTTGCCACGAACCGCATGGTCATGGCCGGATATTGATCGGGTGACCAACCTGGCATCCGGTTGGCAGACAACGCAACCAGTCAACCTCGAATTGGCACGTGCGATGTCAAGCACGGTGCGTGCCTGTGATGCCATTCCCGCCACTGTTGCCATCATGAACGGGCAATGGCGTGTGGGACTCGACCATGATGAACTCGAGATGTTGGCATTGGATGAAACCGCTGAAAAGGCCTCCGTAACAAGTGCCGCAGCAGCCCTTCGGAAGGGTGTACGAGCAGGCACCACGGTGTCCTCCAGTTTGGCAGCTGCCAACCTCGTGACACGGCACCTTGGGACTGGCCTCCAAGTTCTCGCTACCGGTGGTATTGGTGGCGTCCATCATGGATGGTCTTCGCTGCCTGATATCTCCGCCGATCTCCGTGTCCTGGCACGAAGCCCGTTGGCCGTGGTGAGCGCAGGTGTTAAATCCATCGTGGATGTGCCAGCAACACGCGAGTGGTTGGAAACCCTGGGCATACCGGTGCTGGGATTGGAAACCGAAGCATTCCCCTGTTTCATTGCAGGTGTGGACGAACGATCTTCTCGTGTTCACCCGGTCCAGGATGAACGTGAAGCGGCTGCCCTCGCCCGACTGCACTGGGAGACCGTGGACGACCATGGTGGTCTCTTGCTGGCGGTGCCGTTGTCTGCCACATCCGTCCTACCTCGCGACCTCGTTGAAGACGCCAATGAACAAGCAGAAGCGGCGGCCTCAAGGGCTGGGATCGATGGCCCTGAACGCACCCCCTTCCTGCTCTCACATATGGCGGAAACGACACATGGACGATCGCTGGTCGCCAATATCGAATTACTCATCAACAACGTTCGTGTCGCTTCCAGCTTGGCTCGTCACCTACAGGAGGCATCATCTTGACGCTGCCGACAGAGCCTGCTCTACTGTTCCAACCTGAGCGGCTGGCCCATGGGCAAGCCGACCAGGGCCCCGTCTTCCAATCACGTCACGCTTGAATCCGCCGGAGCCGGATCCCGGCCATCCCGTTACAGGGCGATCCCCGTACGCATGACTACGTCAACCACAAGTGGCATCCTGGAATGGACCTCTCCCACGGAGTGTCGGCTTCGACAGTTCGACAACGGGGTTGTGAGCTCCAGGAACGACCCGCTTGTTCCGACAACGATGCTGGAAGAATTCAGCCTTCGCAACGGTCAGCACATCACCGTGCAGGTCGGTATGAAACGGCCACGAAAACGATCTGGCCGACCACGGGGCGGACCCAGGCCAGTCGTGGAAGCCATTATCGAAGTCGAAGGCATTGCACCGGATGAATATGCCCGTCGCAAACCCTTTGATCAACTCACGCCCATCGATCCTCAGCCACGCATGGCGTTGGAGTACCCGGGCTGCCCGCCTGCCTGCCGACTGATCGATCTGTTCTGTCCGATCGGATACGGCACCAGGGGCTTGATTGTCTCGCCACCCAAGGCCGGCAAAACGATCCTGCTTCAGAACATTGCCTACGGAATCAAGCATCAACACCCTGATGTGGAGCTTGTGGCCCTTCTGATTGATGAACGTCCAGAGGAAGTCACGGATTTCCGGCGCAATGTTCCTGCTGAGGTCCTGGCATCGTCCAATGACCAGGACACCGATACCCATATCGAATTGGGCATTCTCGCCATTGAACGTGCCCGACGTAAGTTGGAGGCCGGTCGTGATGTGGTCGTTCTCTTGGACTCGCTCACTCGACTCGGAAGAGCCTTCAACAACTCTCGGAAATACGGTAGCGGTGGTCGCACCATGTCCGGGGGTGTCGATTCGCGGGCCCTGGAAATCCCCAAGCAACTCTTTGGGGCTGCGAGAAAAGCCGAAGAGGGTGGCTCGCTGACCATCATCGCCAGTTGCCTGATCGATACGGGTTCACGTGCTGATCAGATCATCTTCGAGGAATTCAAGGGCACCGGGAACATGGAACTGGTGCTGGATCGCACGATCGCGGAACAACGGCTCTTCCCGGCTATGAACCTGGCCGCCTCGGGAACGCGTCACGAGGACCTGCTCCTCACCCCCACGGAGCTCAAGACGATCACGGCCCTCCGACGACGCCTGACCAATATGTCACCCCCCATGCAGATCGAGCAACTGCTCAAGGCGTTGGATCGATACGAAACCAACGAATCCCTCGTCCAGGGATGAACACAGCTCGCGATTGCTATCAACAACGCTGCTCAAAGTTAAGAGCTCGGACTGCTGTTTTCAGGCACGCCGACGTCGACGACCAACCAAACCAGCAAAGCCAAGTAGGGCCATGGCACCCGGTGCCGGAATCCAGGTAATGCCAATCTGGTTCCAGGTGTTGCCATCCGCATCCTTGCCCTGGAGGTTGAACATTATGTTCATCTCATGGTAGAGATCACCGGTGCCACCCTCGATCGTGAACTGTGCCAGGAAAACCTCTCCCATGAGTTCTTCGCCCTGTGCATCATTCGGCGTCACGAACCAGGAGCCATTGTCGGTTTCAAGTGCTCCGCCAGATTCAAAGCTGGACCAGTCGATGCCGATGTCGTTCAACTCATTGGAGCCAAATGGGTGGCCATCTGAGTGCAACGCACCAATGCTGACATAAGAATCCCACTCCAAGCTGGGAACGAAGATGAAAAACTGCGAGTTGATGGACTGCGAGGTCGCTCCACCAGCAGCATCTTGGTAGAACGAGTAGCCATCACGGGCTTCGAAGAGAAGCGAGCCCTGGGCATTGCCATACATAGCATCAATCCGAGCGCCTGCATCCAACTGCGCATAGAGACGATAGGTGACACCTTCATCTCCATCGTTCACGACATATGCCGAGAACCCCTGGAATGGGCTGGCGTGAGCGAACCCTGCCAACAGTCCGACAACACTAAGCATGCTGATCATTCTGTACATCAAAGCCTCCTCCCCGCCCCAGCTCCCTGATCGTAATCCAGCAGATCAGCCTTTCAAACATAATCCAACGTGAACCATGGATTGTGCCCGTAGATCACATTTCCAAGGAAATGAAAGCCCAAAAAAGACATCTCCGCGAGCCAGGCTCGCGGAGATGTTTCGTGTGTGCAATGTGTGGGTAACGTGCCGGGCTCACCCGACACGGACCAACAGTGTCACTCAGGCACGACGTCGACGACGACCGGCGATACCGGCGAGGCCGAGCAGTGCCAGGGCACCCGGAGCGGGAACCCAAGAAGCACCAATTACATTCCAGGTGTCGCCATTGGCGTCTTTACCCTGGAGGTTGACTTGGCCAGTCACATCAGCAGCTGAGCCATCCACAGTGACCTGTGCAATAAACACACGGCCGTTCTGTTCCGCACCTTGTGCGTCATCAGGGGTCACGAACCAGGAACCGTTATCGGTAGACAGGTCCGAGCCACCTTCCCAAAAACCGAAGTCAATTCCGATGTCGTTCAGGTTGTTTCCACCACTGAACGGGTTACCGGCGGAGTCAACCGCGCCGATACTGACATAGGAATCCCATTCCATCGAAGGAACGAACTGGAAGAAGGCTGAGTTGATGGACTGCGAAGTCG
>JAYZAT010000168.1:0-5359 GCA_036339555.1 Planctomycetota bacterium
GAAACGACCGACGAGGCTGTCGATTTACTGGCGCCACAGACCAAGCATCCAGAGGGAGCTGAGAATCTTCCCACGATGGATGAGATGGACGTGCACATGCTGGAACGCATTGATCGCGGCCTGGCGTACTTGGCAGGTCAACAGGAGGACAATGGTTCATTTGGACGGGGTCGGTTTTCTAATCACGTGGCCATCACATCCCTGGCAGCGTTGGCATTCATGTCGGACGGTCATGTCCCTGGGCGTGGGATCTATGGAAATCGTGTACAGACAGCCCTCGATTTCATCCTGGAAAATGCACAAGAATCTGGCTTGATTGCAGCGCAGGCGGCTCACGGACCAATGTATGGACACGGATTTGCGACACTCTTTCTTGGCGAGATTTACGGGATGTCTTATGCAGATGACCGTGTCCGTGAAGTCCTTGAGAAAGCGGTGGATCTCATCGTTCGCACGCAGAACAGGGAAGGTGGCTGGCGGTACCAACCGGTACCTGTTGATGCAGATGTATCGGTCACGATTTGCCAAGTGATGGCCTTGCGAAGTGCCCGGAACGCGGGGATCAAGGTTCCCCGATCTACCATTGAACGAGCTGTTCGATATGTGCGGGACTGCCAGAACGATGACGGTGGATTCCGTTACATGACACGTTCAGGCAATTCGGCTTGGCCTCGGACTGCCGCAGGTGTTACGACACTGTTCTACGCGGGCATCTACGAAGACGACTCAATCAACCATGGCCTGGGGTATCTCGTGCGCACGTCGCTACCAGGTCAAAATCGCGTGCGTCAATCGCACTATTACTACGGTCAGTATTACGCCGTGCAGGCCATGTATTTGGCAGGCGGCAACTGGTGGCGAACATGGTGGCCCGCTGTCCGCGAGGGCCTTTTGCGTCGACAGTCAGCCAACGGCGGTTGGCTCGATCACCACATCGGCGGCGCCTATTCAACCGCCATGGCTTTAATCGTGTTGCAAGTTCCAAAGCGTTATCTACCGATCTTCCAGCGATGACACGTATACAAACCTGCCTGCTTGCCTTATCTCTGGGGTTCTTTTCACAAGCAGTTGCTGAGGAGCCGGCCCAATTTCTAGCGGTGTTGTCAGGACAACCCCCCCGCGTGGTTGAACTGGGCACCATCGAGGCCACCGGATCCGATCTCCTGGATGCTCAAGAAGGTTGGTTCAAGGTTGAATCAGGCGATTGTCTCGCAGTGATCAGGCGTGGGAACTGGACTCCTCGGCCATCGCGTACCCGGGTGATTTTGCAGGATGGCCAAGTTCTTCCAGGCGTGTTGTTGAGTGGAGATGAAGAGAGTATTCGGATGGACCACCTCTGGATGCGCGAATTAGACATTCCCTTGGAACGCATCAACCGGATTGAATTCCGATCAAATGTGGTGGTGCCCCCAGGTGAGTTGGACCGTGTTGTTCTCGTAAATGGAGATACCTTGGAAGGCTTTGTGAACACGGTCAATGATCCGATCACCATCGAGGTCCAACGAGAAGATGTTGAGAAAATCCAGATTCCGTTGGATCGTGCAGCGGCGATTTCATTTGGAGGGCCCCCGAAGTCTGCATCTTGGCCACAGGTATGGACGCTTGATGGTGTGCGTATATCCGTACCTCGAGTTGAAGTGGACGCGTCAGGTCGACTCAACATGGCCCCGCACGAATTCATGGTCGGTGAGTACGAACGCCTCCCCAGAATCAATGAGATCGTGGCATTGGTCTTGGATGGAAGTCGCTTTACACCCTTGGCAAAGTTGCCAGTCCGAACGATCAACACATCGATTGCACGACGTACGGCACCCCCACCACGCCGGGAGGATCCACTGGGAGTGATTGGCCTCTCCAGTCTCTTGCTTGGCGGGCCTGCACGATATGAGTTCACAGTGCCGCCAGGCTCGGATCGTTTCCGAACCACACTTCAAAGGCCACGATCCAGTCGGCGATGGCCCTCTCCGAAGATTCTGATCACGATGGGTGACCGTGAACTCTGGTCGGGTGTCTTCGAGGATGATGTGGAACTCAATCTGCCTCTTGATACGGGAGTGGGATCTGGCGATAGCACCTTGGTCATCGATGTGTCATGCGGATCACAAGGGCCCGTGCACTGTGGCGTCTTACTGATTGATCCGATCGTCTTGAACGAAAGCCAAGGCAGCAGCTGATCCGTTGCAGACTCAACTGTTCGAGACCCGGGACAGTCGCGCCAACGCCTCCATGGCCTGGCCTTGATCGATGGCGGTTGCCGCGACTTGGACACCTTCTTCAAGATTGGACACCAGGTCACAAGCCAACAGAGCTGCAGCAGCATTCAGGAGCGTCATATCACGTGGTGGGCCTTGCTCCGATCCATCGAGTACCGCCTGCATCATGGCTGTTGCGTGTTCAAGATCCCGAGCCGTAACAGCTGAGATATCGCTTGTTTTCAATCCAACATCCTCGGGGTTCACACGCCAAGTCGAAACCGAGCCATTGTGCACTTCAACGACGGTCGAGGGCGCAGAAATAGATAGTTCATCAAGACCATCATCAGAGTGAACCACGAGGGCACGCGTCGTCCCCAATCGGTCGAGTGCTTCTGCTACAGGTTGTTGGTACATCCCATCCCAGACACCCATCAATTGCCGTCCAGCGCCAGCAGGATTGGTTAGTGGCCCAAGCAGGTTAAAGATGGTCGGCACCCCCATGGCTTTCCGGACGGGCATGACATGCCGTGTTGCCGGATGATGGTGGATGGCGAAACAAAAACAGATGCCTGCTTCTTCAAGGCAACGCGCCTGGGTGTCGGTGTCAGCATCCACATTGATCCCCACCGACTGGAGCGCTTCCGCTGACCCACGCCCGGTTCGAGATCGATTGCCGTGTTTGGCAACGACGGCACCTGCACCGGCAGCAACCAGGGCGGCAGCGGTAGAGACATTGAAAGTCTTGGGAGCGCCGCCGGTGCCGGCTGTGTCAAGGATTCGATCTGGTGGCACAGTCGACTGGATACCGGTCACATGCCGCCGCATCACATGGGCGGCTCCCTCAAGTTCCTCGGGCGTTGGCAGGCGAGTCGCCAGGAGGGCCAGGAAGGCCCCCATTTCGCCATGATGAACTTCGCCGGTCATCATGGCCTCAAATGCTGTCGTGGTCTCCTCGACCGTCAAGGTGCGGCCTTCCAGCAGCACCCGGAGCATCGGGGTCAGGTCAGTTGACCGCGTATCACGGGCGAATTCAGAGGGCGTTGTTCCATCGGTGTTCATGGCGATTGATGCTCACGGACAGGTTTGGCAGGCCCCCCAGAAGGGAGCCATGTTTCCCGGGTGTTCCCGGCTGTGGTACAACCCCGCAGCAACGGAGCCGAAAGATGCTGTTGGCCGAATCCTACCTGCATACGCTTGACCCGTACCTGATTCAGTTCGGTGACGGTGGGTTTGGCATCCGTTGGTATGGGCTGTCCTATGTCGCGGGCTTTGTGATTGCCTGGGCGTTGATCAAGTGGCTGGCCAATACAGGCCGATCCATCGTGCCGCCGGCAGCCGTAGGTGACTTGATGATCTACGCCGTGGTGGGGGTGTTGGTCGGTGGCCGAATTGGATATGCGCTCTTCTACGACCAGGCACTTTTCGTTGAAGCAGCCCGAAACCAAGCAGGTGAGGTTGTTGCACCGTGGTGGGGCCTGCTTGCCATCAACCAAGGGGGCATGGCCAGCCATGGAGGCATGATCGGGGCTTTGTTGGCGATGTTGATCTTCATGATCAGGCGAGGCCTTCGACCAACCTTTCATGCTGCAGACCTCCTTGCGTTTGTTGCTGCACCCGGTTTATTTCTTGGCCGCCTGGCCAATTTTGTGAATGGTGAATTATGGGGCCATCCGGTTCCCGACCAGGCGAACCCGCCTTGGTGGAGCATCAAGTATCCCGATGAAGTCATGATGGGAACGATCGATGTGAGTTCACTTCGTGGCGTTGTGCCAGGGGAAGAAACCTTCCTGCCGAATGTCGTTGAAGCACTTCGTTCCGGGCAGACCGTTGTGGTCCAGGAGGTCGTACCGAAACTGACTGCGTACTACCCCTCTCAACTCTTCCAGGCTTTTGCTGAGGGTCCGATTCTGTTCCTGGTGCTGATTGCCGTGTGGTGGGTGCCACGCAAGGCGGGCGTCATCATGGGGTCATTCCTATGCACCTATGGAGTGTTGCGCATCATGACGGAGATGTTCCGTCAACCTGACGAGGGCATCGCCCTCATGCTTGGGCTCAGTCGCGGCCAAATCCTGAGTATTGGGATGATCCTGGCAGGCGTGTTGGTGATCTTGCTGGCCTCGGCTTCGAAGGGGCCTCGGCTTGGAGGCTTGGGCCGTTCGGTCACTCAGTCGCCGGCGGTTTGAGGGTCTGGTTTTCGAAAGATAAGCACGTGTTGCTGGGGCAGGTCATCAAATGTCCTGACCCATTGGAACCCGGCTGCCTCGAACTCACGCCTGGCCTGCGCCTCAGTCATCTTGTGGCGAGGCTTGATTCGAACCGTGGGATCTTCCGCCCGGTACTCAACCAGCACGATGCGCCCTCCCGGTCTCATCGCTTTCATCAGTGATCGCTTCATCTCCCATGGATGCGAAAACTCGTGATAGGCATCGACGAACAAAACAACATCAATCGTATTGGCGGGAATCTTCGTGTCATCGATTTCGCCTAAGACAGTCTCAACATTCTCAATGCCTTCTTGGCGTGCATTCTCTTCCAAGATTTCATTCATCTCAGGCTGGATGTCGACTGCAATGACCTTGCCTTTGGGAACTTGTCGGGCGAGCCGCAGGCTGAAGTAACCGGTTCCTGATCCAATATCAGCAATGACTTCGTCTGGTTCCACGTCCATGAGTTCCACCAGCAAGTCTGTCCGTTCTTCTTGTTCCCGTTCCGGGCGTTCCAACCACCCAGCCCCAAGATGCCCCATCACTTCTGAGATCTCGCGCCCCAGGTAGACCTTGCCGATGCCGTCAAAGGCGGGTGATTTCTTGGTGTAGAGGCGTGCAGGTTGGACATGCGCTAATGGATCGGTCCAGGGCGTGTCGTCATTTCCGAGGACAACAGTAACCTGTGCACCTTCCGAGACGACGGATATAAAAGGCCCTGTTGTTGCGAGTGGAAGTTCGATCTTCGAAACGGACTGGACTCGACCCCCATGTGCGATCACATCGGCAAGGACATGGCTCATCTTGTCGGGGGTCGCGAGCGATTCGGTTGACATGATCAGCCCAGGATCATGGAGGACGATGATGTGACATGGCGCACCAAGGGCACACGAAGCAAGAACAAAGACTGCGCTGATGCACCTGAAGATCATGGCATCATCTCCTTCACGCGTTGCAGAG
>JAYZAT010000169.1:0-6080 GCA_036339555.1 Planctomycetota bacterium
CAGGCCGCGACCGGTTTTTTTGGGGTCGTTGGTCATCTGACCAGGCTCTTTGGGGCCATTCCGAGGCTTTTCGTCTCCCTGCTACGCTGGGGGATTCCGAAAGGGTATGACGTTGTTGGAAAGAGCAGCACGTGAGCGGATCCTGATCAAGTCCTTTGGGGATCCACGCGAAGTGTCACTGGCGGTGGCAGCAGAGATTGCGTTGACCATCCGGGAATGCCAGGCAGCTGGCCGCCCCTGTGTGCTGGGTCTGGCCACCGGTTCAACACCCATGACTGTCTACGAGGAACTCATTCGGCTGCATGTCGAGGAAGGGCTTTCCTTCGCCGACGTCGTGACGTTCAACCTCGATGAGTATTACCCCATGCACCCGGAGGCGCTCCAGAGTTATCACCGGTTTATGCATGAGCATCTCTTCGACCACATTGATATTGATCCCGCCAACGTGCACATTCCCGACGGAATGATTGCCGAGGAGGCTGTCGCAGAATTCTGCGTTGCTTACGAACAATCGATTCGAGATGCGGGTGGGATCGATCTCCAACTCCTCGGCATTGGTCGAACCGGTCATATCGGTTTTAACGAACCAGGGTCTGGTTCCCAAAGCCGAACTCGATTGATCACCTTGGATCGGACAACGCGACTGGATGCTGCCAGTGATTTCTTTGGTGAGCGACATGTTCCTCGCCGAGCCATCACCATGGGCGTTGGAACGATTTTGGATGCCCGTCGAATCTGCCTGATGGCATTTGGCGAGCGGAAGGCGGAAGTCATTCGATCCGCCGTGGAAGATCCGATGACGGATTCTGTTGCCGCTTCATTCCTGCAATCGCATCCAGATGCCAAGGTCTTCCTGGATGATGCGGCGGCTGCTGCGCTGACACGGTTCCGTTGCCCATGGATCCTGGGAAAGGTGGATTGGGATCCTGAGATGATTCATGCGGCTTCGATCTGGCTGGCTCAAGAGATTGGCAAGCCCTTACTGAAGCTCACGGATGAGGATTACAACGAACACTCCTTGCAGGATCTGTTGGCAGAGCATGGCCCGGCGTATGACATCAATCTGGCTGTGTTCCGGAAACTCCAACGTACGATCACTGGCTGGCCGGGCGGTAAACCTGCAGGCCGTAAGCGTGATGGTGATTTGTCCCGTACTGGGGATGAGATCTTTCCAAAAACCGTGCTCATATTCTCTCCGCACCCCGATGATGATGTGATTTCAATGGGCGGCACCCTGATTCGGCTCGTTGAGCAGGGACACGATGTTCATGTTGCTTACCAGACGTCTGGCAACATTGCTGTGTTCGATGACGATGCCATTAGTGCTGCTGATTTCGTCAAGGACTATGCTGGTTTCTTTGGCATTGAAGATTCCCGTATTGACGATATCGATGATCACGTCGAGGCTTTTTTGCGAAACAAGTTGCCTGGGCAGATCGATAGCCAGGAGGTGCAGGTAATCAAGCGCCTCATCCGTCGAAACGAAGCACGCGCTGCCACCCGGGCCTGTGGGATCGATGCGAGCCAACTCCATTTTCTGGACATGCCTTTTTACGAAACGGGGCGCATCAGGAAATCGGCACTTGATGAAGCGGATATCACGATACTCACGGATCTCCTTGAGACACTTCAGCCGCACCAGGTCTACGCTGCTGGAGATTTGTCTGATCCACATGGGACCCATCGCACTTGCCTGGCTGCAGTCAGCGAAGCCATGCAACGCATTCGTGATCGTGACTGGGTTCAAGCATTACAAGTTTGGCTGTACCGGGGTGCGTGGCAGGAATGGGAGCCAGAACGCATTGAGATGGCGGTTCCATTGAGCCCAAAGGAGCTACAGCAAAAGATCAATGCGATCTTCAAGCATGAGTCACAGAAGGACAAGGCCTTGTTCCCGGGAACAGATTCACGGGAATTTTGGCAACGAGCGGAAGAGCGAAACAGGACGACTGCAGCGGTCTACAATGACTTAGGGCTGGCTGAATACGAGGCGATAGAAGCCTTTGTTCAATGGCAACCAGGTTCAGTACCAATGGATGTCCATACTATGGACAGCGAACATGTCACGCACTCAGTAGGCAAATCGCCTTGACAGGACGTATGGAATGCCCATGAAAACGGGTGTCGACAATGAAGAGCGTGACATGAAACCCTTGGAACAGGACGCCACGTCTGCGGTCGATGATTCCTCGAATTTCGTGGGTCGAGATCTTGCTTGGCTAAGTTTCAATCGTCGGGTAATTGCCGAGGCAGAGGATCTGGATCTTCCGCTGTTTGATCGAATGCGTTTTCTCGGCATCAGCGGATCGAATCTCGATGAGTTCTTTATGAAGCGAATTGCGCTGCTGCACAAGCGTGTAACTTCTGGCGCCGAAAAAAGAACGCATGATGGGCTGACGGTGCGGCAGCAATTACAAGCATGCCGTGATGAGGTCTTGTATCTCCAGGATCGACAGGCATCACTCTGGACCGATTCGATTCGGCCTCAGTTGAAATCCGAAGGTGTTATGGTGTCGAATTGGAAATCACTTGACCATGAACAGCGTGGTCGAGTGGATTCTTGGTTCCATGAGATGGTCTTTCCGATCCTGACCCCCTTGGCGGTCGATCCCGGCCATCCTTTCCCATTCATCTCCAATCTCTCGCTGAGCCTGGGTGTTCTCCTTTCTGAACCAGGCTCTTCCGCTCGCCGGTTCGCCCGAGTCAAGATTCCCGATGGACTTCCAAGTTGGATCAGAGTGCCTGATGAAGGCAGTGTGACCGGCATGGACGGCTCGACGCCAGCTACGGTGATCTCAACCTGTGATGTCATTCAGAAAAATTTGCACGAGATCTTCCCAGGCATGGAGATCCATGACTCACTTTTGTTCAGGGTGACACGTGGCGCTGGGCTTGAGGAAGACGATGAGGACATCGAGGACTTGATGGAATTCGTCCAGGAGTCACTTCGACACCGTCGATTTGCTGAAGCCGTGCGGCTTGAAACACCCTGTGAGTATTCCCAGGACATCGTCTCCCTGCTGCTGGAAGAATTGGAACTCGAGTCAGAGTCTCACTATGCCCGCGACGGATTGCTTGACTACACGTCACTGAATGATATTTGCGAAATCGATCGGCCAGATCTACGCATGCCTCGATGGTCTCCAGTGACGCCGATTCGTCTTCATGAGGGAGACGAGGACATCTTTAGCGTGATCCGAGAACGGGATGTGCTCGTGCATCATCCTTACGAGTCCTTTGACAGTTCGGTGGAGCGGTTCATCCACGCAGCTTCTGAAGATCGCAATGTGCTGGCCATCAAACAATGCTTGTATCGCACCGACATTGATTCCTCGTTCATTGCAAGCCTGGTTCGGGCTGCTGACAGTGGCAAACAGGTTTCCTGCATTGTCGAACTCCGTGCTCGGTTCGACGAGGACAAGAACCTTCAACTGACGCGACTCCTTGAAAAGCATGGAATCCACGTCGCCTATGGAATCCTGGATCTCAAGACACATGCCAAGACCTCACTGGTGGTTCGTCGAGAGGGCTCCAAGTTGCGTACCTATGGCCATATTGGCACGGGGAACTACCACTCTGGAACGGCACGGTTTTATTCCGATGTTGGTCTCCTGACCTCTCGGCCAGAAATCACACGAGATCTCATCGAATTATTCAACTTCCTGACGGGACGATCTCGTTATCGCGATTTCGAACAACTGCTCATTGCGCCGGTCACCATGCGATCCAGGTTCTACAGACTCATTGATGCAGAAATCCAGGCTGTGAATGAAGGTCGTCCTGCGCGGATCATCGCGAAGATGAACCAACTCGAGGACATCGGGATCATGGCCCGGCTGATTCAAGCATCACAGGCTGGCGTGCAGGTTGATCTCTCTGTTCGCGGATTTTGCTGTCTCAGACCGGGTATTCCAGGGATTACCGAGAACATTCGCATTGTGTCAATTGTTGGCCAGTTTCTAGAGCACTCTCGGATCTTCCACTTTGCCAATGGTGAGCAGGATCCCTTGAAAGGGCATTGGTACATCGGCTCCGCTGACTGGATGAATCGCAATCTGAACGGTCGTGTTGAAGTTGCTGCACCTATTGAAGACTTGGTTGCTCGTCGAAGACTGAAACGCATTCTCGATGTCAATTTCGCTGACCAACAAAATGCCTGGGTCATGCATTCAGATGGAACGTACACACGGACGCGTGCTACGGGCGCACCACCAGATACGCCGGCAGCGGATGGCACCTTCACGACGCTTTGCAAGGATGCGATGGATTTGGAGAAGCAGTCTCGAAAGAAACTGGCACGTCAAGCGCGAGCGAGCAGGCGAACGTTTATTGAGGATGAGTCGGCAGAGCTGGCCGCACCTTCGCGAGCCAGTCGTCCATCAACAACCCGATCCAAATCCAGTAGTGCCAGGAAGAAAGCAGTCCCCCGTAACAAGATCAGCAAAAAGAAGGCTGTATTGAAGAAGCGGGGCTCGCCGAAGAAACAGGTAGCAAGTTCAAAGAAGCCAACTCGGAAAAAGCCCGTCTCCGCACGCAAGACAACGGTCAAGAAGAAGCCATCATCGGGACGTAAGAAAACCGCGAAAAAGCAGTCGGTACGGAAATCATCCACTGTTGGTCGAAAGAAAGTTGTGAAGAAGCCTGTTGCAAAGAAGAAGACGGCATCTCGAAAGAAGCCGTCACAGCCGAGGCGTTCACGACGGAGCAGTTGAGTTGGCCCGATTACTCCTGATGAGGCATGCCAAGTCGAGTTGGTCCGATCCGCGGACAGCGGATCACGATCGTCCACTCAATGGGCGTGGATGTCGAGATGCGCCTCGCATGGGCCAATGGCTGTTGGAACGCTCGATTCGTCCTGATTTGATTCTCAGTTCGACAGCCGAACGTGCCAGGAAGACTGCTGAACTGGTTGCAGCCCAGTGGGATCCTGCCCCCGAACTTCGGTTTCACGAGTGCTTGTATCACTCTTCGCCTGACACGATGCTCGAGATGATCGTTGCCGAGTGTCGAGACGAATCATGCATCATGTTGGTCGCTCACAACCCTGGCATTGAGGATTTTGTTCTCGAGACGACTGCCCAAGTTGAGATTTGTCCGACTGCGGTGGTTGCTGTGATTGACTTTGATCAATCCTGGGGTGACTTACTCAGTCAGCCACGCGGTTCCTTGGCAGCGCTCTGGCGTCCCAAGGAATTGCCTGATCAGGATTCGTAGTACGACCGGTACCAGTCCACGAATGCTCGAACGCCGTCTTCAACGGTCGTTGCGGGCTGGTAATCCAGTGTCTTAGCCAGGTCCGAAGTGTCCGCCCAAGTCGAGGGTATATCGCCCGGCTGCATGGGGAGCATGTTTTTCTCAGCGGTGCGGCCGAGACAGGTTTCCAGAACCTCGATGTAACGCATCAATTCGACGGGCTGGCTGTTGCCGATGTTATACACCCGCCAAGGCACGTTGCTGATGGCGGGGTCGGGCTGCTCGGTGTTGTAATTGGATGCAGGTGTTGGTGGTGCATCCAGGACACGGACAATACCTTCAACGATGTCCTCCACGTAGGTGAAGTCTCGACTGTGCTTGCCATGGTTAAAGACATCGATGGGTTTACCAGCCAGGATCGCTTTGGCAAAGAGGAACAAGGCCATGTCGGGTCGGCCCCATGGACCATAGACAGTGAAGAAACGCAGGCCTGTACATGGCAGACCGAAGAGGCTGCTGTAGGAATGTGCCATGAGCTCGTTGGCGCGCTTGGTTGCGGCATAGAGCGTCATGGGATGGTCGGCACCTTGGTGCTCCGAGAAAGGCATTGCCGTGTCGCTGCCATAGACCGATGAGGTGGAGGCATACACGAGGTGCTCGATGTTGTTATGTCGGCAGCCTTCCAGAATGTGCAGGAATCCGGTGATGTTTGATTCGGTATAGACATGCGGGCATTCCAACGAGTAACGAACACCTGCTTGGGCAGCGAGGTGGACGACGCGATCAAAGCTGTTGGATGCGAAGGCTGCGTCTATGGCAGCTCGGTCGGTCAGGTTCGCCTTGATCAAACTGAACCGTTCGGCATCAGGGCGTGCCTGGATTCGATC
>JAYZAT010000170.1:0-8717 GCA_036339555.1 Planctomycetota bacterium
GTACGGGCGCGCAACTGCCTGAAGAAAATGCAGATCCGCACGCTCGGAGATCTCTTGAAGGTGTCGGAATCCGAACTCCTGAGCTACAAGAATTTCGGTGAGACTTCACTGGTCGAGATAAAGAAGATGCTCACCATGAAAGGCCTGCGTCTCGGGCAGAACCTTGAAACCCACTACACCCGGGTTCGTGACGAGATCCTCCAGGAACTCAAGGGGCAGGCCTCTGAGGCCGTTCTCAACAAGCCGATGTCCCAACTGGATTTCTCCGTTCGATCCAGGAAGGCGCTCCAGCTGCTCGGTGTCCAGACCGTCGGAGACCTCGCGACACGGACCGAAGCGGAACTCATGGGCGTCAAGAACTTCGGTGCGACCAGCCTGGACGAAGTGAAGGAAAAACTGGCTCACTTCGGCCTCTCGCTTCGTAATCTCGACTGAGGTGGGAATACGACCCCACTGGACACGACACATCGGGCTCCTGGCGGTACTCCTGCTTGCCGGGTGCGAGGATTCCACCCCAACACGCTCGGAAACGGAACACCAGCAGGTCGTCGACTCGACACCCACGCTGCTTCTTCCAGGAGCGGAGCCGGTCGTACGTGTGCGGCTGGAGCACGTCAAGGTGGACGGTCATCCACTTCAACTGGGCAGGAAGGACCAGGTGATGACCGTTGCCTGGGGCACGGTTGCCCACCAGGTCAGCGGCCCGCTCAACTTGTCGCGATCTTCGGGAAAATGGCGAGTCGAGAGCGACGGCATCGCCATGAACCCGGCACCACCACGCGACGTATCAATCCGGGTCGTGTCGAACAGACCGATACTCCTTCACTCCAAGGAGCCAAGCCGGCGATACTCGGGCGACCTTCACTGCATACCGATTGAATCAGACGGGGACTCCTCATGGGATCTCGTCGAGCACATCAACGTCGAGTCCTATCTTCCAGGAGTCCTTGTCGGCGAGTTGTATGCCGGATGGAGTCCGAACTGCTACCGGGCCCAGTGCATTGCCGCCAGGTCATTCGCATGCATGGAAATACAACAACACACCAAGCGGCACTACGACGTTGTTGATGGGCCGGCATCCCAGGCATATCACGGTGAAGTCGATGATCAAACAGCGAAGGAGGCGGCAAGTTCGACGACCGGCATGGTGCTCGAGTGGGATGGTGGCCTTGTTCCCGGTTACTTCTCCAGTTGCTGTGGTGGCTTGGCGGCGACTGCAATCGACGGGATCGGACCCTCGCTGATCAACGATATCCCACCTCTGCAGGGGCATGAAGGAGAGGATGCATGCCAGTCATCACCACTGTATACGTGGTCGATCGACCGTTCAGCCCGCGCGTTGGGACGTCGGCTGGCTGCGTATGGCCGTCGGGTTTCAGATGACAGGCTCTCAAGACTGTCGACGATCGACCGAGTTGAAATCGCAGAATCAAACAAGCATGGTCGCCCGACACGACTTCGCATCCACGATCGCAATGGAAGAAAGGCGACCATTTCATGTGAATCCTTCTTCATGGCGGCGAACTACATGGGCCGAGGATCGGGTACCAGTCCATCCAAACTGCTCTGGTCCGGTTGGGCAGGGGGATCATTTCTCCGTGGACGAGTTGTACTTGCTGGTCATGGTTTCGGACACGGTGTCGGACTCTGCCAATATGGAGCTCAAGCCATGGCGAAAGAAGGTCATTCATGGAAGGAGATTCTCGATTGGTACTACCCGGGAGCGGGGATTCACCACGCCTGGCAGGCTGGAGGGGTAGAATGAGGCCATCTCGATGTCCCAGCACCCCGCACGACAACTGAGAGATGCGATGGAGGAAGGCACGGTTTCATGCCCAGGGGCATTTACCGCGCTGGTGGCGAGGGCAGTTTGCAGAGCTGGTTTCAAGGCTGTCTATGTTTCCGGGGGTGCCACGGCGAATACGGCCGGGGTTCCGGATATCGGGTTGCTCTCCTTGCAAGATTTCACCCGGACGATCCAGCGGGTCGCCGAGGCGAGTCAACTTCCTGTCATTGCCGACGCAGACACCGGCTTCGGCGATCTCGACATGGTGTCCAGAACGGTCGTTGAATACGACCAGGCGGGGGCGGCGGGTCTTCATATCGAGGACCAGGTGTTCCCGAAGCGATGTGGACACCTCGACGGCAAGGAAGTCGTTTCCACCAGCGAGATGGTCGAGAAGGTCCGCGCTGCGGCAGCAGCCAAGTTGGACCCGGAATTCCTGCTCATTGCCCGGACGGATGCGCGATCTGTCGAGGGTCTTGACGAAGCAATTGAACGGGGAAACGCCTACAGGCAGGCGGGGGCGGACATGATCTTTCCCGAGGGGCTTGAAAGCGAGGAGGAGTTCAACGCGTTCGCGGATGGTTGCCCGGGGCTGCTCATGGCGAACATGACGGAGTTCGGCAGGACACCGATCATTCCGGTCAATCGATTCGCCGAGATGAACTACCAGCTTGTCATTCATCCAGTGACTACCCAGCGGGTGGCGATGAATGCCGTGGTATCGGCATTGAAGCACCTTCACGACAATGGTTCGGTTGAAGGGATCCTGGGTTCGATGCAGACCAGGGACGAACTCTACGATCTGTTGGACTACGTACCCAGCGAACCCTGGGGATCATCCGGCGAGGGTTGAATCGACAGTATTGTTTCATCAGGAGTGACCAGCATTACAGATGTCTGAAGATTCGAGAACCCGGGACACCCCACCCCCAACATCGCGGCCAAGCATCGTAGTCATCATCTCGGATGGACCCCTGCTTGACCGTGGGGTGGATTCAATCACAGGCCGTGCAATCATCCACGTACCGATCCTTGTGACGAACTGGTTGCTGCCCATGGTGGCTACGACCATTGCAACCGGTGTCGATCCGATGACACACGGGATCGCATCAACGGCCATCCTTGAACCCACCGACCTCTCGAGACGGGCGCCCGAAGCCGAAGATCGCCTGTACCCGTGTTTCTGGACTGGCGCAGCCGGTTCTGGCCTGCGCACAGTTACCATCGACTGGCCAGCAACCGTGGGGGATCCGGATCTTCCGGATTCCATATCGCCGGGCGCGGTGTCGTCCCTTTTACGTGAGCGACCCGAACCGGACGCCAGCGCCCTTTCCCAATTGATCGATCAAAACACCCCTGGGGACGATGTTCAACGAGCCACCCTCCTCCTGGCTCGCCTTGAGACCGTCTTCTCAGAGGCCCACGCTCTTCTCAACTCACCAGAAGCGCCGGACCTGCTGGGCATCGTCTTGCGTGGACCCAGGAAGTTGATACCGGTCGAACGCATGCTCCCGTTCATGGAGCCGAGGATAGAGAACCTGATCTCATCAATTGCAGAGCAATCACATGTCCTCATCGTGCACCACCCCCCCATGGAAGCCGCAGATGGTTCCATGTCCGGCTCGCCAACCCTGTCGGTGATTGGTGGTCAGCAGGTTTCATCAGGTGAGCATCTGCCGATCCACCTCCGATCAATCGGGGGAGCTGTGTACCTTCTTGCCGGGGTTCCATGCCCCGCAGGCGTCACATTGCCGCGTTGGCCCTTCCTGCCGCTCCCGGAAGCCCGGAATGAGGACCGCCTGATTCCAGCCGGGATCAAGGAGGACTCGACAGATTGGAATGACCTGGTCAACCGGGTCCTGGAACTTCCAGAAGATTCCGAAGGGAAACTGGATCGTTCTCGATGTGTGCAGACTCTTGTAGAACGCTTCAACACCCTTTCCATGAACCTTGTTCAGAACCGACGGTGGAATTCCCTGGAGCAACTGGGCGAATGGCTTGTTCGCCTGCGTGGCCTTCCCGTCGATTACTGGCTGCACATCTATTCGCTGGAGCGTCTTGATAAACGGGACGAGCTTGCAGTTGCAATCGACGCACTGGTGTCTGCATTTCCAGGTCTGCGAATTACTGCAATTGCGGAATCTCTCTTGTCGGCAGAAGGGGATGAGGCCACCGTGGCGAAGTTGGATGCCGTCAACCCAGGGGAGCTGGGTATTGAAACGGCCCTGGGAACACTGGGTCGGCTCTGCCTCCGGTTTGGCCTTGAGGAGAAGGGCATTGCGGCGATCTCCATGGCCATCGAGAAGCGAGCTTCCATCCCCACCGATCGCATAGAAGCTGCGCAGCATCTTCTTGATACTCAGCAACCTGAAGCCGCGTTGCGCTTCATGGGCCCCCTGGGAAGGGACGTGTACAAACGGGAGATCAGCATTCTTCGGCTCAGCATCCTCCTGGCCCTTGGGGACAGTGAAGGAGCAAAGGAACTCGCGTCCCTGATCCTCGAACAGTACCCAGGAGACGCGCAAGTTCTCCGGATGGTTCAAGTCTGACGGCCAGTTGTGATCGCATGCCTATCTTGACCCGGGGTGATCAAAACGAATGATCGCATTGGCTTCAACATCATTGCGGATGGTCGTGGATCCGTCCGGCCAGGTGACCCGAACTTCCGGCACAACATCTAGAGGGCCGAGACCAAGATGCACCCGGTGATCTCCCGCTGTCTGGTAACTGGAATCCGTACGAACAAGGCCTGTACGAGTCCGTTCACCAAGATCCACTTCAACACGAGCACCAATGGCCGGCGCCCCCGCATGGGTGCGAACATCAACCAGCAGCCAGTTCCCGCGGTTCTGCACGGTGTTGGCCAACAATCGTGCGGGGGCATTGCGATTCAGAATCACGATGTCCATTCCGCCATCGTTGTCGAAATCACTGAAGATGGCCCCCCGGCTCGTGCGTGCCACAAGTGAATCCAATCCCCCCATGCCCTCGAGTTTCTGGAACCCCAGCGTGTCCCCACGGCCCTTCAGAAGTAGATTTCTCTGGGCAAAGGGATCTCCCTCGAGGATTGTCATATCCGCATTCACAGCCCCATTCGCAGCGAAATAATCCAGCTGACCATCATTGTTGAAATCCATCAGCCCCAGGCCGAACCGTGTGTAGCCGAAGCTTGGCCCCGACAACCCCGTCTGCGCAGTGATGTCCTTGAAGAAAGAGCCCGAGTTCAGATACAGGGAGTCGGTTTCACCCTTGATGTTGCATACAAGCAGGTCAGGAGCACCGTCGTCATTCATGTCGGCAACGGTGACGCCCATCCCCGCCTTGGCAAGCCCGCTGTTGTCTCGATCACAGGCCCAGGCGAAGCCGGCTTCTTCGAACGTCCCACCTCCCTTGTTCAGCCAGAGTCGATCGGGCAACGTGTCGTTGGCTACGAAAAGATCAATAGCACCATCGCCATCAAAATCAGCAGCTGCGACTCCAAGCCCATACCCCTCAACCAGGTCGATGTTTTCTTGACCTGCAACCCTCTCAAACTGCCCCATCCCGTTATTGAGATACAGAAGATCTGTTGTAGCGGGGTACCTGTTGGGCTTGCAGTACCCCCTTTCATCAGAGCTGAGACCCAGGCAGGGCAACACGGTTTCCGGAGACCAGAGCGAGTAACGGCAGATAAACAGGTCAAGGTCGCCATCTGAATCCGCATCAAAGAACGTGGCGCTCGTACCCCACCCCTCATCACCAAGCCCGCTTTCCTGTGTCACGTCGGTAAACCGTCCGTTTCCTTCATTGAGAAGAAGCACGTCTGGACCAAGATTCGAAATAAAGATATCTACATCACCATCACCGTCCACATCCCCCGTGGCGGCGCCTGAGCCATACCCGTCATCAGCTGCGCCACTCCCGCTGGTCACATCCTTGAACGTGCCATCTCCCATGTTCTGATAAAGGCGGTTATGTCCATCCCCCGCCGCTTGCAGAAGATAGAGATCCATCCACCCATCATCATTGAAATCAATTGCAGCACCGCCGCCAACTATGATTTCCGGCAACCAGTACTCCTCGTCGAGTTCGGTATCAAGCACGAAGTCAAGGCCGCGTTCTGTCGCCTCTGGAGCAAACCAGGCTTGATCCACATGTGCCGGGACAGCAACACGACTGTCCGGACCCTCCGCTGGATCATCACACCCTCCGATGAGCAGGAAGACGCACACGCATGCAAACAGGAAGAGCGAGCGTGTCATGGGGTTTGTACCCCGAGGGAATCCTCGATCTGTGGAATAGCCGGATGATTGGGGGCCATTTGGCGGAGGTGTTCAAGGGAAGCCCCCGCCTCCTCTTGCTTGCCCAGTTGCATCAGTGCCCGGGTACGCAGGACAACAGCCTGGGTAGGTTCCTCGATCAGGATTCGCGTGGCATCATCAAGAATGGACAGTGATTCCCCCGGCTTACCTCTCCGGAACAGTGCCCCGGCAAGGCTGATCCGGTGTGAATAGTTCAGTGGCTGCTCTGCTACACAAACACGCAGGTGTTCTGTGGCAGCCTCCCACTGGCGCTCGATCAGCAGTGCCCTGGAAAGAACTGCACGGGTATTGGTCGTGCCCGGATCCAATTCAACCGCAACTTCAAGGGCGTCACGGGCGCGTGCCACATCTTCATTCAACGGTGGCCTGCCGTTCTGATCACGGGCAAGGAGAAGTAATCCCAGGTGCAGGCGTGGAGCAGCCCAGTCTGGGTAGTCCTCGCACAGGGCTTCGAATCGAAGAAGGGCTTCTTCACGATTCCCACGCCGCTTGAGCAGCAGACCCTCAAGCAACGGAATAATTTGATCATCCGGGTAGAAACGGATCAACCTGCGAAGACTGGCTTCCGCAATCTCCATGTCACCATTTGCTGCATTCTCGACCACCCTGCGTATTTCCACCGTCTTCCCTGTTTTTCTTGTCATCGCCCACAGGGCCCATGGATCCGAATACACGGGCGTATCGGTACCGGAAAGTTCCCCGTACACCCTGGCTTCTTCACCCCGTCCTGCTGCACGCAGAAGACGGGTGTAGAGCCAGAGAATGTGGCGATTGTTTGGCTTGATTGCAACCAGGGGTTCAAGCAACGCAACACCCTGCTCGGCTGTTCCTGCCTCGAGGTGGATTCGTGCCCTTGTTCGAATGGCATTGTGATCTTCCGGCCCCACGTCCAGCGCTGATTCAGCAAATGCCTGGGCCTGCAGAAGCTCACCATTCTCCATCGAAACCCAGGCGGCGCGCCAATGCAGGTGAGAGATCCCCGGCTTCAACTTGATCGCGGACTCAAGGTCGGCAAGCGATGCATCGAGGTTGTATTGTTCTCTCCAAACCAACCCCCGCAAGTAGAGGATCAGTGGTTGCAGTTGATTCAGCTGGAGCGATTGTGTAAAGGAATGAATAGCCGGCTCGGCAAATCCATTTGCATAATACGTACTGCCAAGGGTATTCCATGCCTCAATTGAACCTGGATTCTGTTCGACAGCCGCATGGGCCTGCTCAACAGCCTCAGCGATCATCTTGTCGGCTTTTTCCAGGTTGTGAGAAGGCAACTCAACAGGCTTGGAACACCCCGGCAGGGTGACCACGACGGCAAGGGACAGAACTCCCGCTGGAAGCCATGAAATCATGTCTCTAACAGACCGGTGCCAGGGGCAGCGGGCACGTCTCGTACATTGGCGACAGCGAGAATATGACCTGTTATGCCCGACTGCCTGCAGGTTTCCCCGATGTTGTCAATCATCCCGGATTCAACAACCTTCTTGCGGACATCATCCACCTGTTCGCCCTGAACAGACGCAAGGAATTTAATCTGTTCGTCAAGTTCCCTTTCGCCAACAATGACCTTGAAGTGATCCCCGAGCATGACTGTCAACACGCGTCGGCGGGCCAGCATGTCCGCCTGGTATGTATGTCTTTCCAGATCGGAGTTTATTGTTTCCTTGATCGTCTCTTCATCGATCCCCTGGCCGGCAAGAGAGGTGGCATGCATCCTCTGTATATCCTTCAGGTAGCCGAACACGGCGCGCTTGGGCACGGGGATATCAATGAGTTCAAGCAACTGCGCGAAGACGACTTCAACCATGTGTATTCTCTGTTCCTGCTCGAATCGCGCTTCCAACGACAGGTGGATCTGTTGACGAAGCGCGGCTTCGCTTGGGCTGCCGAAGTTGTTGACAACATCCTCGATGGATCCAGGCTGTATGCGGTTGGTCGACTTGATATCAAATCGACAGACCACGGGGCGACCGGCATACTCCGACCACTCCGTCGTGTTGGGAACGATCGACTCGATCTCGATGGTGCCTCCGGCACAACCCCCCTCAAGTGCTTCCGCCAACCCCGCGATGGGAACATTGTTGGCGAAGGCCGGGTACCCAGGTGCAGGCACCCTGATCGTGATTTCCTCCAACGCAAGGATCAGCGTGCCGGTTTGAACAATGGTCAGTTGTATTCCGCCCACCGCTTCATCCCCGCGCGTCATCGGTTCGGTCGTAGGTGCGGCCTCTCCCATGTTCAGCCGTTGCTCTTCAAGTTCCGCTTCAATTGAGGCCTCATCGATTTCGATGACGGGTCGATCGAACTCCATCTGGGTGAAATCCGGCCACTCGATCTCAGGGCAATTGTCCAGCAACGCCGAAAAGCAGAAGTCTTCACCGGATTTCAACTCCATGGGCTCTGGGTGAGGCAGAATCATCGGCCTCCAGAGTGGCGCGATTTCAAAGCGACCCACGGCTTCCTCAAAACAGATCTGTGCCAACAGGTCACGGAGCGGGCGTCCTTCAAGTGGCTGCTTTTCTTCCTCAAGCCTGTCCACGATCTGTTGGACACAGTGGGCCGGGAACGTGAAGTCAAATCTCAAGTCGGGGAGTTCCGCTTCACCAGTCGTAATAACCAGTTCGTCGAGATCGATA
>JAYZAT010000171.1:0-16493 GCA_036339555.1 Planctomycetota bacterium
GACATCGACCGTTCCGTCATAGGTGTTGTCACCAAGCACCGTGGCATCCGCTACTGCCGGACGCATCCAGCACCAATCACCTTCCTGCAAGTAGTACGCAGGAGAATTGTTCAGATCGCCATCCCTGAAGAGCAGATCAACCTCATTACTCGTCCAGAAATCAGTCCAGTCGCCGAAATCCTCTTGCGAGATCTTGGATCGAATGACTCCCAAGGCCGACTGAGCTACCGCCGGGCCTTCAACAGCATCCTTCGCACGCTTCTGTTGCACGATGCCTGCTGGAAAGAGCGCCGCGACGCTAATGAGACCGATCGCGAGAATCATGATCGACATCAATAGTTCGATGAGCGAGAAGCCACGAGTTTGAATGGCGCGGTCAGTCATCGCGTTGCGACACTCCTGTGTAGCGGTTGATTCGAATACGCAGACCGTTGTCCTCGATGAATTCGGTGAGATCCTTACCTCGAGCCGCCGCACCGGTCTTGGAGTCAGACCAGTTGGCAATGAAGTAGCGCTCCCGAGCCGCCTTCTCGACAAAGAGCATCAGTTCTGTTGCCAGGACGACGAATGGTTCGTGATCATTTCCACGGGCACATAAGGGGAGGACTTCATCGAAGACCACCTCGTTGGGATGCGGCAGGCCGGAAGCCAATCGTCGGTTCAACACCCAGCATTCTCCAGCGGGCATGAAACCCTCTTGGAAGTCAATCCGATCCGGCGGGCAGGCAGGCGGGCCACCGAAGCTGGATGCCGCCCAGTGGTTGCACCAGTTATCTGTGACCTGGCTGTCAGCATCCCAACCACGCTGTCCACCATCCCTGTTGAAGTCCATAAAGATCAGAGCCGCATCGGTTCCCTGGTCATAACTCACGAGTTCGCCATCCGGCCCATAGAGCACCGCCGGCAGGATTCCCGGGGGCTCTCCCGTGATGCCCACGCGTCCGGTTGTCATGTACATCTCGTCGTCACCGAATTGGTGGGCGGGCGTAGCAAAGCCCATGTCCTCGGGCATCTCACGAGGTGACAGGCCGTCGATGGGAACGAAACGAGTAGCCGCATACCTCGGGTTCTGCCCGGGATCGCCACTGCTACTCTTTCGCCACCGGAAGGATTCCCCGCTGGATTGACCGATGACCGCTTCCACGATCTGCTCCCCACCACTTGTAACCCGAGGCCTGAGGACCACCATGGTGGCCTTGCCATCGCGAATCGCCCGCGAGCGGGCCTGTTCCATCACACTGGTGACATCCTGGACGGCGGCAGACATCCGCATGTCCGAGGCAATCCCGCGATAGGCGATGAGGGTCAGGGTGGTGACAATGAGAATGATCGCGATCACGACCAGCAGTTCCAACAGCGTGAAGGCAAGGCGTCGATTGGTGGGTACCGACGTCACCATGTCCGCACCTCGTAGGAATAGATATTGTCCAGCGTGTGCTGGTACTCGGCCCTCTGCACGAAGGCAGGATCGTTCGGCGGGAATGTTTCGCCGTTTCCAGTGCTGTAATCCAAGTTGCCGAATCGACCATCTGGCCCGGCGCTGACCAGGTAGGCTCGTCCATTACGGGCTGGACCCTGGAGTCGTTCCTCGAAAGTTCGAATCGTGCCATCCGCGTCCCGCCAGCATCCATTGCTGGTGTTCTCTTGATCGTTGTACTTCTGGGTGGCCCCCTCGGTTCGCCATTTTCGACCCGGAAACACGACCATGACCGGGGTGCCCCAGGAGTCATGGAGGCATTGTTGCAAGACCCCGTTGTTCTCCTCAGCCTTGAGGAGTTCATCATCGATCTTGACCATGACGGCCCGGGTCGCTTCGATTGACTGCAACTTTTCCCAGTATCGGCGGCCCAACTCCTCCACGGCCTCATGCAGTTGGCTTTCGCGTGATGCCAGGAGACTGTTCACATCCGCTTGGCCGTGAAAGTCCAATGGGATCGTGATGTCATAACGCCAATCATCCATGCCGGAGCGAATGTAGGACCAACTGGAATCCGTGGTGCCATAGGTCGGCTGCCGCCCCATGCTCTCGGACCACTCGTGCATGGCAGTGGCCGCAATCTCTATAGCAGCACGTGTCTCATCAGCTTCACTCTTGCGCAGAACGCGGTTACCAATGGACAAGGCAACCGTCGCCAGAATTAAAATCACGACGATCGTAATCGTAAGCTCGATGAGCGTGAAGCCGCGGTGTGACACCAAGCGTCTCATGGTCCGACCTCCCGAATGTTGTCTCGATTCACTTCCTCGGTGGCCGTGTCCTGGTACCAAGGTTCTGATCGACAATGCGACCCCATCCCATCCGGATACCACTGGCTGTCTTGCGTCAAAGATGGATGGTGGCCCAGCCAGTTCCTGAAGGTGCCACCGTCATTACCGCCTCGATCGAGATAGTCGGTGCGATGCCAATTGAATATGCGACGATCGGGGCCCGCCGAGAGAAAGGCATATTCCCCGGACTCCAAACTGGCGGTGGTTGTGCTGTCACCACGTACACCACTGCCCAGATCATTGAAGTCACCCCATCTATCGCCTGAACCACCAGGAGAGAAGAAGTAATCGGTCGCTTCCGTCTCCTTGATTTCCCAGGGACGAAGTGCAATGAACTCGGAGAGCCGTGGCCGATACTGCCAGTCGCTCAGTCCCCCCTGTCCATCACCACTGCCCATAGGGAATGGCTTGTAATTGGACGGGAACTTGCCATCCACATGGCCTACCGGATACGTCACACGGTAATAACGGATAGGCGTTCCCCAGGCATCCACGATCACCTTGGGAGCATCGCGGCTATACCCAGCATCACCTGGGAAGAAAACGGCCGGTTGCCCTGTTGATGGATCGATGCTCCCGGTATCCCATACGCCATCCGCCGCATTCCAGCCGAGGGAGGCAATGACCTTGTCATCCTTCAGGTCAAGATAGGGTCCGTACGTACGACCGGACGGATCCGGTTGGCGATTCGAACTGGGCGGGCACTGTTGAAGATTGCCATTAGCGTCCAGAGTGGCGCCCCAGATTCCATCCTGGCCAGGATTTCGAATGCCCAGTCCGTCCAGGCCATCCAGGGACTCTCCGCCATATCCAATCAGGTATTCCGCAGGCGATGTGAAGGAGTACCACCCCTGCATATCGTGAAGGTACTTGGGTGAACCATCACCCCGGGATTCACTGGTAATGGGTACAGCGTTAACCAGCCCTCGATCATTGTCCAGGACCGGCGGCAGGTAGCCCGTATCCTCACGGAATCGGCTTGTTGCTTGAGACATCGCAGTCATGACCGACCGTGTCGAGGCCACACGAGCTGTCTCTCGCACGCCACCAACAGTCACGACGAGAATCGATATCAAGATGATGATGATGGTTATCGTCACCATCACCTCGGTCATCGTGAAACCGTTCGGTCGCGTCAGGTTGTCGTATCGTCGTAACGACATGGAAAAATCCATTGACTTGAATGCATCAGGAGTTGGCTGTCTCGGACACGTTCGTAATGAGCTTGACCAGAGGCAAGAACAGTGCGATGACGATCACACCAACGGCACCACCAAGGCACACCACCAGCAACGGCTCAAGAAGGCTCAGCAGGGACTGCACGGCAACATCCACTTCTTCGTCGTAGTTGTCGGCAATCTTCATGAGCATCACGTCCATGTCGCCGGTTTCCTCGCCGACATCGATCATGTTGACCACAAGCGAGTCAACGATCTTGGCATCTCGCAGGGGTTCGGCAAAGGTCTCACCCTCGCGAATTGAATCATGCACGCGCGTCAAAGCCCGTTCAAAAACCCAGTTACCACAGGTATCCCGTGTAATGTTGATGGCTTCCAGGATCGGAACACCAGCAGAGATCAAGGTGCCCAAGGTCCGGGTAAAGCGAGCCACGGTGGTCTTTTCAACCAACCCGGCAATCACCGGAATATGTAAAAGAGTCCAGTCCGTGACGGCACGCCCGATGTTCGTTCGCCGGAAGACCTTTAACAAGAAGAACAACAAAAATGGCGAAGCCAGGATGTAAATGAAGCCGGGAACATCTTCCCCCTTACCGGCCATCCAGTTACTGGCATTGATAAGCCACTGGGTCAGTTCCGGAAGTTCCGTATCGAAATCATTGAAGATCTCCTCGAACTTCGGGATGACGAAAATCATGATGCCGGACACGATCACAACGGCAATCAGGATCACGACGATCGGATAAATCATCGCACCCTTAATGCGACGGCGAAGCCGCTGGGACTTCTCCATAAAGTTCGCGAGGCGTTGCAAGATGATGTCAAGAACACCGCCGATCTCGCCTGCGTTTACCATCTTGCTATACAGGCGGTCGAAGGCCTTCGGGTGCTTGCCCATGGATTCCGAGAGCGAGGTTCCTGCCTCAACATCTTCGACAACGAAGCCAAGGATGCTCTTCAGTTTCCCGCCCTTCTGCTGCTGCTCAAGAATCTGGAGTGATCGCAACAAGGGCAAGCCAGCATCCTGGAGTGTTGACAACTGACGGGTAAACAGCGTGAGGTTCTTTTTCTTAACGCCACCAATGGACAGCGAGAAGCCAGACTTCTTTTTCTTTGGAGCAGCGTCGCCGTCTTTCTTCTTACCGAAGCTGAAGTCGAGGGCAAGGAAGGATTTCTTCTTCGCCTTGGTACCAGTTGATTTCGCAAGACCCTTTTCCTTGGTTTTCTGCTCGCGTACAGATGTTGGAAAATAGCCTTGGCCACGAATCTGCTGAATGGCCTCCTCTGAAGAAGTAGCATCAACAGCCCCGCGCTGAGGCTTGCCAGTGGCATCAAGGGCTTCATACTGGTAGGTCGGCATAGTGCTTCACCCACCGAGGGACTATTCCTCGGCGATTGTCTCCTGAACGACCTCGTCGATAGTCGTGCGTCCGTCATAGATAGAAAGCAGTCCGGTTTCACGGAGCGTCCGCATGCCGCGACGACGACATTCGGCACGTAATCCCGCTGTTGAAGTCTGGTTCATAATCATTTCACGAAGGGCATCATCCAAGACCATCATTTCAAAGAGTGCCAAGCGGCCCTTGTAACCGGTACCGTTGCAGTTATCACAACCATCACCGCGGAAGAAGGTCCGCCCCGAAATATCAGATGGACGCAATTCGAGTTCCATCAACTCTGCCTCAGATGGGTCATATTCAACCTTGCACTTATCACAGATCCGGCGAACCAGTCGCTGGGCAACGATCGCTTCAACTGTGGCCGTTATGAGGAAGGTCTCGACACCGAGATCCACCATTCGAAGAATGGTGGAGGGCGCATCATTGGTATGCAGAGTCGAGAAGACCAGGTGACCGGTTAGTGATGCCTGAATCGCAATCTGCGCTGTTTCGAGGTCACGAATCTCACCCACCAGGATGGTGTCAGGGTCTTGTCGCAAGAAGGAGCGGAGCAACCTGGCAAATGATAATTCCTGGTCAGGATTGACCTGGCATTGGATCAAGCCATCGATGTCGTATTCAACCGGATCCTCAGCCGTCAGGATCTTCGTATCCGGATCATTGAGTTCAGACAACGCCGCGTACAACGTGGTCGTCTTACCAGAACCGGTCGGCCCCGTAATGAGAACCACCCCATTGGGCTTCCGGATGAGATCTCGCATTCTCTCGAGTTCATCATCCCGTAGACCGACCTTGTCCAAACTGAGCTGGACATTTGATCGATCGAGGACACGCATCACGACCGATTCCCCATACATCGTGGGAAGAACCGAGACACGAAGATCGATGGGCAATTGGTTGACGGTCAATTCAATACGGCCGTCCTGGGGCAAGCGCCGTTCAGCAATATCTAAGCTTGCCATGACCTTGATACGGCTGACAATTGGCAAGGCGAGGTGTGGCGGAGGTGGAACCATCTCGTAGAGAACACCATCGATGCGATACCGCATCTTGAATTCATCTTCAAAAGGCTCGAAGTGGATATCACTCGCCTTATCTTTAATGGCCTGCAGCAGCACAAGATTCAACAGGCGGATGACCTTGTTGTCGTCTGCAGCCATCGCGACTTGTTCAAGATCGACTGAATCTCCGCGGCCTTCCAAGGCAGCCAGGGTTTCTGAATCTTCCAACTGGGACATCATGTCCAACATGGAAGAGCCGCCCGAGGCATACAGCTTGTCGAGGGCAGCATCGATTGCCTTGGGATCGGCGATCACTGCCTCAACATTGAAACCCATCAGGAGGCGGACATCATCGACCGCTCGGTAGTTGTCAGGACTTTTCATCGCGATCGTGAGCGTTCGCGAGCCCTTGTTAAAAGAGACCGGAATAATTTGATAGGTCTTGGCTGTTTCAGCAGGCAGTTGCTCAATCAGTGAGTCGTCAATGGAATCAGTATCCAGTTCGATCATCTCCATGCCGGCTTGACCCGCCACGGCCCGGAGAATGTCTATGTCATCGATGTAGCCAAGCGCTTTGAGAATTTCACCGATCTTGGACTGGTCGCCCTTTTCCTTACGGGCCCGCTGGATCGCCAGGGCTTCCTGAACCTGATCGCGATTAAGCTTGCCGAGCTTGACGAGGACGCGGCCGAATCGGCGGCCCTTGAGCTCGGAGCCGGCACCGCTCGATCGACTGCTTGATCCTGACCGACTCCGAGGACGAGCCGAGGATCGACCGCCTTCCGACTTGGTTTGCTTGGGATCCGCCTGGCTCTTGGCCATGGATTTGGCTCCAACTTGCACCCAGCCTTAGCTGGGCAATTTGAGTCGATTCAAGCCCGATCGAACTGATCGATGCAGAATGCGACCACTCGGTTCAAATTTGAACAGGGACGCCCAGGCTCCGACCGCCCAGATGCCCCTGCCATCTCCCTTGAACCGTACATGTACTTTCGAGTATTTGCGGGCGACCGGGGCCTTTTTTCCGAGTAAAAATGTATATGACATTAGTCATATGCAATGACTTCAAGGGGCCTTTTCCTGAGTTTGAAGCCCCTTGAGAGCTCCAATCAGAGAGGCTATTCCTCGCTCTGATCCAGCTCCGTGCGGCCAACTGTCTTGCCCGCTCGATGCACCCGATTCGTGATTTCACCCGGATCGCGGGACTTGTCGACCATCTCCTCAGCCGAGATGAGCCCTCGCTCAAAGAGGCTGAAGAGGTTGTCATCCAAGAGCTGCATGCCGAATTTTCGGCCTGTCTGGATGGCCGAATCGATTCGGAAGGTCTTGTTTTCGCGGATCAGGTTCGAGATAGCAGGGGTCACCACCAGGAATTCATAGGAGGCCACCCGGCCTGGCTTATCTGCCCTCGCGAGCAGCACCTGGGACAGCACCGCCACCAGGGATGAGGATAACTGGACCCTCACCTGGGCCTGCTGGTTGGTTGGAAATGCATCGATGATTCGGTTGATGGTGCCCGCCGCCCCAGTCGTATGCAAGGTGGCGAACACAAGGTGTCCCGTCTCAGCAGCTCGGATGGCAGCTTCAATGGTTTCCAAGTCACGCATTTCGCCCACCAGAATCACATCCGGGTCAGAACGAAGGACACGCCGCAGGGCCTCGGCAAAGCTGGGAACATCCGCCCCCACTTCACGTTGATTGACCACAGAGCTCTTGTGCGTGTGGTAGTACTCGATGGGATCCTCGACCGTCACGATGTGCCGATCGAAGCTCTCGTTGATGTAATCGATCATCGTCGCCAGGGACGTCGTCTTGCCAGATCCCGTTGGACCGGTCACAACAAACAGGCCACGGGGACGACGGATCAATTCCTTACAGATGGGCGGCAGACCGATCTCATCAAAGGTCAGGAATTCATTGGGTATCAGACGCAAGACCATCGAAAGATCGCCACGCTGTCTGAAGACCGACACACGAAATCGAGCAGCATCGCCATAGGCGAAACCAAAGTCAGTGCCGCCGACTTCCTGGAGCTCTTGCTGGTTTCGCTCAGGAGTGATCGACTTCATGAGTGCAACACAGTCGTCGGAATCCAACACCTTGGTATCAAGGTTGCGGAGACTTCCATTGAGCCGCAGCGTCGGCTTCCGACCAACCGAAATATGGAGGTCAGACGCATCTTGCTTCACGACGGTGTCCAGCAGTCTGTCAATCTGCATCGTGGACATGGATCAACGACTCCTTCTCAAACTCAAATGAGCCTCACTCAACATCGATATTAGCTCCCAGCAGGGTTTCAGACTGGGCGAATTTAGCGACTTCGCCAGGGGTCGTAATCCCCTTGAGGATCTTCGTCCGGCCATCGCCAAGCAAGTCTCTCATGCCATTTCGGATGGCAGATTGTCGAATCTCTGACACCGGAGCCCTCTCAAAGGCCATTTCACGAATTTCCGTGGTCATCACCATGAACTCGAAAATGGCCTGGCGACCCTTGAAACCGACTCCATTGCACTTGGGGCAGCCTACCGATTCCATGACCTTGCCCTCGGCTATTTCCGGTTTCACATCGATCAATTTGAGCATTTTCGTATCCACGCTCTCGGCCAGTTTCTTGCAGCTTTCGCAGAGAACCCTCACCAACCGCTGGGCCATGATGGCCTGGATTGAACTGGCTGCCAAGTAGGGCTTCACGCCCATATCGATCAGTCGTGTAATGGCAGAGGGAGCGTCGTTGGTATGCAATGTCGAGAAGACCAAGTGGCCGGTGAGTGCGGCCTGAATAGCGATATCTGCAACTTCACGGTCTCGGATTTCGCCGATGAGGATGACGTTGGGCGCCTGACGCAACATCGATCGAAGAATATTTGGGAAAGTCAATCCAATGGAGTCATTGACCTGGCACTGGTTGATGCCCGTAAAGCTGTATTCAATCGGATCCTCGGCAGTGATGATCTTCCGGTTGGGTTTGTTCAGCACATCCAAGGCTGAGTAGAGCGTGGTCGTCTTCCCTGAACCAGTTGGGCCGGTTACCAGAAAGATGCCATTGGGACGCCGGATAATCTTGTTGAAGACGTCCAAGTGATCCTGCTCGAACCCCAGTGCCGTGAGACCAATCCGAGCAGAATCAGGCCTCAGAATACGCAGAACTACGGACTCGCCGTGATACGCAGGGCAACAGGACACACGGAAGTCCACCTGCGAATCGTCGATGATCATCTTGATTCTGCCGTCCTGAGGAATGCGCCTCTCAGCGATATTCACCCCGGCCAGCAGCTTCATACGTGCCAGCAAGGCGGCCTGCATCCGCTTCGGAAGGTTGTCACGCACGTGGCAGGAACCGTCAATGCGGTACCGGAGTACCACCCGATCCATCATGGGTTCGATGTGAATGTCAGAGGCCCGACCACGAACTGCTTCTTGAATAATCTTGGTTGCCAAGCGAACAATTGGCGCTTCATCTTCACCAGTCCCGCCAATGTCAACCGACGCATCGACTGAGCGATCCACCGTGACATCAATAGACTCTGTGACTAACGACTCAGTTGAGACCGCCTGTCCGCCACCCATCTGATCATCGATGTAGCTCTTGATCGCACTCCGAGGTGCGATCACAGTGTCCACTTCCATGTTCAATCGGAAGCGAAGGAGATCAAGGAGCTCAAGATCCATGGGATCATGAACGATTACCCGCATGCGACCGTTTTGTTTTCCAGCCGGGAGGACCAGATGCTTGCGAATCAGATCCGCAGGGGCCGCCTCCAGATCGATGTCAGAGACGTGCTCAGCCTCTGCCAGCGATACGTATTCCATGTCGAACTGTTCAGCAAGCCCTATGGCGATCTGGACATCCGTACAGAACCCCGCCTCGACGATTGACTCGCCCAGCCTTCTGCCAGAACCCCTGGCAAGCGATAGGGCTTGCTCAAGCTGCTCATCGGTAATGAGCTCCTGGCGTACGAGTATCTCGCCAAGTTTCAGTCGAACTCGGGGCTTCCTGGCCATGAATCATCCATCGATGAGGTATAGAAACGGCGGCCGTGTCTGCAACGCCTGTACGACAAGACGCCCTAGGACCCCCTAGATCAGGGTAGTATGGCGATGGCCACGGCACACCGCAAGATGCGGTTTCGCAGTGCCCGCGGCAGCGGATGCACCCATGCCCCCCTCAGAAGGCCATACCCAGGCAGAACCTCCGAACGAACTCGGATCGATGGCACCCCAGACCCGCATCCTGATCACAGCGGGCCCGACCCATGAACCCATCGATGCGGTCCGTTTCATCGGAAATCGCTCATCCGGACGGATGGGGATCGCAATCGCTGAAGCGGCACACGCTAAGGGGTGTGCCACCACCTTGCTCCTGGGGCCGGTGTCACAGCAACCTCCCAATAAGCTGACCACGCTTCATTTCCAAACGGGCACAGAACTTCAGTCACTACTTACCGAACAATGGCCCACCCATGACATCCTGTTCATGGCAGCCGCCGTCTGCGATTTCAAACCCGAATCTCCGGGCACCGGCAAATGGTCCCGAAGCGAAGGGCCCACCACGCTGAAGCTCACACCCACGCCGGACATCCTGGCTGCAACGGCTGCCTCCAGTGCTCCACATCAAACGCTGATTGGCTTCGCCCTGGAACACGTCAGCAACCTCCAGGCTCGTGGGGAGATGAAACTCCGCGAGAAGGGTGTACACGCCATCGTGGCAAATCCGCTTGAAACCATGGATTCAGAACAGGTTGAGGCCATGCTGCTGATGCGGGAACAATCGCCTGTTCGTCCCGAGGGAGCACTCTCAAAGTCTGACTTCGCAGCCTGGCTGATTGAACAGGCCCTGTGCCTCCATGGGTCTCGAAATACAACCACGAGCTGATGGCCCGAATCGATGCCCCCTGGTCGCTACCATGTGACCCTTCATGACGCTGACTGAACACGGATCTTCTCATCCGCCTCGTCCCCGCACCGGGGCGATCGTTTTCTGCTTGCTGGCCAGCTTCTTCATCCTGGCATTGCTCATGCTGGGACTGGCCGGATCCGGTCATGCCGATGCCCATGATCATGAGGCTGTACTGGACGAAACCCTCCTACTTGAAACGGAAGTCGGTGAGATCCCGCTGCCTGGAACGATCTATCCCCAAACGGCAACAACAGCCGTTGATGTCAGTGCCAATGCCAAGTCTGCTGCGGACATAACTCCCTACTGGGGGCTGGGTATTCTTCCGTTCGTGCTTCTGCTTGGCTGCATTTCCTTGCTCCCATTGCTGAAAGCAACCGAGCATTGGTGGCATAGCAATCTCAGTCGTTACGTGATGGCTATGGCCTTGGCCCTCTGCACCATTGGCTTCTACTGGATCACGAAGGGCTATAGCGAAATCGGGCACATGCTCGACCATGCCCTGCTGGAAGAGTACATCCCCTTCATCATCCTGCTCTTTAGCCTGTATGTCATCAGTGGCGGGATTCACCTGCGAGGAGATGTGCCAGCATCCCCATGGGTCAATACAAGTTTCCTCGCCATCGGATTCGCCATCGCCTCCTTTATTGGGACCACCGGCGCCAGCATGTTGCTGATTCGCCCTCTGCTCAAAACGAATCGAGAACGCAAATACAAAGTGCATACCGTCGTGATGTTCATCTTCCTGGTGAGCAATATCGGCGGCACACTCCTGCCCATTGGTGATCCCCCGCTGTTCCTGGGTTATCTCCAGGGCGTGCCCTTCTTCTGGACATTGGATCTCTGGTTTGAGTGGTTAGTCGCCGGCTGCATCCTGTTGGTGGTCTACTACATCTGGGACAGCATCCAATTTCGCCGAGAAGCCGAGGTCGTTCGGATCTTTTCCCGGGCCAATGTGCAGCCCCTGCGAATTGACGGCGGCCTCAACTTCCTTTGGCTGCTTGGCGTGATCGCCTGCGTGGCCTTCATCAATCCGTCCAACCCGCTGCCATTCTTCGAATGGGCCCCCTTCCCCTTCATGCGGGAACTGTGCATGGTGCTGCTGGTGCTCGTGTCGCTGGTACTGACCTCTCGACAAATCCGAGAAGCCAACCAGTTCGACTACCACGCCATCATCGAAGTGGCCGCCATCTTCATCGGTATCTTCATCACCATGCAGGTGCCCCTGGATGTGCTCAAGGCCAATGGCGCCGAAATCACCGAGATCATCAACGAGCCCTGGCACTACTTCTGGATCACCGGCGGCCTGTCCAGCATCCTCGACAATGCACCGACCTATCTGGTCTTCTTCAAGCTCGCAGAAACCGGCTCGGCCCCGGAAGGCACCTTGATGCTCATGCTGCTGGGCGGGGAGTCCATCCCAGTGGAACTGCTGACAGCCATCAGCCTCGGCGCGGTATTCCTGGGGGCCATGACCTACATTGGCAACGGCCCCAATTTCATGGTCAAGGCAATTGCTGAGCAATCCGGGGTGAAGATGCCCTCCTTCTTCGGATTCGTCTTCAAGTACAGCATTCCCGTTCTGTTGCCCGTGTTCATCATCATTACGGTTCTGTTCCTGCTCTAGCACGGCTACCATGCTGACATGCAGTTGACCGTGAATGGGGAATCCCGGGATCTCAAGGGCGAGACCATCGGAACGGTCTTGGCCGAATTGGGCCTGGACAATGCGCCATGTGCCGTCGAGGTTAACCGTATGCTTGTACCCGCTCGTGAACGCGAAGAGCGCCGATTGACGGACGGCGACGTCGTCGAAATCGTCACCCTCGTTGGTGGTGGTTGACCAAGACTGGATAATGACCGGAAGGGAGACCGGCATGAACCTCACACTGGATGCCCCCGAGATCGCCGACCTGACCATCGGCCCCTGCACACTCACCAGCCGTCTCATCGCGGGAACTGGCAAATACGCTGATCATGAAACAATGCAAGCAGCCCTCGCTGCTGCTGACTGCAGCGCCGTCACCGTGGCTGTTCGACGGGAACGTCTCCTCGATGAACAAGGCCGCTCGCTTCTGGATTTTCTGGACCTCGACCGTTACACGATCCTGCCCAACACAGCTGGTTGCTTCAACGCTGAAGACGCCGTCCGCGTTGCTCGACTGGGACGAGATCTCCTGGAACAGTTGGACAACCCTGGACAACACTGGGTCAAGCTCGAGGTACTCGGTGACCGAACCACACTGCTCCCTGACCCAGTCGGCACCCTGGAAGCCTGCCGCGAGCTGGTCACCGATGGCTTCTGCGTCCTGTGCTACACCAGTGATGACCCGATCATGGCAACCCGGATTCGGGATGCCGGCGCGGCCTGCGTAATGCCGGCGGGTAGTCCAATCGGGTCAGGACGAGGTATTGCCAACCCGCCCGCGATTCACATCATTCATCAACTGCTCAAGGATCCTGCTCAAGGTGGCGATCCCGACTATCCCCTGATTGTCGATGCCGGCGTGGGAACACCCGGAGATGTCACCCAGGCCATGGAACTTGGTGCGGATGGCGTCCTCCTGAATACGGGGATCGCCCATGCAGATGATCCCGTCCGGATGGCCCACGCCATGCGGCTGGCCTGCGTGGCGGGCTATCACGGTGCTCGCAGTGGACGGATTCCGCGTCGACTGCATGCATCGGCATCCAGCCCGTGGGAGGGAATCATCTCGGTGATCCCGGGCGAGTAACGCTCACTCATTCCTCGACGCGTTCGCCTAGCAAAGGTGAGACTTCACTCACCTTGCCCTGTACGGTGCCTTCGTCGGGACCTTCCAGGTTTAATCGGAGTAACGGCTCGGTGTTGCTGGGCCTGACATTACACCACCACTCGCCCAGGTCGACCGTCACCCCATCAAGTGTGTCGGTCTTGGCTGCGGGATAGGCCGCCACCAAAGCTTCCATCGCAGCCTGCTTGTCTTCGGTCTCGAAATTGATTTCACCCGACTGCACGTAACGCTTGGTAGGCGAAATGGCCTCGCTCATGGTCCCATCGAAATCCAATAAGTTGGAAACCACGGCTGCAAAGGCCATGGCACCCGAGTCGGCGAAGAAGTTGTCCCGGAAATAGAAGTGTCCTGACAACTCGCCGCCGAAGACAGCATTGGTCTCACGGGCCTTACCTTTCATAAACACGTGCCCTACCCGGGACCGATGTGGAACACCACCATGCTCCTTGATCATCTCGGATACGGAATGGCTTGAGCGGAGATCGAACACGATGCTCGCGCCCCCCTCCTGGGCCAAGAACCCCGTGGCTAACCAAGCCGTCAAGAGATCACAGCCCACCGGCATACCCATTTCATCCACGACCATGCATCGATCGGCATCGCCATCGAAACAGATGCCTACGGCAGCCTGTTCAGCCACGACACCATCCCGGACCTGCTGGAGATTGGCTTCCACCAGCGGATTGGGTTCGTGAACGAAAACGCCCTTGTCGTTCTCGAAGTTAATTGGCGTGATGTCGAGACCCGGAACATCACCGAAGACGCGTGGCATAAAGGTGCCCGCCATCCCGTTGGAGGCGTCGACCACAACTTTGATTGTCTGGGTCCCACTGAGGAGATCGGGGTGAAGAAAACGATGAACATGGGCGGTATAGGCCTCCCAAAGATCCATGTCCGTTTCAACACCGATCAAGTCCCCACCACCATCGTGGTGCTCGGCATACTCCTGGATCCGATCCAAGCCGCTGCCCATACCCACGGGCCGGGCCTCGAAGCGGCTGATCTTGAATCCGTTGTACTGAATTGGATTGTGCGAAGCCGTGGTCTGGATACCCCCGGCAGCATTGAGATGATTGACGGCGAAGTAGATGAAAGGTGTGTCCACCAACCCCACGTCAACGACATCAGCACCCGCGGATCGCAAGCCAGCCTTGAGGGCTTCCGCTAGAGCTGGGGAATGGGGACGCATGTCACGACCAACCACGATGCGTCGACCACCCTCGTCAGTACGGCCTGCCGCCTGGGCCTCCTCCAAGAGGAGGCGTCCTGCGCCGTAGCCAATTCGCCGGGCCACTAATTCGTTTAACGGGTCCGGAACAGTCGCCCGAACGTCGTACGCCTTAAAAACTTTCTCAAGCATGGGCGAGAGTCTAACGAGTGTCTTGCCTGCTTAGTCGGCAGTATGTTCAGGTTCTGCAGCTTCTTCGGCCAAGTCACGGATCCGGACCCCCTCGGGCAGCGCCATGAGAAACCGTCGGCCGTAGGGCTTTCGCACCAGGCGGGAATCCAGGATCGCCACGATCCCCTCATCATGGCTGGAACGGATCAATCGCCCGATCCCCTGTCGAAATCGAATCAGGGCACGAGGCAGCGTGTCATCCCTGAAGGGACTGCCGCCCCCTGCCTGTACGCGTTCGGCACGGGCCTCGACCAGCGGGCGATCGGGTACCTCGAATGGAATCCGAGTGATGATGACGCTCCGAAGCGCATTGCCCCGAACATCAACACCGTGCCAGAAGCTGGAGGTCCCAATGAGAACACCATCCCCGGCAGCTCGGAACGCCTCCAGGATCTGGGAAGGAGCGCCATCACGACCCTGGACCAAGACCGGTCCTCCGACACCCGCGAGATCGTCTCCCACCCGATCAACCAATGCCTGGATCACCTGGAAGCTCGTGCAGAGGACGAAGGCACCACCCCCGGTCGCTCGCACCAATTCCACCACCCGGGATGAGAGTTGATCGAGGTAGGCTTCCTCTCGAGGCTCAGGCATGCTGCTATCCAACAGAACATGCATCTGGTCTGGGAAGGAAAAGGGGCTGCCGACCTGAACTGCCGTGGCATCGTGACAACCCAAGCGATGCTTGGTGTGATCAAAGGCATCATCACCTGATCCAGTTGCCAACGTTGCCGATGTCATAACGACCGAATGGCCTCCTCCATACAAGCAGGCCTCCAGAATCGGTCCCACCTCGACCACCATGCAGTGAAGACTGGGTTGGGGACGGTGAAAACGTTTGGTGGCCTCACGGCGTGTCTCGAACCCGTCCAGCCAATACACGCAGCCGTCCACGGACTGATCAACCAGAGCCGAGGCAATCCGAGCCTGTTCCGAAGCACGTTGTGCATACGCGGAGAGTTCCGCGCGTTGCCCCTCGTCATCCAAGCGTCCACGAAGCAAGTTCAACGAGTCACACAACTGTTCGAGTACTGGTGAAAATGTGTTATCCACGACCCCAGGACCTGGAATCCGTCCACGTCCACCATCCGCTTCACGCCAGGCCAGCCACGCCGAGAAGAAAGCTTGGCATTCGGCCTCGGCCATTGCTACGGCATCCCGCGATTCCTGCACTCCCGAGTCACCCTCGTCCAGGGTCGCCAGAAACCCCTTACGGCCCCGCGACTGCCACAACGATCCGAGCAGATGCTTCACCTGGTTCTCGGACAACCGAAGCCCAAAGTGCTCAGCAGCGACATCCTCGATGGCATGCGCTTCGTCCAGGATGACATGGTCGTAGCCGGGTAATACACCGGCACCGCGAAGACGCAAGGCCAGGTCAGAAAAGAACAGAGCATGATTACACACCAGCAAGTTGCCCTCTTCCATTTCTCTTCGGGCTTGCTGATAGAAGCACGTCTCGTAGGTGGGACAACGTCGCCCGAGACAATTTCCAGAATCACTCTGGGCGTAGTCCCACATCCTCATGTCAGGGAGAACTGGCAGGCTGCTGCGTGTGCCATCCTTCGTTGTGTCCGCC
>JAYZAT010000172.1:0-40620 GCA_036339555.1 Planctomycetota bacterium
GGCAAGGATGGGAACCGTGGTGGTTAGGGATATTGGCCCAAACAGCCTGCTCCGACTCGTTTCTCCGGGCAGCCACAGGGGCAAACGGGGGGGCGGGGGTTGGGGGCCGGGGCAACTTCGAGATCCGTGGGCCGTGTCCCAGCACGATGGTGGCATGCTCATTCTCGACAGTAGAAACAACCGGATCCTGCTTGTTGAGCACGATCAGCCCTGATCGTCGGGTGGATTCCTTCCCGGGGGTATGATCAGGTCCGGTCTATGAATGGCCCGGTGAGCCTGGTTCCGTCTTGCCAATCTACTTTGAACAACCTGGTTGGCTTTTGCTGGCACTGCTGCTGATCCCTTCGTGGTGGTGGCTGCGTCGTAGTCGAGAAGCCTTTGGACCGGGTCGTTGGATTCTCATCGGTCTCACGCGAAGTGTTCTGATCCTCGTACTTGCTGTGGCGATGGCTGAACCGATTCTGCAGTCGGAGGCCCGTGGACTGACCGTGGCCGTGGTTGTTGATCGGAGTCGATCCATTCCACGGAGTGGGTTGGACCGAGCTACGGATTGGTTGGAACAGGCTGCCAATGGTCCGGGACGTCAACTCGATGATCGTTTGGCAGTGATTCAAGTTGGGCGTGATGCCGTACCGACCGCGATGCCTGACCCAGCTTCTGTTATCAGCCTCAACAGTGGCCCGGCCGATGTCACCGAGACGAATCTTGCCCAGGGCATCGAGTTGGCCAAGGGTTTATTCCCACGTGACACGGCCAGTCGCATCGTCTTGTTGAGTGATGGCAATGAAACGATTGGCAGTCTTGAAATCGCCGCCGATATGGCACGCGAAAGTGGGATTCCGATTGACGTGTTGCCGATCGAGTATGCCTACCAGGAAGAAGTTCTGTTCGATCGGCTGTTAGCGCCCTCTCATGCACGAAGAGGGCAGTCTCTGGAGTTGCGGTTGGTCCTCCGGAGCCGAGGGCCAGCATCAGGTCGCTTGGTTCTTGAGCAGGATGGAGCGCTGGTGGACATCAACGGAGGCCTGCCAGGTCATGCGCTTCCTTTAACACTCGAGGGTGGCCTCCACGTTGAACGCATTACGGTGGAGAGCGGCAATGCTGGACCGGTGCAGTTTCGGGCAACCTTCGAGCCCGATCCAGGAGCGGGTGATCGCATTGCCGCCAACAATTCAGCGGCAGCGGTCACCATGGTGTCTGGTTCAGGATCGGTTCTGATCATCGATGACGGTATTGGTGGTGGCAGTGCATTGGAGGATGCCCTGACTCAGGCCGGAATTACCTTTATCAAGACCATGCCGTCTGGAATGAATGCCGGTGTGGTGGGCATGTTGGGATATGACATGGTGGCGTTGGTGGGTGTCCCGCGTTGGTCTATGACTGAACTCCAGGTTCGTGATCTCCATGCGTATGTGCATGACACTGGTGGGGGCTTACTCGTGACGGGTGGTCCCGAGGGCTTGGGCGCAGGCGGTTGGATTGGATCGGCCCTGGAGTCGGCTATTCCATTGGAATTGGATCCTCCAGCAGAGCGACAGATCGTGAAGGGGGCGTTGGCGATCATTGTGCACTCCTGTGAAATGCCGCAGGGCAACTACTGGGGGCAACGCGTGACCGAAGCAGCCATCGAGACCCTCAATGCAGCTGATGAAATTGGCATCATCGAGAAGGGGGCTGGCGATGCGGCTAAGTGGGTACTTCCCATGCAGGTTGTGGGGAACCGTCAAGCAGCGCTATCGGCAGCTCGGAAGTTGACATTCGGCGACATGCAAATGTTTGAGCCCTCGATGCAAACTGCACTCCAAAGTCTTCTCCAGGTCGATGCTGGGCAACGGCATGTCATCATCATTTCAGATGGTGATCCGGCACCGCCATCTTCTACTTTGATCAGTCAGTACGCGGATAACAACGTGAGTTGCTCGACAGTCATGGTCGGTGGACACGGGAATAATCCAATGCACGCTGCCATCATGCAGCGCATCGCATCCATGACAGGCGGTTCTTTCTACCGTGTCGAGGATCCCCAGAAACTCCCACAGATCTTTATCAAGGAAGCTCGGGTCGTCAGTCGCTCCTTGATCCAAGAAGGCAACTTTCCTACCACGGTTACGGAAAGGCAAACCGGCCCCTTGCAGGGCATTGACGAGGTGCCCGGAATCAAGGGCTACGTGTTGACGGCACCCAGGGAAGGACTCGCCCGGGTCGGGATCGTGGTCACCAACGACACGAACGGCGATCCACTCTATGCCTGGTGGAACTACGGACTTGGTCGTGTTTCGGCATTTACCAGCGATCTGTCTACGCGTTGGGTGCCTCAATGGTTGGCTTGGCCACGCTTCAGCGCCTTTTGGGAACAGTCCACCCGTTGGTTGATGCGATCCTCCTCGATGTCAGATTTCACCATGAACATCAAGGATGAAGGTGGCGGTCAATTTATCGTGGACCTGACGGCACTCGATGCAGACACTGCATTCTTGAATTTCCTCAAGACCCGGGCGGTCGTGATTGCACCCGATGGCACGACCAGTGGCCTGGATCTTCAGCAGATGGCACCCGGTCACTATCGTGGTGAATTCCAGCAGAGTCAGGCCGGAACCTCGGTGGTCAATGTGAACTTTGCCGGACGGGACGCCGATGGTGAAGTCTTGCAAGGAAACGTTCAGGCAGCGGTGAGCCGTGCCTACTCGGATGAATACCGTGATCTCGTTGATAACGCGATCATGTTGCGGCGTGTTGCAGAACGTACTGGCGGTCGGGTCTTGTCGATGGATGAAGTCTTACCCGTGGACTTGTTCGATCGTGAATCGTTGGTGATGCCATCCACCGCCCGCGCTATCTGGATGACATTAGCCATCCTGGCTGCGATCCTGCTGGTGCTCGACGTTGGGCTACGGCGGTTGGCGGTGGATCCGGAACGAGTCCGCGAAGCACTCGCGAAGGCCTCGGCTCGGCGCGACCGAAAAGGGGATGCCTCTTTGTCGGCCTGGCGCCGGACCAAGCGTGCTGCTCGAAGTCGGACCACCATGAAGCCTGAGCCATCGTCACCGGTAGATCCCGGCCAGCAGGAAACTGCTGGTGGTTCGGGCAAACCCGATGTCACCAAGCCATCGCGCCAGGCAAAGTCGCCCCCGAAAGAAGACCAGGAGGACGGTATGACCAGCCGATTGAAGGCTGCCCGTGACCGAGCGCGTCAACAGGGTCTTGGTGACACTCTTGAGGATGACGAATCATGACTGATGCCATCCTCGAATGGGATCCGGTTGATCTGGACAGCGTCCGTGCTGCTTGCCAAGAAGCCAGGGGGCAATTTGCGCAACTGCGTGCCGAAATCGGTCGAGTCATCGTGGGCCAGCAGCAGGTCGTGGATGAAACACTCGTGGCACTTTTTGCTGGGGGGCATGTGCTTTTGGAAGGTGTGCCCGGACTGGGTAAGACACTCCTGGTGCGCACGATCTCCCAGGCGCTCGACCTGGACTTCGCACGGATCCAGTTCACGCCTGATGTGATGCCTGCTGATGTCACAGGAACCACTCTTGTGGTTGAGCAGGAAGGTACGAGGCACAGGGAAATCGTCTTTCGGCCTGGCCCCATCTTCCACCAATTGGTGCTCGCCGACGAAATCAATCGAGCAACGCCCAAGAGCCAGTCCGCGCTCCTGGAGGCCATGCAGGAACGTACGGTGACAAGTGGTGGAGAGACTCGGCAACTGCCAGAGCCCTTCTTTGTATTAGCGACACAGAACCCAGTAGAACAAGAAGGTACCTACCCGCTTCCGGAGGCACAGTTGGATCGTTTCCTGTTCAAGGTAGAGGTACCGGATGTCGGCCGAGATGACCTCAATGAGATCCTGGCCCGCACAACGGGGGAAACTGCCCCTGTCGCACGTCGTCGTCTTGATGGAGCCTTCTTGTTGTCGGCCCGTCGCCTGATGCGTGAGGCGATCGTGGCGCCTCATGTGCAGGACTATGCGATCCGATTGGTCCTCGCGACTCATCCGACCCACCCGACCTTTCCGGAGTCCCTGAAACGTTACGTCCAGTTGGGTGTCAGTCCGCGTGGGGCACAAGCCCTGGTGACGGCTGCCAAGGTGCTGGCAGTCGCTGACGGACGCTACGCAGCATCCTTGGATGACATTCGCCGCGTTGCACCTGCGGCCCTTCGACACCGGTTGGGGCTGACATTCGAAGCGGGCAGCGATGGTGTTCGAGGAACGGATCTCGTGCAGTCCTTGGTCCAAGAGGTTGCTGTTGAAGCGCCACGAGAGGATTTCGACGATACAAAACGCAATGAGGATGCTGCATGAGTCGATTTGGCGAGGGCGAAGGACCGACAACCATCGAGGAACTACTCGGCGGAGGACTCATGTCGCGCCTCGATCGGCTGGACGTGTTGTCACGCAAGGTGTTCAGCGGCAAGATTCATGGAGAGCGACGCAGCCGACGCCGTGGCCAGAGCGTGGACTTTGCCGACTACAGGCCCTATACCGCTGGCGATGACCTGCGCTTCGTCGATTGGAACATCTATGCACGCCTGGAAACCCTGTTCCTGAAGTTGTTCCTGGAAGAGGAAGATCTCTCGCTGGCAATTGCCGTGGATACCAGTCCATCCATGGACTGGGGGGGGCCCAACAAGTTGGGCTTTTGCAAGAGGCTGGCGATGTCCTTGGGCTACATCGGATTGGTCAATCAGCATCGTGTCAGCTTGTTTGGGTTCGATGGCAGTGGTGTGGCACCCTTGACTTCGTTGCGTGGCCGCCGCCGCACACGCGAGATGGCGACTTGGCTCTTGTCATTGTCGGCAGGCGAGGCGGGTGGTTTGGAGGAGGCCATGCGGTCCATTGCCCTGGGCCGCCGTGGGCGTGGCGTGTTAATCGTGCTTTCGGATTTCCTTGATCCGGATGGTTATGACGCGGGCTTGCGCTACGTGACCGGTGGGGGAGATGATGTCTTTTGTGTGCAGGTTTTGGCACCTGATGAGTTGGACCCTGCTTCACGGGGGCTTTCTGGTGATGTGCGACTGCGAGACATGGAAACAGGTGATCACTGTGAGATCACAGTGACCCCAGCCTTGTTGAGAACCTACCGGGAACGTCTGGACGCCTTCTGTAATGGACTCCGCGAATGGTGCAGCCGTCGTGGAATTGGGCATCTGGCGATTGGGTCTGATGTGGATATGGAAGTGTTGCTGGTCGAGTACCTGAGACGACAGGGGCTACTGCAATGAGCCTGCTCACGCCCTGGTCCGGATTCTTCCTGTTGATTGGGGTCATCCCGCCCCTGCTCATCCTGTACTTCCTGAAACTGCGGAGACGAACGCTGCCCATTTCAAGCACCTTGCTTTGGATGTCATCCACCGAGGATCTTCAGGCCAACTCTCCATTCCAAAGACTGCGACGAAATCTTCTGCTCCTCCTTCAGTTGATTGTCTTGTTGCTCCTCATTCTCGCCATCATGCAGCCCAGGATGGAAGGGCCACGTGGTGCTGGAGGTCGAACGGTTCTCCTGATTGACCGTTCCGGTTCAATGGCGACTACGGATGGGTCCTCGTCTGGCCAAACGCGATTGGAGCGAGCTTTGGAACTCGCTCGCGATGCCATTGACCGATTGCATCCTGGTGGACTGTTCACCAGTGGGGATGGCGAAACGATGGTGGTGGCCTTTGGTGAATCGGCTGAGATCGTCCAACCCTTCACGGACTCACGAGCCCAACTGATCGCGGCGATTGAACGCATTGAGCCCTCCCACGGTCGAAGTCACCTCGGTGAGGCACTCCAACTTGCTCGGGTGTATTCCATCAACACGGACCCAGACAATCCCGATGTGCCAGAGGTGGTCCCAGCCCATTTAGAACTCTTCAGCGATGGCCGACTGGTTGATCTCAAGGACCAAGTCTTGCGTGGGGAGACCTTGACCTTTCATCGAATGGGTACGGAGGCTCCAGCAAATCTGTCGGTGTTGCAGTTGGCAGCGGATCGTCCTTGGGAATCTCCTTCAGACATTGAAGTCTTTGCGGCCCTGGGCAATTTCACCTCGGAAGCACGTCGGGTGGACGTTCAGTTGTCGGTGGATGGTCGAGTTCGATCGATTCAAGAAGTTGAAATTCCGGCTTCAATGGAGGGTTTACCAGGACGGCGAAGTTTGGTCTTCTCCCCATTCCAATTGGCTCGTGGTGCGGTCATCGAGGTCGCGTTGCTCGGGCAAGACGCATTGCCAATAGATGACACGGCTATCTTGGTCGTGCCGCCACCTCGTGAATTGAAGGTGGCATTGGTGAGTGAGAACCGTCAACTGTTGCGTCGTTTGCTGGGCGGATTGGGAGTCGCCAAACTCGAATTCTTCACGCCTGCTCAATGGGCAACTTACGACCAGACAACGTCGTGGGATGTTGTTGTCTTTGATTCGGTTGAGCCACCGCCAGGCGTCCAAGCGCCGATGTTGACGCTGGGCGTGGCACCACCAACGAAACACCTGACGGTCTATGGTCAGCAGAAAGAATCGCAAGTGGCTTTGCAGGCGATGACCAGTCATCCCGTGATGCAGAATGTGGATATCGATTCGCTGTTCGTCCAGGAGTCGACTTCGATCCAACCTTCCGAATCGGTCAACATTCTTCTGGAAGGAAGCCGAACACCACTCGTGATGGCCTGGGAGGAAGCTGGTGCTCCACGGGTGCACGTGGCCTTCGACCCGGTTCAGTCAACGTGGCCATACGAACCGCCCTTTGTCGCCTTCCTCTACAACACGGTGGATTGGTTGGGGCACAGCAATGAAGCCTTGGTCCAGCAGCAAACGTCGCCCGGTGGCATGCTGACATTCCAGATTGGAAAGGCTGGAAGCGAGGCAACGCTTGTGCGACCGGATGGTTCTACGCGGACTCTGCTGTCAGACTCTGAGGGTGTAGTGACTTTCGGTCCGGTGGATCTTTCAGGTCTGCACGTCCTGGAGGTCGGGGATGTCGACTCGTCCGTGCTTCGTCGATCCGTGTTGTTTCCATCGATCAATGAGTCGGACATTCAACCGAGCTCTGAAATCACGCTGGGGCAAGAATCAGTGGCTGCCACGTCCGGAGCCGCACGAGGGTATGTACCACTGTGGCCATGGGCGATTGGGGTGGCACTGTTGGTGCTCATGCTTGAATGGTGGATTTGGAGCAATCGTGTCGGGGGCGGTCGGATGCGTATCCGCTCACAAGCAGTCAGGGCAGCGTGATGCCACGTTGGTGCGCTTTCGTTCAGTTGATGGACTACAGTGATGACTTCGAAAGCAGGAGATGTCATGGCAACGATTGATGAACGGATTGCTCAATACGAGAACATGGCTCAGGCTGATCCGGAGAATGAGATGGCTCACTTCAGCCTCGGCTCTGCGTACCTCAAGACTGGCCGGGCTGCGGAGGCGGCTGCGAGCCTGGAGCGATGTATCGAGTTGAATCCCGAAATGAGCAAGGCCTGGCAGCTCTGCGGAGAAGCCTTGATCCAGGCCGGTTGGTCCGACAAGGCCGTGGTGACCTTGCAGCGTGGCTACGAGGTGGCTGCCAGCAAGGGTGATCTTCTGCCACGGGACGCGATGGCTGATCTACTCAGGAGCATCGGTCGGGAACCTCCGGAACTTGCCGAGGAGGCCCCGGCAACGGCACCGACTGATGAAGCGGGGGGTTCCTTCTCTTGCAGACAGACTGGACGTGTAGGTACCCAGTTGGAGGGGCCGCCTTTCAAGGGACCGGTCGGTGAATGGATTGCTGAGAATATTGCAGCCCAGACCTGGCAGGAGTGGGTTGGCCAGGGCACCAAGGTGATCAACGAGTTGCGGCTGGATCTGTCCCGGGATGAGGATTCGGCGACGTACGACCAGCACATGTACGAGTTCCTGGGCGTTCCCGAGGATATTGCGGCCTCCGGCTGATCACGCGTCGGAGCACGTATCATGTCCGGCCATGCCCAGCCTGGCCGTCACTCTCGCCGGTGTCGAGCTGCGCGGCCCCTTGGTCGCGGCCGCTGGTGCCGCTGGTTGCGGACCGGAAATCCTGGAGGTCGTCCCCAAGGGAACATTTGGGGCTGTCACCACCAAATCCATTACACCCGAACCACGTGAAGGCCACCCACCCTGGCGACTTGTGGAGTTGCCCACCGGCATGCTCAATGCCGTAGGACTTGCCAACCCCGGACTGGATCAGTTCATGGAATCGGTGGCCCCTCGCTTGGCCGATCTCGGAACGGTTTTCATTGGTTCGATGGCAGGCCATTCAATTGACGACTACGTGACCGTTGCGAAGGCTTTCGATGAGGTTGAAGGACTCCCATTGGTCGAGGCGAATATGTCTTGCCCCAATACCGGGACAGGGCGCCAGTTCACGGATGATCCTGCTGCGATGCAAGAGGCCGTGTCAGCCATCAAGTCTGCCTTGTCTCGAACCCCGCTGTTCGTGAAGCTTCCGCTTGAAACAGCACCTGGCTATCCCCTCGCGCGGGCGGCCGTCGCAGGTGGTGCAGATGGCCTGACCATAATGAACACCGTGCCTGCTATGGCCATCGACGTGGACTCAAGGCGACCTCGCTTATCGAATACCTCCGGGGGACTCAGCGGCCCGGCAATTCATCAACTGGCTGTGCGCATGGTCGCGGGTGTGAGGACTGCCTTGAATCACGGAGATCAGTTGCCGATCATCGGCCTGGGTGGGGTGATGAGGTGGACTGATGCCGCTGAGCTCATCTTGGCTGGGGCCACGAGTGTTGGCTTGGCAACGGCCCTCTTTGCAGATCCCCGCTTGGCGACCCGGGTGCAACGTGGTCTGGTGAACTGGGTGGGTCGTCAGGGCGTTGGTTCACTGAGCGAGTTGGTGGGGGCGATGCGGTCGGACCCCATCGTGCCCGAGTGAGCCGATACCAGGCTGCGAAAGGCTTCGCCCCGTGCTTCGAAGTGCTCAAACTGGTCCCAGGAAGCACAACCTGGACTCAGGAGCAGGATGTCCCCAGGCCCCATGTTCTGAAAGGCCTTGTTGACTGCCGTCTCCAAATCACCACATGAAACAACTTGGCCAGTGGCCTGTTCTGCCAGGTTCGGGCCTGTGGTTCCGATCGTGTAGAGGCCACCGATTTCCGTAGAGAGGGCGGCGATGGCGTCCAATGAAACACCCTTGTCGTAGCCACCGGCAATGAGATGCACCCGGGAACACTTGGGGGCAAAGGCTTGCACGGCTAAGACCGTCGCTTCGGGTGTAGTGGACTTGGAATCATTGAAGAACCGACCGTCCGTTCCTACGGGTTCCAGCCTGTGGGGAAGTCCTGGGAAATCAGACAACGCGGTGGCGGCTTGGGCTGGAGTGATGTCCGTTGCTTTGGACACGACCATGACTGCGAGGTGCGCATTGGCCTGGTTGTGGGCGCCGGGTAACCGAATCGGAATCGGCGTCGAGCGAGCAACAGACTCACCGCGTAGGACCATGTCCTCGTCTGTCTGCCAGCGAGTGATGTTTTCCTTGCATTGGCGGTAGTGCGCTTCAGAGCCGTGCCAGTCGATATGATTGGGGGCGATGTTGGTGATCACTGCCGTACCCGGGGACCACCCCTGGTCGCCGTGTTCATCCCCGAGCCAGTAGAGCATGGCGCTCGACAGTTCCAGTACGAACCACGTGTTCGGTGTGACATCATTGATGGTTGAGAGCAAACTTCCACCAATGTTCCCACCGAGCCTGGCATCCAAACCGCACCGGATCAGGATGTGATGAATCATCGCTGTCGTTGTGGACTTCCCATTGGTTCCTGTGACGCCGATGACCCGGGATCGATCAAGTTGTTCAACCAAGAGTCGAATCTCGGTGCTGATCGGAACGCCCTGGTTGCTGGCTGCTTGGAGCCAGCTGTTGTCCCAGGGTTGCGGGACCGCTGGGTTGGCAATGACGAGATCCGTATCGGTGAAATCAGATAGCTCATGACTGCCGAGTTGAAGTCGGACCCGACCGGCTTCGATGTCATCGGACAAAGGTGCCAGTGAGTCGGTGAGTTCGTCAGATCCTGACAGGTCGGTCACGCAGACCGTGTAGCCCTGGTCCAGGAGCCACCGGGTGACACCCAGGCCGCCTCCAAAACGACCCAGGCCCATCACAGTGCAGCGTTTGGCGGCGGAGGGAATCATGATGCGAGTGTATGACGGTCGCGGCGGGTCCGGATTACCATCCGCAGCATCCCGCGTCCCGATCACCCCTCGCCCCTGGGTACTCACCAGGGGATCCGTGAGCCATGATGACCGATCCCAGTAATCCTCACACTGATGCAGGCTTGAGGCCGACATCGCCTCGGCCTGTGGGCCCCAGGCTCTCAAGCCTGGCCGTGGTGGCCATGGTGGTTGCCTGCTTGCCCTGTCCGCCGGTGAGCCTGCTGGGTGCAGTGCTAGGCCTGATGGCCATGGGCAGGATCCGCCAGGCCGACGGCAGGCTGCGGGGGATGACCTTGGCGAAGACGAGCATCGTCGTCGGGATCTTGGTCAGTGTCTGCAGTCTCTTCTTGTTGACTTCACTCAGGGACTACTTGGAGCGGGGGCAGCAAACTGCGATCTCGGAGTCGGTCCATGTGTTCCTGACTGAATCAGCGAATGATAATGCTTCGGGAGCCCTGGCCCATTGGGATCTTGTTAATACACCGTTGCCTGTCGAGGATGTCGAAACCTTTGGGGCCATGGTCAATGAGCGACTGGGACCATTGAAGTCACTGCAGGTGGGCAAGGTGCTGCCCTCTCAGAACGTCTCCATGTTCCAACCGCAGGTCGATGCTTGGTTGATTCTCAAATTCGATGCGGGCACCCGGAATGCAACAGGCCAGTTCGTGCTGATCCCGGTTCTGGATACGATGACATTCCGTACCAAACTCAAGTCCTTGCGTATCGAGGATCCTGCGGGCTTGATGATCATCCCTGCGCAACCATCACTAGAGCCCGATGCAAGTGACGAGGCACCCGGAGACGTGGAGGCGACAGCCCCCGGGGAGCCGGGATCCGCATGAGCAGAGCTCAGGCACCCCCCTGGAGCCCATGGGCCTTGATCGGACTGGCCTGCTCGGTTGGCCTGTGTCCAGTGGTGACCATGCTGGGGGTCTTGTTCGGGGTCTTGGCACTGAGGGATATTCGGACGGGAAAACGTCGAGGGCGTGGTGTTGCGATCACGGCGATCGTGATTGGAATCGTCGTCACACCCGTGACCACCTTTGGCTTGCTGTGGTGGAACCACATGGTGCGGGAACCCATGCTGCATGGACCCTTGGAAGCCATTCAGGCGGGCCAGGCCGGCGATGTCGAAGCCTTCCGGCAAGCCTTTCTCGAACCGTCTGCTTCGGGTGTCGAGGCGGCCCAATTCCTGGGTGCACTGACAGATCGTTTCGGCAGCTTGGTTTCGATCACGCAGGATCCGGAACGCGATGCCGCCTGGGATCCCAGTGGATGGTCCATTTCGGTACCCTACTTCCTGCAATTCAACCGGGACTCGGTGCCTGGTACCGCCCGTTACGTGATCCTGGACCGTGAGGGTGGTCGGCCGATCCCGGTTTTCCGGTTCGCCTGGGTGCGGATCGGGCAGACGCCTCCGTTAACCTTCCCGCCCGGAGCTGGTGGAGACGCGGAGCTTGGAGCTGGGGTTCAAGATGCCCAATGAAGGTGAGTATGTCATCGAGATCGAGGACCTCGTCAAGCGGTTCGGCGATCAGACTGTGCTCGATGGCATCAACCTCAAGGTCAAGCCCGGAGAGACCATGGTCATCATGGGTGGTTCAGGGTGTGGCAAGTCCACGCTCCTGCGTCACATGATCGGTTCCCTGCATCCGGACGAGGGACGGGTCAAGCTCTTCGGAGATGTGCTTGCTGACATGACTGATGAGGAGCTGGACGAGGCTCGAAAGAAGTTCGGGATCCTGTTTCAATCTGGGGCATTGTTCCAGTCACTTTCAGTGGGGGACAATGTTGGCTTGATCCTGGAAGAACACACGGACCTGGATGCCGCGATCATCGACTTCATGGTCAAGATCAAGCTGGAACTGGTTGATCTTCGAGAGGCTTCCCACAAGTTCCCTGCCCAGATCAGTGGTGGCATGAAGAAACGAGCTGGGTTGGCTCGGGCCTTGGCCCTGGATCCCAAGATCCTTTTCTACGACGAACCCAGTGCCGGTCTCGACCCGGTGACGTCTGCTGCCATCGACCGCTTGATCATCGACCTGACCAACAAGCTCGGCGTAGCTAGCGTGGTGGTGACCCATGAAATGGATTCAGCCTTCACCATCGCAGACCGCATGGCCATGCTGAACAAGGGCCAGGTCCTGATGCTGGATGACCGGAAGGCCTTTGAAGTCCTGAGAGACTGGCCTGAAGACCGCCTGGACGAGCTGGATGAAAACCGTCTCTTGATCAGGCAGTTCCTGCGTGGCGATGCCGAGGGGCCGCTCACGGAGGAAGTGACAGGCGAGAGCAGTTACGCTGCCGACCTGCTGGGGATTGACAACAGTAAGCTCACCGGTGGTCGCTCGATTCAGACCACGCGGCGGGTTCCGACACCTGGCAGGACACGTGGTTTATTCAAGCGGTTGTTCTCCCATCGAACCAAGAACACCAATTCGACTGGACGTAACAAGTCATGAGTAACGAATCGCTTCGACAGGCCAACAATGTCAAAGCTGGCATCTTCGTCACGATCTCACTCATCGTTGCGTTGATCGTGATCTTCCTCTTGGGAGATCTTTGGACTCTGTTCTTCGGATCACCCATGAACAACTACAAGACCAGTTACACGGTCTTGGAGGGCGTATCCTTCCTGCAGGCGGGTTCGGAGGTCCGAATCGGAGGCATCAAGGTTGGCCAGGTGGATGCCGTCACCTTTGACAAGGAGAAGCCAGGTCCGATCGATGAGATCGACGTCACCTTCTCCATTCCAACGACCATCCCGCTGTATTCGAATGCGGTGGCGACTGTTCAAAGCGGTCTGATTAGTGCTGACTCGTTTATTTCGATCACGTCACTCGGCTTTGATGAAACCAACAGGCCTGAGGACGATACGCATGATGCCGGTGAGCTGCTTCAACCAGGCGGTTATTTCCGTGGAACGGGATCGGCTGGATTACTGGGTTCCCTGGTGGGACCAGATGGTGCGGAGAAGGTCGGAGATTTCTTGAGCAATATCAAGGATTTGTCCGAGCGCTTCCAGACGGATGGCTATGTCCTGCAATGGATCCTCGGAGCGCCAAGCGCTGCGGAGATCCAGGACGTGATTCATGACGTGGATCTTGTTGTGGCCGACTTCCAGAAGAATTGGGATTCAAGCTGGTCTGGCGAGGTGTCATCGATCCTCATGAATCTCAATGCTTCATTCGCCCACCTGGACGAAGTTATTGTCACCAACCAGGATTCGTTCTATGAAGTCGTATCGAATGTCAGATCGATCACGGACCAGGCCAATAGGACGTGGGCGCCACAATTGGCTTCGATCTTTGCAGATGGGAAGACCACCTTGGCCAACGTCGATGTTGTGGTAGCTGATTTCAGAAGTCGTTCTCCTTTGATGTTGGATAATTTCGGTGACACCTTGGCGAATTTGAATGTCGCGTCACAGCAACTCAATCGGGCTATTGCCGAGGTATCGGCAAGCCCCTGGAGATTGTTGTACAGACCAACCGACAAGGAATACTCCAACGAGCTGTTGTATGAAGCGGCCCGGAACTTCTCCTTTGGTGCGGCCGATCTCAAGTCGGCTGCAGGTTCCATGCAGCGACTGCTGGATGCCCGTGGGGATGAGCTGGGTCCGGAGGACCAGGACTTGTTGTTGATCCGCAGTAATCTCGTCGAAAGTTTCCATCGCTATGAGCGTGCCCAGCAGCAGCTGATGGAAATCCTCCGAGGGGATGAGATAGAGACCGGGTCAGGCAAGTCCGGAAAATCCAAGGGTTCGTCCGGAGGTTCGTGAACGGTCCGCACCTGATCCAGGCACTTGATGATCCGCGGGTCGATTCTTTTCGTGACGTGCGTGATCGGGATCTCCGTGGTCGTGACGGTTTATTCATGGCCGAATCGGAATTGGTGATCCGTCGTCTGATCCGACAACCAGAACGACTGCATTCGGTGTTGCTCTCTCCCGAGAAGCATGATCGTCTTCAAGATGTCCTACAGACACTGCCTGAGAGCGTTCCCGTCTACATCGCCGACTTGGCCATGATGGGCGAGATCGCTGGGTTTCATGTTCATCGAGGGGCCCTGGCGACGGGGCATCGTCCTCCTGCAGAGTCGTTGATCGTGGAACACGTGATGGGGGCCTTGGACATGGCCCAAGGATGCACGCTGCTCTTAGCGAGGGGCCTGACCAATGTGGACAACATGGGGGCTCTCTTTCGAAATGCAGCTGCTTTCGGCGTCGATGCCGTGATTCTCGATGATGCGTGTTGCGATCCCTTGTACCGCAAGGCCATTCGGGTTTCCATGGGCCACGTCCTTGCAGTGCCGTGGGCCATTGCGGATGACTGGATCAAGACGCTTCAGTCTTTGCAGTCACGTTGGGGTGTCCACTTGGCTGCTGCAGAGTGTCGGCCCAGCAGTGTGTCGGCAGCCCACATGAACTTGCCTGAGCGTGCTGGTTTGGTCCTGGGTTCCGAAGGGCATGGTCTTGATGACGAGACCCTTGAGGCTTGTGATGCGGTGATTGAAATTCCAATGGCTGACGGTATTCCGTCCCTCAACGTCGCCACTGCATCGGCCATCCTGCTGTGGGAACGACGGCGTCAATGCGTGGACGCGTCGTAACGATCAAGCTGTTGGCTGGCTGGTCGGTTTGGAGGTCGTTGGTGAGCCCCTCGAATCCTGGGCATCTGCATTGAACCGTTCGATCGAGGCACCCAGTGAATTCAACTGATTCTCGAGTTGCGTATAGCCACGATCCAGGTGATAGATCCTGCTGACGGTCGTCGTTCCTTCTGCCGCGAGACCAGCGATCACGAGGCTGGCAGAGCCACGGAGATCGCTTGCCATGACCGGGGCTCCAACCAAGCGGTTCACGCCCTGGACCACCACGGTGCCACCCTGGCGATAGAGCTGGGCGCCCATGCGCGTGAGCTCGGAGACATGCAGGAACCGATCGGGGAAGATCTTTTCCGTCACGATGCTGTTGCCGTCGGCAAAGCAGAGCAGCGTCATCATCTGGGCCTGGAGATCCGTTGGGAACCCCGGGTAGGGCTGAGTCGTGAAGAGCACCGGTTTGAGCCGTCGCTCACTGGTGATCTTGATGGCACAGCGTCCCGGTGGTTCCAGTTCATCGAGGCGTTCGACCCGCACGCCGGTTGCTTGGAGTCGATCCACTACGGCTAACAAGTGATCGAGTGGAAAATCTTCAAGGGTGACATCGCCATTGGTTATGGCGGAAGCAATTGCCAGGGTGCCAGCGACGATTCGGTCGGGCATGACGCGGTGATCGCAGCCAAAGAGTTCGGTGCAGCCTCGCACAGTGATTCGAGGGGTGCCAGCGCCAGTGATCGAAGCCCCCATGCTGTTGAGCATGGTGGCGAGGTCCATGATCTCCGGTTCACAGGCAGCTGACTCAATGACCGTGACGCCCTCAGCCCGGGTGGCGGCACACATGACATTGGCCGTACCAAGAACCGTGGAACCAAAGGGGCCACCCAGGAAGACCGTGCCGCCTGTGAGTCGATCTGCACGCGCCACGATGTCTCCACCATCGAGTTCAATACGGGCACCAAGGGCTTCCAAACCTCTGAGGTGGAGGTCTACGGGCCGATCACCGATGGCACATCCGCCAGGCATGGCGACGCGAGCCTGTCCGTAGCGGGCCAGCAGCGGGCCCAGGACGCAGATGCTTGCCCGCATGGTGCGAACGATGTCATAGCGTGCGTGCCAGGATCCATCGTCCTTGGTTTCCAATCGCAGGTCATTACCGTCGCGTTCGACTTGGCAGCCCAGTTCCACCATCAGGCGGACCATGTTGTCGATGTCCGACAGGCAGGGCAGCCCTCGTAAATGGACCGGGCCTGTTGCCATGAGGGCAGCGGCCATTTCCGGCAAGGCGGCGTTTTTTGAACCATCTACTCGAATGCGGCCGCTGAGTCGCGTGCCGCCGGTGATCCTGAAGGCATCCATTCGCTTCGTTCCAGTCCCTTGGAGTGCTGTCTTTTTTCGGTGGGGAAGCCCCCTCCGGCCCAGGCCAATCCAGTTCCTTCTGGAAGGCTGATGGGACCGATCCTACCGCGTTCCAGACCTGGCTGCGCAGCAGAAACCACTTCTTGCCCACCCTGTCGATACAACCCTCACAGGGGGGGACTTCTTTCATGGCTTCGGCAATAGTGGGCACATAACTCCAGGGTACGAATCGTAGTTTCTTGTGACCGGCTCTCTCTTTCTGCCCCTCTCAAGGAGGATCTCCCATGAATCCTGCCCTGCCGACCCTGCTCGCGATTTCAGTACTCATCCCGATCGAAGTATGTCTCCTGCCTGCCCATGCAGACGAGGATCCACCGGAGACCCTCGAACTCACAGGCGTTGTCCGTGATTTCAAGGAACGGACCGTCCAGGGTGGACACCCTGACTTTGAGCGACAACCCGATGGTGGCTTCAAGCACTACAGCGGCAACGTCGAGGAAGACCTCGGCGAGGATGGTCGCCCCGTCTATACAGGCGAGGGCTATTACGTCCGTCGCCAGTGGAAGGACTCAAACAACAAACCCATCTGCTGGACGGTGTATGACCAGCAATTGGGTGATAAGAAGGGCCGCAAGGGTGGATCGGATACCGGTGGCATTCAATCCGCGGCGACCTTTGATCAGTGGTACCGAGATGTGCCCGGGGTCAACATGTCCATGCCGCTGACCTTGACCTTCAATCGCCAGAACGACGGTAGTTACGTCTTCGACGATAAGACCGATCCGGACTTCAGCCAACTCGGTGGATTCTTCCCAATCGACGATGAGCTCTTTGGAAATCCAGGTGGGAATCCAGATCATAATTTCCACTTCACTTTCGAACTCCATACAGAGTTCACCTATGACGCCGGCCAGAACAATCATTTCAAGTTCACTGGTGATGATGACGTCTGGGTCTTCGTGAACGGCCAGTTGGTTATTGATATCGGTGGCGTGCACCCTGCGGTGAACCAGACCATCGACCTTGACCGATTGGGCTTGACCGATGGGGAGACCTACAACTTGGACTTCTTCTTCGCTGAGCGGCATCGGACACAATCAAACTTCCGGATCGTCACCAATCTCCTCCTGGAGACCAGCCGCGTACCACCCATGACAGCGGCCTACGACTGATCCGTCATCTCCATCGGTGGTGACTGCCGACTCGGGCGGGCGAGCGTTCTTACGCCCGCCCGCCCGAGTCCTTGGAGTGGGTGACTGCCTATTGAGGCAGGCTCACCTATACTCCTCGCCGCCATGACGAATCCATCCTTTCCAGACGTTCAAATGCATGTCGTTCGCCCCAAGGAACCCGTGGTCGGGCGTGTGGTTGAATCAACGCCCTGCCTGAAGGGACGATCCGCCAGTTACGTCCGGCATGTGGCTATTGATGTCTCCGGGACACCACTGGCAGGCACCTTCCGAGTGGGCCAGTCCTTCGGTGTCGTTCCACCTGGTGAAAACGCCAAAGGCAAACCGCACGCCGTTCGTCTCTATTCGATTTCGGCGCCGAGTTGGGGAGAAGATGGCGAGGGCAACATCCTGTCGACCACTTGCAAGCGACTCATCGACGAAACCAGCACCGATGATCCGGAAGAGCATGGGTTATTCTTGGGTGTTTGCAGCAATTACCTCTGCGATTGCCGAGTTGGAGACGAGGTGTTGGTGTCGGGACCAGCCGGTAAGCGTTTCTTATTGCCGGATGATCCCTCGAAACATGATTATGTCTTCGTGGCGACGGGGACGGGCATTGCGCCATTCCGTGGCATGGTGATGGAACTTTTGGAGCATCCTGACGGTCCCCGCGACTGCGAGATCCACTTGGTCATCGGTGTTCCCTATGGCACCGACCTGATGTATGACGACTACTTCCAAAAGTTGGCAGAATCCCATCCGGGATTCCATTACCACACTGTGATCAGTCGACCAGAAGTGGGGCGTCGGATGTATGTTGACCAGTACATTGTTGAAACAGAAGATCCCTTCCACGCGTTCCTGGCCCGTGACCGAACATTGCTTTATGTCTGCGGAATTGAAGGTATGCAATTCGGCATCTACAAGCTGCTTGAAACCCTGGGTGTGGCGGATGGCTACATCACGCTTCCCGAAGGTATGACGACCATGGCGGATGCCGATGCGAGTGCGATGAAAAAGGTGCGTCCTGCCGACCGGTGCATGGTCGAGGTGTACTAGCGAGCAGGTTTCGATATGCAGAAGATGGAACTCCCTATAGAACCGAAGGTCGAGTCGCCAGCCCAGGCGCCGCCACCGAACTCGAATGCCACCGAGGAGGCGGGGTTACATATCTTTGAAGGGCTTGGCAATACGGCTGCCCGAAGCACGCTTGAGCGATGGCAGGACAGTCTTGAATCGTTATTCACCGGATGGGGCGCGGCTCCATCGACAGCGAACTGGGGCGCGTGGGCTGTCTTCCTGGTCTCGCTGGTCGTCATCTGTGTTGTGGCCAACTGGTTGGCCAAACTCACCATTCGACTCTTCATACATAGGCCGCTGCGGAATTCGGGAACCTTATGGGCTTCTGCCTTGATCGAGAACAAGGTGCTCACCCGCCTGTCTCACCTGATCCCGGTCGTCCTGCTTGCCATTGGACTTCCGTTGATCTTCTCGGAGGAAGTGCGTGGATGGATCCTTCCAGTCTTGGACATCTACACGCTGTGGATTCTCCTCATCGTTTGTTATGGAATCACCGATTGCGCTGGGACGATCTATGACAACCGCCAGGGACCTGAGCGTACCCCTATCAAGGGTCTTCTCCAGGCAATCAAACTGGTCCTGACCTTGATCATCGGTTTGTTCGTTCTCAGCATCCTCTTCTCGAAATCACCGCTGTATTTCATCTCTGGCATCGGGGCCTTCATGGCCATCGTGCTGCTGATTTTCCGAGATTCACTGCTTGGTTTCATGGCGGGTTTACAGTTGTCTGCGAATGACATGGTTCGCGTGGGTGATTGGATCGAGATTCCAGGAAAAGGTGTGGATGGTGATGTCATCGAGGTTTCGCTGACGACCGTGCGCGTCTCGAACTGGGATCGGACGATCGCCATGGTGCCAGCCTACGACTTGTTCCAGAACGCCTTCATCAACTGGCGGGGTATGTCCGAATCCGGTGGCCGTCGAATCAAGCGATCGATCAATATCGATATCTCGACCATCCAATTTGCAACGCCCGAGATGTTGGAATCTTGGAAGAAGATCCACTTGCTTGAGCCGTACCTGGAGCGCAAGACCAAGGAGATCGATGACTGGAATCGCCAATTGAAAGTCGAAGAGGACGGCGACATCAATGCGCGCCGTCAAACCAACGTCGGCGCATTCCGAGCATACATAGAGGCCTATCTCCACAGCCACCCAAAGATCCACCAAGAGAATTTCACATTCCTCGTGCGGCAACTGCAGCCAGGTCCGGATGGTCTGCCCATCGAGATCTACGTGTTCACCAACGACAATCGTTGGGAGCCGTACGAAGCCATTCAATGTGACATCTTTGACCACCTTCTGGCCATCATTTCCAGGTTCGACCTCGAGGTTCACGAGTCGCCCAGTGGCAGCGATATTCGGCAGGCCGAGAACCCGGCATTGGCTGCCTCAAGTTCCTGAAGATTGGTTCAGCAACGGGAGTCTGAGTTCTCGTCTGCCTGGGGCGTGTCCGTTGGTGGTGTGGCAGGCCCCTGAGCCTTGAGCATGGTCCAGACCAACCAGCCGACCGCGATCATCCCCAGGCCGGTGACAACCCATGCAAACATCTCAGTTCGAATCTCCGGCCACGGTGTCATCCAGGCGTGACATCAAATCTTCGACGGCCACTTCAAGTTGGACATCACGTCCAACGGCTTCATCCGTGGGCGTGCGTTGTACGTGGATATCTGGGACGGCCCCACGGTCTTCCATATCCGTGCCATCGGGGAGCCTCCAGCCGCGGAAGGGTCGCCGGACTGTTGAGCCGTCGACAAGGCTGAAGCTTCCCGTGGAAATCACACCGCCAAAGGTCTCCTCGCCAACAACCCGCCCGCGACCAGTGTTCTTGATCGCATGGGTGAAGATCTCGGCGTTGGAGAAGGAATGTTCATTGGCAAGGACCACGATGGGCTTGGACCAGGCATAGATCAGTCGTCGATCGCGAGGATAGGCATCGGAAGGGGCGTCCTCCCAGGCCACGCCGCGCGGAATCGTCGAGGCGTGTACGGGTGCTGTCAGCGAAGCCAGCAGGACATCGGTTGTCCAGCCGCCGCCATTGTTCCGCACATCGATGACCAAACCGTCTTTGCCATGGGCCGCTGCATAGAGTTGGTGTTCGAAATCATGTACCGATGGCATGCTCATGCTGCGGATATGCAGATAGCCCAGCCGGTCTTGGCTCAATTCGTCAACCAGTTCTCGGTTGTGACGCAGTTCGTCTTGATAGGCAAGGCGGCTCCAAGTCGACCATGAGATCGGAGTGATCAGGATGATCATCTCCTCGTCTCCGCGTCGAATGTCCAGCAGGGTTTCCTCCCCACGAGTTCCGGACATAGCCTTGGCCAGATCCATGGCAGGTAGTTGATCATCCGTCTCGGAGAGAGGACTGTCATTGACCGACGTGATGACATCGCCCACGAGAAGCCGTGATTCCGAGTGGTCGGCCGGTGATTGTTCCAATACTTCGGTGATCTCGAAACCACCTGGGACCGGTCGGCTCTGAATGCCCAGGTATCCGATGGGATCTGATGATGTGGAGAAGCCGCCACCACCGTAGATGCCCGTGTGGGAGCCATCCACTTCACCGAACATCATCCTGGTAACACGCTTGAACGCCTGGGGTGTGCGTGTAGATGCTGCCAAGTCACTGTACTGATCTGTGATCGCTTCCCAATCCAGACCCTTCATATCGGGATGGTAGAACCAGCGTCCGAACATCCTGGAAGTCTCATCGAACTTCTGGGCCTGTTCTTCCGCCAGGATGATCTCGGTGTCGGCATCGATGCCGATGGTCTCAACCGACCCGCCTTTGAGTGGCACGGTCTTGGCCGAACCACTACTCACATAGCTGAGTGTCTTACCGGCAGGCCCACGTCGCAGGTCACGCACCGTGCCGGATACCAGTTTCTTTCGTTCGTCGCCCATGGCATCGACTCGGTAGAGCCCCTGCGTACCGTCGACATTGGCGCTGAAGATGATGGCATCACCTGCCGGTGAGAGCAGGAGGTCATCTTCTTCACCCTCGAAACGAGTTAGTCGAGAAGCACGTTTCCAAGCGGTGTCGAGATTCTCAAACTCCAGAGGATCACCAGGTTCATAGTCTGCCTCAAGGTCTACGAGGTCTAGTATCTTCTTCTTGCCAGTCTTCTTGGAGACGGCCTCAAAGTGCTCGGTACGTTCCCAGTCACTCATGCTGCCCAATGACTCGTCCAGGAACACTCGGTAGACGTCGTAGGCTTCATCGCCACCGATCTGGTTTCGATCACTCCGGAAGATCAAGACCTTGCCGTCATCACTGAGTTGAGGCGATTCATCAATATCGGGGTGTCGCGTGAGGTTGATGGCTGCGTCCGGATCCTCGGTGTCCATCAGCCACACGTCGCTATTAAAGTCCAGGTCGGACACCGCATAGACGATGTGGCGCGAGTCAGAAGCCCATTGGACGTCTGGTGGCCACCAGGCTTCCAGGAGCAATCGATCATCTCCGCTGGCCAAGTCACGAACGTAGAGGTCCCCGCGATCACGGAAGTAGAGCAGTTGCCTGCCGTCGGGTGAAGGTACTGGATGGTGATTGGGAAACTCATTGACGACCACTGGTTGCACGTCGAACCGCAGGGCGCCTGCCCAACGTTCGCCAGAGGTGTTCTTGGGCAGATCTTTCTTATCGGCAGACTCGTCCTCGTCCTCGTCCTCGGAGCCCTTCGTGGTTGAAGTCGCATTCTCATTGGAGGGTGTGGCGGGGGTGTCCTCTTCAGCGGATTCTTCTTCGGTGGTGGCCTCATCTGTTTCCGCAGTCTCACTGGATTCGACCTCTACGGTCTCTTCCTCGTCCTCATCCGTTTCCTCTTCCTCTTCAAGATCTTCTCGGGCCAGAGATACGGTCGCCCCCCAGATGCCTTCATGCCCGCTGCGATCGGAGGTGAAGTACAAGGTTTGTCCGTCAGGTGAAAAGGTGATCCACTGGTCACGGGCGTGATCCGATGTGATGAATCGAGTGGGGTGATCATCATCTGTACTTCGAACGAGCAACTGGCCGCGTGCAGCGACCGCCATGGCTTTACCACTGGGGTGCCTGGCTGCTTCGGTGACCGATGAGTTCAGTCGCTGTCGTTTTCGGGGTGCGATGGACTGGTCCGGGTTGACCTTCAGGTGGATAGGTGTCGGTCCAACACTGGGATTCCTCAGATCGAGACGTTGGAGACCATCCCAGCTACCAAAGACGACCGTGGATCCATCAGCAGACACCGCCAGATCTCGTGCGCCATGGCCAATAGTGGAGTTGGTTTCGCCAGGGGCGAGCGAAGTCAACTGCACCATGTCGGACTCTTCACCACCTGCAGGCAGTCGCCAGACATTGTTCTGACCATCTCGGGATGACAGCAGGATGATGTCACCAGATGGCAGTGGATAGGCTTCAGCGTCATTCGCTCGATTTCGAGTGAGTTGACGGAAACTGCCGTCCTTCATGTTCATGGACCAGAGGTCCTGGTTACTGCTCCCCCTGTACCGAGGACGTTCCATGGGGGCCGCTCCCCGGGAGAAGACCATCATGTCGCCAGAGATGCGAGGGGCTTCTCCCTTGGCAGCTGTGAGTTGCTCGATGGGGCCACCATCCAGCGGGGCTTGGTACATGCCGGATTCTCGAAAGAGGGAAGGCTCGCTTCGTCCCCAGAACAAGATGGCCTCGCCATCGGGTGTGAATCCTGCGAGCGATTGGCTGCGATCACTGGTGACCAATCGATCGATGGGGCCCGTGACAACCAGCCGATCGCCTCGTTGCTCTACGGGCATCACGTAGATGCTGGTGGCCCCGCCTCGATCCGATTCGAAGGCGAGCTGTGTGCCGTCGGGTGAAAAACTGCTTCGCAGTTCGGTTGCTTCATGGGAGGTGATTCGTTCGGCATGTCCACCACCTGTTGGGACTGCCCAGAGGTCGCCTCCCAGGGAGAAGACCGTGATCGAGCCGTCAGGGGACAGGGTGGGGTACTGCTGGAAACCAGCTGTTGGTTCAGCCATAGCACTGGCTGTGGTCGCCAGGAAGCAGGTGAGTGTGATCAGGTGCCTTCTCATGGGGGCAGTGGTCTCCAGACTTGAGATGCGAAGTGGGATGGGATGCCTACTGTACGAGGCTCCAGCGAACGGGGTGCTCGAGATGTAGGGAGGCCTGAGGGATGGTGCTTAGGAGTAGCTAAGGGGGGCTAACCCGGAGTATTTTTGGGCTGCCAGGGTATCCCAGCTTGCCTCGGCTCATGCCTGTTGAAGCACATTCAAATACCTCTTTAAGGCCATCTAAGGGCCAAATTCCACCAGATTTCCTAAGCTGACAACCCATGGGACAAACTTAAACCTCGCTTTTTAATGCTTTTAGCGGGGTATGTGCCCATAAAACTTCTTTCTCTATGCCCAGTAATAGGTCTTGACCCGGAAGCAATAGACTGGCAATCTGTATGAAGTGCTGGATCCGTACATATGTCTGTGCGGACTTCAGCGGAGGTAAGAGAGAGAAGAGGGGAATGTTGTATAGATCCCTCAGAAGATAGGTGGCATAGCGCCGCGCGACCAACGGCCTCGCTGTTGTTGGGTGCTTGTTATCTGTCATGCATGCATGCCTGTGTCGATAGTCCCGGCTAGGGAGTCCGGGGAGCAGGCGAAAACCCATGGTGTGTCCAACCCGACGATCGACTCGGATAAGGACGAAACTCAGGATCCTTTTGAGAAGGAGGAGAAAGAATGAAAATGCAAACGCTTACAGTTGCGAGCGTTGCTACCGTCACAGCTTTAGCCGCGGGATTGGCAACAGCCGAAACCATGACTATTGATCTTGCCGGTGTCAACAGCAACGACAATTTCGGCGTAGCTGGCAACCATCAAGAGTTGGCAGCTCTCGGTAATGTTCATGTCACCGGCATCGGCTGGGACAACGTTGTCGGCAATGGCGATGACACTGGTGTTACCTGGGGCAACGAGATGCGGATGGCCGTCGTTGACTCAGCTAGTCTCTCTGGTGTCTTCGTAACGTTCTTCCCCAGCGAGGGAAGTGCAACAGCCGGTGGCGTATGGGGCCCCGCATCAAGCGATGGCATCATTGACCTGATTTCCAATGGAATCGACTTCTATACGGATTCAGGATCACTGCTGGTCGAGATGTACGAGTCCTATGACGACGCTTCTGGTGCAACCGATGCTCATTACGAGTCCGGTACTGTCACAATCGAGTACGCCGTTCCTGCTCCTGGCGCCCTGGCCCTTCTGGGTCTCGCCGGTATCGCTGGTACACGTCGTCGTCGTCGCTGAACAACGATCTAGGCAGGAGAAATTCTCCATTCTCCATATTGCCTGATCTCGTTCACACACTGTTTGATTTCTTCCCAGCTCCCGCCCTTCACAGGGCGGGAGCTTCTTTTTTTGGGTTTGTGGCCTTGCTCAAGGCCCCTGGAACGCAGATTTCATCCTGGCAACTTGACCTAGCGCTAAGCTCGGGCACCATGAGTAGTGGGATGGGGTTCGAGTGACGTCTCGGGGGGGACCGTGTCCCTGTACTACTCCAAGAGGAAGAGCAAGAAATGAACAGGCTTATGTTGTCCCTGGGGGGCCTGATGAGCGTCGCCTTTGCTGGGGTGGCTTCTGCTGAGTTAGTCACCATCGAGTGGGATATCACCGGTGAGTCCTACGATAGCGCCATTTCCCTGTATGGCCCCCTCCAGGATGATGCCTGGGCGGATGCACTCCTTGTGGCCTGGGGTTTCAACGATGTTGAGGCCGACGTGTATTGGAATGATGGTGCCAGTTTCTCCAACTTTGCAAACGAGGTCAGGCTGGGCATCTTCGATATCGATATTGGTGATAGTGATGGAGACGCCTACTTCTGGGCTGCTGCGCCTTTCCCTGACCAGTATGGTGCGGATGAGCCTGGCAGCTTCTACCACGCCGTTGGTGGGGAGTTTGATTCAGGAGATGTTTCAGGCCTGGGCTATACCCTTGGCTCAGAAGGAGACATCTCCGCGATGGCCTACAGCACCTGGATGGATGGCACCGGTCTAAGCGCGGGGACATTCACATCCGGTACCGTTTGGGTCACGTTTGACACGGTGCCGGCACCCGGTGGATTGGCCGTGCTGGTCATGGCAGGCTTGATCGGCCAGAAGCGTCGCCGTCACTGAGCGTGAGGGTGGACACCAAATCGTCAGAGGGGGGCCGGTGGGGCTACCTGATGTATTCCCGCTAGAATGAGTTGTCGCTCCACGGGGCTTGATCTGGATCATCGATCCGGCCAGGCTCCCATCAATTCAGAACGCTTGGCACCCAGAGAGAACAAAGAGGATCCCAATGTCTCAGAAGCGAATCGTGGTCGGCGGCGGCGGCGGTTTCATCGGCGGCCACCTGGTAGGCTCGCTGTTGGCCCAGGGCCACTCTGTCCGCAGTGTTGATATCAAGCCATCCGAGGACTGGTACCAAGTCCATGGCGATGCCGAGAACGTGGTGGCAGATCTCTCCAAGTTGGATAATGCCAACGCTGCCTGCGAGGGCATGGATGAGGTCTACCAGTTGGCAGCAGACATGGGTGGCATGGGGTTCATCGAGAACAACAAGGCCTTGTGCATGCTGACCGTGCTCACCAGCACACACATGTTGGTGGCTGCGAAAGATCATGGTGTGAAGCGGTTCTTTTATTCCTCTTCTGCCTGTGTCTACAACGCAGATAAGCAGAAGAGCGAAGATGTCGTTCCACTGAAGGAAGAGGATGCCTACCCCGCCATGCCCGAGGACGGTTATGGCTGGGAGAAGCTGTTCACTGAGCGGATGTGCCGTCACTTCCGTGAGGACTTTGGCCTGGAGTGCCGTATGGCTCGCTACCACAATGTCTATGGACCCGAGGGTACATGGGAAGGTGGTCGTGAGAAGGCGCCGGCTGCGATCTGTCGCAAGGTCATCCATGCCAAGCACACCGGTGATCACTCCATCGAGATCTGGGGCGATGGCCACCAGACTCGTTCCTTCATGTACATCGATGATTGCCTGAAGGGCACTCAGGACATTCTCGCCAGTGACATTCTTGAGCCGATGAACCTAGGCTCCGATGAACTCACAACGAGCAACGGCCTGGTCGATATCGTCGAGGACATCGCAGGGATCAAATTGGAGCGGACTCATAAGCTCGATGCCCCCAAGGGGGTGAACGGTCGGAACTCGGATAACACCATGATCATGGACCAGCTTGGCTGGGCACCTTCCATCAAGCTACGTGACGGCATGGAGCGGACATACCGTTGGATCCATGACGAATACATGGCTAAGTATGGTGCCACAGCGAACGCCTGATCTTCATTACCGCGGACGAGCCTCCACACAAGCATGTCCCAGCAGACTCATCAGAGCGGGAAGCCGGGCACCATTCTCCTGTTGACGCAGGTGTATGTCCCCGATCCTGCCAGCGTTGGCCAGCATCTCCATGATGCGGCGGCTGAGTTGGTCCGACGTGGCCACCGGGTGAAGGTCTTGGCCTCGGCACGTGGGTATGACGATCCCTCCATGAAATACCCCCGGCACGAGGTCCGGGATGGTGTGACGATTCGTCGGCTGCCCCTGTCTTCATTTGGGAAAGGTTCCATCCCCGTTCGCGTTGCGGCTGGGATGTTCCTCATGATGCAGGAGATCTTGCATGGCTTGTTCACACGACACCTGGACAGCATCCTGGTGAGCACCTCACCGCCGATGTGTCCCATTGCGGCCATGGTGATCTCCTTTCTACGTCGCAAGCCCATCACCTACTGGGTGATGGACCTCAACCCAGACCAGATGATCGAGCTCGGCAAGATCAAGGAAGGTTCTTTCTCAGCGCGTATCTTCAACTGGCTGAATCGCCGAATCCTGAAGCGTGCGCGTCGCATTGTTGCCTTGGATCGCTTCATGGCAGATCGCCTCTATCGCAAGCATGATGTGCGGGACAAGACATCGATCATGCCACCTTGGCCGCATGATGATCACGTCGAGATGATTGACCATGCCGACAATCCATGGCGTAAGGAACACGTAGAGGATGGCCGATTCGTCATCATGTACAGCGGCAATCATGGTTTCTCGACCCCGGTGACCACCGTGCTCCAGGCGGCCCTTCGCATGCAGGAGGAACAGGGGCTGGAGTTCCTGTTTATTGGCGGGGGCGTTGGCAAGAAGGAAGTGGATGACACCCTGGAGCGTGAGAAACCCACCAACGTGAGGTCGATGCCGTACCAACCTTTCGAAACGCTTCGATATTCCCTCTCGGCTGCCGACGTCCACCTTGTCTCAGTGGGGACGGATGTGGTCGGTGTCGTGCATCCCTGCAAGATCTACGGTGCGATGGCGGTCGGAAGGCCCATCCTGCTCCTTGGTCCCGATCCCTGCCATGCTTCCGACCTGGTCCTGGACAATGACATCGGTTGGCAAATCAGCCACGGTGACATCGAACGTGCCATGGAGGTGATTCGAACGATCCAGGCCACGCCGCGTGACAAGCTCCAGGAGATGGGTAGGCGTGCCCAGGAAGTCATTCGACGTGATTTGTCGAAGGATGGACTGTGTGGCCGATTCTGCGATGTGGTCGAGAACCGGACCTGACACCTTGAAGAAGTACATCTTTATCCAGAACGATCCCTTTTACCTTCCCCGGGTGCTGACCAGTGTCCTGGAGGTCTACGGTGACTCTGTTGTTGGCGTCAACATCCAGTCGGTGGCCCAGGGGAAGCGGTCAGTGTTTGGAACAGCCATGGATCTCCTGAAGCTCTATGGCTTCAGGTACTTCCAGTGGAAACTTCGCCGCTACCTGTGGTGCAAGGTCAAGGCCAAGGTTGTGAATGGCTGGATGGGTAGGACACGGCGGTGTTACAGCGTCGCTGCCGTAGCACGCAAGTTTGACGTCGAAGTTACTGAGGCTGTGAATGTCAATAGTGATGAGTTCCGTGCACACCTTCGTGAGCAGGGGGTTGAATTCATTGTGTCCATATCTGGCACGCAGTTCTATGGGAAGAAGCTTCGGGATCAGACCTCAGCGGGCATCGTCAATTGCCATGGGGCCCTTCTGCCAAAGTACCGTGGGTTGATGCCTTCCTTCTGGACATTGGCCAATGGTGAGACCGAGGGTGGGGTGAGTGTCCACTTCGTCAATGAAAAGCTGGATGATGGACCGATCGTGGTACAGCATCGCTATCAGATCAATGACACGGATACGCTGGAAGACATCATGGCGAGATCCAAGGATCTGGCTGCCAAGGCGATCATCGAGTGCATTGGGCTCGTAGAAGCGGGGGATCCCCCTTTGATGGACAATCCCGAGGAGGATTCGAGTCACTTTTCCATGCCCACCCGGGAAGATGTCCGCCGCTTCCGTCAACACGGACACCGCTTTGCCTGATCTTGAGAGTCGCCAGATGAACCATCCGATCGTCAATGCAATGAGCTTCGACATCGAAGATTGGTTCCACATGGTGGGCATCGACTCCGTGGAGGATGTCGACCAGTGGGAAGCCTTTCCGAGCTTGGTGGAGCGTTATACAGATGGCATCATCGAGCAACTCAATGCGCATGACACGCGTGCCACCTTCTTCATCCTCGGTTGGGTGGCAGATCGCTATCCAGCACTCGTGCAAAGCATCGTCAAGGCGGGGCATGAAGTTGGTACGCACTCGTTCTGGCATCGTCGAGTGGACAAGCTCGATCCCGCGACCTTCGAGAAAGATCTTCGACAATCGATCGATGCCATCGAGCAGGCGGGAGGGCAGCGTGTTCGCGGCTTCCGAGCGCCGTCCTTTTCTATCCGCCCTGGTTCTGAATGGGCTTTCGATGTGATGCTGGACTGCGGTCTTGAATATGACGCCAGTCTTTTTCCAGCGCCGCGCGGACACGGTGGCTATCCGGCGCCACGTGGCATTCATCGCTTCACCGACACTCCCTCCGGTCGAAGCATTCCAGAACTGCCGATGAGCGTGATGCGGCTGGGGCCTGCTGGCCTTGGCTTTACGGGTGGTGGGTACCTTCGGTTCTTGCCTAGTTGGTTCGTCCAGCGTGGTATCCAGCGACTCAACCGCCGTGGTATGCCAGCGGTGGTCTACTTGCATCCTCGCGACTTTGCTCCGGACTGCCCAAGAGTGCCGATGTCTCTCAAGCGTCGTTTCAAGTGCTATGTTGGGCTCGACACCACCCTGGGCAAACTGGACGTACTCTTGTCGAAATTCCAATGGGCAGCTTGCGAGACAATACTCGGACTAGACTCCCCACCCTCGGCGGATGCAGCGGCATGACGAATCAATCACCTTCCCACGAGATGCTCACTAGCCCACACTCTGCGGGCAACAAGGTCGCAAGGCTCGCCTGGGGCGTGGTCTATGTGCTGCTGTTCAGATACAGCCCTCGTTCCTTTCATGCCTGGCGCAACCTTTTGCTTCGACTGTTCGGTGCCAAGATGCATAGTACGTCTCGGGTCTACCCCAAGGCCAAGGTCTGGTTCCCGGGGAATCTTGTCATGGGGCCCCATGCGTGCTTGGGCGAAGGGGCTGATTGCTACAACGTGGCGACAGTGACGATTGAGGAGTGGGCAACGGTGAGCCAGTACGCCTACCTCTGTGGAGCTACGCATGATCATGAAGATGTGGCGTTCCCATTGATACCAAAGCCCATCACGATCGGGAAGCGAGCTTGGATCGCTGCGGACGTCTTCGTCGGCCCCGGTGTGACGGTGGGGGATGGCACGGTTGTGGGAGCCCGTTCATCGGTGTTCAAGGATCTTCCTCCCTGGCAGATTTGTACAGGGACACCAGCCAAACCCATGAAACCTCGCGAGCTTGGCCCTGCTGATTTTGGCATGGACGGGCTGGATGGGGAGGGCTGAGAATCATGTGTCGCTGGCTCGCCTATTGCGGCGAACCCATTCCGATGAGCAGGCTGTTATCAGAGCCGGAACACTCGCTGCTGCAGCAGTCTCGCAAAGCCATCCAGACCCAGTACACCGTCAATGGCGATGGGGTGGGTGTGGGTTGGTATTCACAGAGTGCACCTGAGCCTGGTTTGTACAGGGAGACACGAGCGGCTTGGAATGATGAAAATGTCGATAGCCTCAGCCATCACGTTCGATCTGGTTTGTTCCTGGCTCATGTGCGGGCTGTGACGCGAGGAGCCGTCGCCAGGATCAATACGCATCCTTTCCGAATGTCGCATTGGTTGTTTCAGCACAACGGCGACGTGGGAGGCTGGGACCGTGTGCACAAGGATCTCGATCAAATGATCTCCCCCCCTTTTTACGATGAACGCAAGGGGCAGACAGATTCCGAATCCCTGTTCGCGCTCGCGATGAGCCTGGGGCTCCAACAGGATCCAGCCACGGCCTTGTCAGCCATGGTGCGGGAAGTGGAGGCTTTGCGGACCAAGCACGCGGTGTCCGAGCCATTTCGTATGAGCGTGGCGGCAACCAACGGCGAAGCCCTGTGGGCAGCTCGCTACAGCAGCAATGGTGATACCCCGACGCTGTACTGGGGACGCGGCCTGTCTCTGGTGGGCCATGACGGTTGCGTCAACAGCCTGCACCCGGATTCCACGGTCATCGTTTCGGAACCCTTGGATATGGATACAAGCAGTTGGCAGGCCGTACCCGATCGAGGTCTGTTGTACGTCCACAACGGGGATGTCACTGTCTCGGAACTCGAGGTGCCCTGATCACGCAGGCCAACGCTCTAGTTGGTCGTCGAGTCCTCGGACACCTGCACCACCTCGATCCGCGAGAGATTCACGCGAACGATTGCATCCTGTTCATCCTCGGGTGGCAGACTGACACCGTAGCGGTGGTCGTATTCGATCCCGGTCACGGTGCGTTCCACCAAGAGAAGACGTTCGTCGTAGTACCGAATCAAGATCGTTTCATCTTCAAGAGTTTTCCAGTCGATCTCGTAGATGTCCGTGATGCCAGTAACGACTTCAGACAACTCAGAGAGTGCTGTCATGAACGCTTTGTTATCGACAACAGCCAACACACTGGTCTCTTCCGTCGTCCGGTTCGAACGCAACAGGAGTTCCTGAACATAGCGACCAATCATGGCCACCTGAACTTCAGGCAAGAGGTCAGGGAAGCGAGGATCCAAGGCGATACTGCGGTAGAGCAGTTCCGGATCTTCATCCAGGGGGGCCGTGATCGCCATGACGTACCCGATCTGCCCAAGCATGATCGTTGTCAGCGGGGCGACGGATGGTGGGGAGTCCTCGGTGCCGCCCAGTTGGAGTGCTGCGGTGACCAGCATGTATGCCGAGGCTTCCATGTAGTCCTGGACCAGGCTTCGAGCGGCTTCGATTTCCTCCGCGTTGTCCACGATGAAGAGTGTTCCATCGAGCACAGGCACCAGATCGACCTGGAGGAGTTCGAGGTTTGAGATCTGCAGCACCAGGGCCTCCATGCCCGCGGTGGAAGAGGTGCCAACGACACCACTGGGTGGCCGAAGTTCGTATATGGACTCTTGAGCCAAGGCCATGGACGACAGGGCACTTGTGGAAGTGGCTCCCAGGATCAGTGTGAGCAGGACTCGATTCATGCGCATGGAGGGCCTCCCGTCATGGGTCATGTACCAGTCTACGGTCAATTCCATCGGCTGGAAGAGTCGAAGGGCTGCAACGCCGGTTAGCATCCTGGCCAAGAGTGGATGATCTGACGTGGTGGAATCGGTTCGACAAGCCTGTGCCTGGAATGTGAAGTGGTACCCGAGGTACGCCTTCCTTTCGGATGCCTATTTCTGGCTTCCGATCTTCTTCCTGTATTTCAGCGAGGCCTTGACACTTGATGAAGTTCTGTTGGTCGAGATGGTGTACTACCTCGGCGTCTACATCATGGAGGTTCCCAGCGGTTGGTTCTCCGATCGATTCGGTCGCCGGGTCACCTTGTTAGTGGCAGCGATCGTGTTGGCAATTGCCTACGGGATGATCTTCCTGGGAGGGAGTTTCCTGGTATTTGCAATCGCTCAATTCCTCAAGGCCACCGGAATCTCATTTAAGAGCGGGACTGAAACAGCTTTTCACTTTGATTCACTCAAGGTCATTGGGCGTGAAGATGAATTCAGTGCACGAGAAGCTCGAGTGGCCCGTAATCGATTCCTCGGGGGTGCCATCGCCGCCTTGATTGGAGGCTTGGTAGCTATCTACTCTCTTCGCTTGGCCTATCTGGTTGCTTGTGTCTGTGCCATCGGCATGCTCCTGCTTGTCGCCAGATTCAGTGAGCCGCCGGTTGAAGAAGAGGAGAAGCATGCCAATCCATTCAAGGAATTCGGCCGCTGCCTCGCCTACCTGCGTCAGCCCATTCTGCTGGCAATCCTGTGCTACTTCATGCTCATGACGATTCTGAATCATGTGCCCTATGAGTTTTTCCAACCCTACATCAAGTTGTCGTTGGAGTCCCTCCCGTGGGCGCTCCCCAGTACACCGCTGGTCAGCGGTGTGCATGTGACACTGACGCTGCTGGTCGCCTCCTTCTTTGGTGCCTGGAGTATTCGAATCCGGAATCGCATCGGCTTGTGGTGGACATTGCTTTTGGCCACGGTGTTGCAGGTCTTGATCATCGGGGTGATGGGTTGGATCCTGGCGCCACTTGTTGTCATTTTGATGTTGGCACGTTCGGTCCCGAGAGCCCTGATGGCGCCAGTCATCAATGCTACGGTGACTGGTCGGGTTGCGAGGAAACACCGTGCCACCTATCTCTCGATGCAGAGCCTCGCTGGTCGACTCTCGTTCGCAGGGATGCTGCTGTTATTAACCTCCGTCGTTCCCGCTCATGAGTCGACAACTTGGTACACCCTGTCCAAGGTGCTTCAACTGTCCTTCTGGATTGCGCTGGGCGGGCTGGCAATCTTCATCGTGGTGGCAGGTCTGAGATCGAAGCGAGACGGAACGGGCGAGGCGACGCCTTCCTGATTGGTGCAGCCTGGAGCCCGGTCAGCGGTGGGCTTGCCGGTCCGGGGTATCGTCCGGGGGATCCGGCTCACGGCGGAACCTCTGGAGGAGATGTGGGGGAGGACTGTCGCCCAGTGCGAACTGGGCCGCGTCGAGCCCGATGGCTTGCTGCTCCTGGTCGGGCTGAATCCCCACGATCGCGTCAAGCACCTTCAAGATGATGCAGGTGACGACGCTTGACCAGACCAGCACGTAGCCTATGCCTCGCAATTGGTCGACGATCTGGGTGGGGTTGCCGTAGAACACGCCATCGCCTCCGTCTGGATTGACGGCGAGCGTGGCGAAGAGGCCGGTAGCCAATGCACCCCAGGCGGCCGAGACGCCGTGGACTCCGAAGACGTCCAGGGAGTCGTCCACGTGCAGCATTTTCTTCAACACGAAGACGGCGGAGAAGGAGACAACGCTCGCGAGTGCCCCGATGGCCAGGGCCGCGGTAGGCTCGACGAACCCTGAGGCGGGCGTGATGGCCACGAGCCCGGAGACGACTCCGCAGATGAGCCCGATGCCCGAGACGCGACTCAGGAAGACCCTGTCCATCAGTACCCAGGACAGCCCGGACGTGGATGCGGCAAAGATCGTGTTGACCAAGGCGTGGATGGCGACCGTGTCGGCGGCGGAGCCGCTGCCGGCATTGAATCCGATCCATCCGAACCAGAGCAGCCCGGCACCCAGGAGACAGAAGTTCACGTTGTGAGGTGGCGGCATGCGATCCGGAAACCCGGGGCGACGTCCCAGGAGCATCCCGGCGACCAGGGCCGCGATACCAGCGTTCAGGTGTACGACCATGCCACCGGCAAAGTCGAGGGTGCCGGAGTTCTTCAATGCGAAGAACCCCTCGTCACCAGGATGATTCCCCCAGAGCCAGTGCGCGATCGGGCAGTAGACCAGGAGAACCCAGGTCGGGATGAAGATCACGAAGGCCGACAATCGCATCCGCTCGGCAAATCCCCCGATGACCAGCGCAGCGGCGACCATGGCGAACATGCACTGGTAGACCATGTCGAGAAGGCCCGGGATGGACGAGGTCGTGTCCTGCCACACGTCCCGCAGCACGACGTAGTCGAATCCCCCGATGAAACCGTCGAGGATGCCCGGGGCGAAGGCGAGGCTGTAGGCCAAGATCGGCCAGATCGTGCCGACCAGGCACATGACCAAGAGCGACTGGATGACGACGGAGGACGCGTTCTTGCGCCGGACCATGCCGCCGTAGAAGAAGCCGACACCCGGTGTCATCAGGAGCACGAGTGCGGTGGCCGTGAGCATCCACGCAATGTCGCCGGAACTCATTTGGCTGATGGTGCTGACACTCATGACGTCATTGTTTCATAGAGAACGGTCGGCGCGAGCATAGCAGAACGTCCGATGGACTCAAGTCAAAGGCCCAGGGCAGAGAGTGCCGACGCGAGGTCAATGCCCTCCAGCCGAATCGTCTTTTCCGGGCTGCCGTGGCCACTTGAAATCTCGACTTGGGTACGGTTCAGCCCGAGTGTCCTGGCCAGCAACTTGACGATTGCGATGTTGGCCTGACCACCCTCAGGTGGCGCAGCGATCCGGATCTTCAGTCGATCGCCAAGAGGCCCAGCGAGACCATCTCGTGAGGCACCGGGCACTGCCTTGACCCTCAGGAGCAGGTGATCGTCATGGCTTGTGAGGCAGTCAGGCATGTGGCCAGCCTACTGCCTTCTGGAGAGGGCAGCGTGGGGGGGCTGTTACACTTCGCCCCGTGCTTCCTCGACATGAACTCGATGCGATTCGGTTCGGGAATCTCGCCGAATCAGTGCTCGCGCCGCGGTTCATTCGCCAACGCGTGCCACTCATCATTCGGGCTTGGCAGACCATGGACCATCTTGGCCCGGATGGACTCGATCTCCATGCGTTTACGCCCGTCGAGTTGGGCTGGCGGTGGGGACCACCCTGGTCGACGACTTGGTTTCATCTTGCGGGGGCCTTGCCAGAGTCTTTCGCAGGTTCTCTTGCGCTTCAGTTCTCCAGTGGTACCGAAGCAACGCTGTGGCTGGAAGGCACACCCTTTCATGGCCTCGATGCCAATCGAGACTTGATCAGACTTCCTGCCGAAGCGACGAGCAAGGGCGAAATCGATTTCTTGGTGGAAGCAGCCTGTACTCTTCCGCTTGGTGCAAGCACGTTCTGGTGGGATCACCCTGAGGTCCAGGCTCGTTGGAAAGAAGACAATCCAGGCCGACTCGAATCGGCGGCCCTCGTGGAACTGGACGAATCCGCTTGGCAACTTCACGAAACCTGGGATTTTGCCCGGAGACTTCTCTTAGCGTTACCTGCCGAACAGGAGGCGTCGGCTCGTTTGCTTGCAGGACTGCACGACATTGCAGCCAGGTTGCCCGATGACGATCCGACTTTGCTTCATTCAGACTTGAAGGCACTGCTTTCCGAAACGGGGCCGGCCAGCGGAGGCCCTTGTATCGCAACTGGACATGCCCATATTGATACCGCTTGGTTATGGCCACTCTCTGAAACACGCCGCAAGTGCCTGCGGACGTTTGCCACCATGTTGCGGCTGATGGAACGCTACGACGAATTCCGATTTCTCTGCAGCCAGGCCCAGCAATATGCTTGGATCGAGCAAGATTCACCCGCGTTGTTTGACCAGATTGCTCAACGCGTCCGCGAAGGCCGTTGGGAAGCGGGTGGAGCGATGTGGATCGAGCCGGATTGCAACGTGCCTTCGGGCGAATCCCTTATTCGACAGATTCTCCACGGCACCAACTGGTGGCACGATCGATTCGGTGAAGCGGCTGCCCAGCGACATCTCTACCTGCCAGACACCTTCGGTTTTCCTGCTTCGCTGCCCCAGATCATTCGCTTGGCAGGCCTGGACACGTTCATCACGAACAAGATCTCCTGGTGCGAGACGAACCGTTTTCCGCACGTGACCTTCCGTTGGAAGGGGATTGACGGGACGGACGTGGTCACGCATCTCACGCCGGGTCACAATTACAATTCGCCCATAGATCCCAGCGATGTCTTGGCGGGGCACGGAATTCTCATGGGTCAGCCCCAGCCACGTCCGGATGCTTGGCTACAACCCTTCGGATACGGCGATGGTGGTGGTGGGCCGACCGACTCGATGATTGAACGCATTGGACTCTCGGCTGCTTGTACAGGCTTGCCTGAGGTCAAGCATGGGCGAGCGGATGACTTCTGCGGCTTGCTTCATGCGCAAACTAAGGATTTGCCAACCTGGGATGGTGATCTCTATCTTGAATTGCATCGAGGGACCTATACAAGCCAGTCATGGCTCAAGATGGCGAATCGAGTTGCTGAAGATGACCTGCGTTGCATCGAAGCCATGGGGGTCGGTGGGCCGCAAGCCGGGGATACAGTCGCTCTGCGTGAGACTTTGGACGAGACCTGGAAACTCGTTCTCCTCAACCAATTCCATGACATCCTGCCGGGTTCTCCCATCAATCAGGTCTATCGAGATGCCCGTGCCCAATATGACCAAGTTCAGTCACGATGTCAGGATTCCTTGCAGGCCGTATCCGAGGCCTGGACCAGTCATGTTGGCAGTGGAGTGGTGTGCTTCAATCCTGCCAGCACAGATCGATCAGGTGTTGTCGATCTCGATGGGAGTCCAGCCTGGATCGAGGCGGTACCAGCCCTGGGTGCTCGGGCCGTAGTGGCCGATTCAGGAACGTCTCCGCCTGATGCTGTGGAGATTGATGGTCTCCATATTCGAAATGGGTTGATCGAAGCCACGCTTGATGAAGTGGGCAGAGTTTCGCATCTGGCATGTCGTGGGGCTAATCGCTCAGTCACGGACCGCACTCGTCCCATGGGACAATTGGTGCTCTACGAGGATCAGCCTCGACGGTGGGAAGCCTGGGATATCGATGCGGATTACGTAGAAACAGCTCAACCTGTCGAGTCGGTTGCAGAGATGGAGATCGTTGAGTCCCATCCGTTGCGGTCAATCATTGAGTTTCGACGCGCTCTGGGGCATGGAAGCCGACTCGTCCAGCGCTATGTTCTGCGTGCGGGCTCGCCCCGACTGGATGTCGAATACCTGGTTGACTGGCAGGAAGATCAAAAGCTCCTGCGGCTCTCTTGCCCAACGGTCATCCGTGCTCGTCATGGCACAGTTGGTATCCAATTTGGTGTGCAGGAGCGACCGACACATCGCAACACGTCGTGGGAGCAAGCTCGATTCGAGTTTCCAGGGCATCGGTTCATGGACTTGTCCGAACCGGGTCGTGGCCTGGCAGTACTCGATGACGGACGATACGGACGTTCCTTTAACGGTGATACGCTTGGTTTGTCTCTCTTACGTGCCCCTCGGATGCCAGATCCGGAAGCGGATCGGGGGACTCATCGATTTACAGTGTCGTTCATGCCTCATGCGGGTGATTGGCGTGATGCGGGCGTTTGGAGCGAGGCCGAGGCCTTGTGTCGGCCTCTGCGTCTTCTTGGTACCGCCACTGGAACCGAACCAAAGTCGGCCCCCTTGAAACTGCATGTCGATGGCGGGGCACAGTTGGAGATCGCGGCCTTCAAGCCTGCCGAACATGGACCTGGTCGAGTACTTCGGATCGTAGAAGTCCACGGTGGTGCTGGCGATGTCGAGATCGAGTGGGGGCAGCCGCCCGCCCGTGTTCGTTCAGTCGACCTCCATGAATCAAAGTCGGTGGAAATCGACTTGGCACATGACCAGGGTCGCACCCGGTTGGGTATTCGTCCTTTCCAGGTTGTGACGCTATTGGTTGACGACGCATGATGATGAGCTGGATCGACTGGCTGATCGTGTTGGGACTCCTCGTTGTCCTCACGATCACCAGCATCCGAACCAACCGTTATGCCAGGAGCGTCTCAGGATTCCTGGCAGCCAACCGTTGTGCTGGGCGCTACCTCATCACCATTGCCTACGGCATGGCGCAACTGGGTGTGATCTCCCTGGTCTGGTTCTGGCAGCAGAACTACGACGTTGGATTCACTTCAATCTGGTGGGGCTTCATGGAAGGCCCGGCGCTGATTCTCATTGCGCTCACCGGGTGGGTGGTGTATCGGTTCAGACAAACTCGGGCGATGACTATGGCCCAATTCTTCGAGATCCGTTACAGCCGCAATTTCCGGGTCTTCGCCGGACTCGTTGCGTTCCTCTCGGGGATTATCAACTACGGCATCTTCCCCGCGGTGGCTTCAAGGTTTTTCATCCACTTATGTGGTTTCCCAGAAGTGGTTCCGATTTTTGGCCTGGAGATCGGAACGTTCCCATTGCTCATGGCGCTGTTACTTGGAACAGCCCTGCTGTTCGTGTTCCTGGGAGGTCAGATTGCCGTCATGGTGACGGATTTCATCCAAGGTTCATTTGGGAACATCGTGTTCATTCTGGTAATTGTGTTCCTGCTGTACACCTTCGGCTGGGACCAGATCTCGGATGCCATGCTGGAATCGCCGAAGGGCCAGTCCATGGTGGATCCCTTCGATCTCGGGAAAGAAGAGAACTTCAATGTCTGGTACTGGGTGATCAGCGTGATCGTTCTCTTCTATGGCATGCTGGGTTGGCAGGGCACCAGTGGATATAACGCTTCGGCCATTAATGCCCACGAAGCCAAGATGTCCAACATCCTCAATGGCTGGCGATTTCGTGTCTTGATGTTGATCACACTGATCTTGCCTATCTGCATCCGTGTTCTCATGAATGATGAGAGTTATGCCGAGCAGGCAGCAGTCATTCAATCGGTGGTCGACAGTCAAGATACCGCTGCCCTTGGCTCTGAGATCCGAACTCCAGTAGCGACCAGGATGATGTTGCCGGCCGGCTTGCTTGGCTTGATGTGCGCCGCCATGCTGGGCGCCTTCATTAGCACCAATGACACGTACCTGCACGCCTGGGGAACGATCTTTGTACAGGATGTGATCCTGCCATTCAGGAAGAAGCCCTTGTCCGCTCGGGCTCATCTGTGGTTGCTGAGACTATCGATCCTTGGGGTTGCGATCTTCGCGTTCTTCTTCAGCCTGTTGTACACCCCAACTCAATACATCGCGATGTTCCTGGCGATTACCGGTGCGATCTTCGTGGGTGGGGCCGGGTCAGCCATCATCGGGGGGCTGTATTGGAAGCGTGGGACAACGGCAGCTGCTTGGACGGCCATGATCTCTGGGATGACCCTCAGTGGATTCGGGATCATCGTGAAGCAGTTGCCTGCTGCCACGTATTGGTCTGGTTCGGTCATCGAGATCTACGATCATGCAGATGACCGAACAGTCTATGTCCCTGTCTCAAAGACTGCCTCAACGGAGGCCGTCGACAAGTGGCCCAAGTTGGGTGATACGAATACGCGATGGGGCGTGACCGCTATCAGGCACCGGGATGGAGATTGGTCGTCCTCACATGGGTCGCCCGCTGATTCCGTGACCTTGACCATGACAGACGAAGCGGGGGTGCCGTTGGTCATGCATGACGTGCGTGCCGATGGAAGCGCGACCGTTGTCCATCATCAAGGAACTGACTGGAAGGTCAAGCTTCGTCATCAGCAACGTGGCCTTGTCTCGCCTTTCCTGGATCTGTGCTACTACGTGAATAAGCACATCACTGGTCAAGTCATGACATTCTGGTCCATTGTTTCTGCAGTGACTCTCTATATCCTCGTGTCGCGGTTTGGACCAAGGCAGGAATTCAACATGGATCGACTGCTTCATCGAGGCCGGTATGCCCTTGAGGGTGATACCGTTGAGGCAACATCGAAATCCAGTTGGCTGGAACGGCTCGGCTTTGACCGAGAGTTCACCACCGCGGACAAGTGGGTAACGGCGGTGACACTGGCCTGGCCAATCTTCTGGACCATTGTGTTTGTCGTGCTGACGACATGGCGATTGACGGGCCACGACATTGCCGATGAGACCTGGGCCATGTGGTGGCAGTGGTGGACTTGGTGCACCCTCGGTGCCGCCATCATCGTGGTCATCTGGTTCACCATCGGTGGCGCCCTGGATGTTCAGAGGTTGTTCCGCCGACTTCGGACTTATCGGTCCGATGAACGAGATGATGGCCGGGTCATAGACCACCGGAACGCTGATGAGATCGATAACTCGCCATAAGCCTTCCGTGAGAGCCTCAACTCAAGTTGTCTCATGATGAATCATCTGGGGATTGGTATGCTGCTCTGTCTCAGCCAGACCAGCCACCCAGGAGTCACCCCATGGCGGGTTTCGAGATTACGCGAACTGTTAACGCACCGGTCGATCGGGTTTTCGAGGTCTTTACAGATGCTGGCATGTGGCAGCGGTGCAAGGACATCGTGAATATCGAGCCTGTCACAGCAGGTCCTGTTCGTGAGGGCACG
>JAYZAT010000173.1:0-5122 GCA_036339555.1 Planctomycetota bacterium
TGGGACTTGGTGCGTTGGCCCATGTTCAACGAATCCGAAGTCATCACCGGGACATTCTGGCATGGTCTCGTGAGCATCAGCCTGTTGGCCTGATCCCGGTCGACTCGCCGGCTGCGAATTTCCCGATCTGCAAGAAGCTTCGCCCTAGAGGAGTGAAGGTCATTCATCTGGCCGCACCGCAATTGTGGGCCTGGGCGCCTTGGCGTTCTCGGAAACTCAGGCGATGTACCGATCTGGTTCTGTGCTTGATGCCATTTGAGCCCGAGTGGTTTGCGCAACATGATATTCCCGCTCGTTTCGTCGGTCACCCGGCCATTGATCGTGAACTTGATGCAGAAGCTGATGCACGTGGTGCGGCCAACATGCCTCAGGCCGCTTCACGTCTGCTGCTCATGCCCGGTTCGCGTCAACAGGAGATCGGTCGCAATGTTCCATTGATGCTCAAGGTCGTGACCCAACTCCGGGAACAAAGACCCGATCTGGGTGTTGTCATGACGGCGGTGGATGAAGACAAGGCTGCGATGGTTCATCGTGAGCTTTCTGCATCAGAAGGTCCGATCGAGGTCGTGGTCGGTCAGCGAGATGCCGCGTTGCACTGGAGCCAGGTTGCGCTGGCGGTTTCCGGAACGGTGACACTGGACATCATGAGACACGGCAGGCCGATGGTTGGCCTGTATCGCACCGGAGTGGTGGGGGTACTCGGTGCCAAGGTGATTCTCACCATCAAGAATCGTCTTCTGCCGAACCTGATTGCAGGCAGCAGGATCGTGCCCGAGTTCGTTCCCTATCGGGGTGGTCCGGGACCGGTTGCCAAGGCTGTCGGGTGTCTGCTTGATTCAGTAGAAGCAAGAACCTGTCAGGAAGAAGCGATCACCGCGGCGTTGTCGCCATATGAGAACACTTCATTCGCGACTTCCGCTTCCGATGCGATCATCGAAGTGCTCGATCGTCAATAGTGACGCACGGGATAGATTCTCGCCGTGCAGCATCGGTTGCCCAGCCGGTCAGTGATCGGGATGACACGGCTGGAGGGCGCCGCAATCGGCAGACTTCGTTCCAGGCATCGATCCTGCCAGATTCCCAGGTCGTGTTCCGCAATGGCTTCTTCGGCCGTAAAGAGCAGGATGAGCAGGCCGGCATGAAGAATGCCCCGATCCTGACTCAGTTTGGTGATGTCGCCTCGGACGGTCGAGAGCAACTGGGATGAGTAGTTCGAGTTGCCGCCAAGTTCCGTGAATTGTGACACCACCTTGACTTCAAGCCAGAAGGCATCTTCAAGTGCCACCGCTTGTGGGTCCGCGAAGAGCGTCGCATCAGCTTCGGGAACTTCAAGTGGGCGATTGTCGGGGGTCAGTACCAGATCGCATCGATCTCCTTCGGACCGACGACGGCGATTTCGTACTGCTGGATACCGGATTTCCCGATGCACGCCATAGCCCGCTGCCGCCAGGTCGGCAGCGAGTTGTTCATGAAGCGTTAATTCATCCCGTCCATCGAGCCCACACACAGCCTGCTCCACATGGAGCCGTTGCTCTTCACGACGGAGTCCAGCCTCAAGCCCATCGGCAAGAGAGGCGACACACCATCGGTGCATGGTGGGTTCGGAACTCATTGGATCAGCTGATCACTTGTGGCCTGTTGGTTTGATCTCACCATTCTTGAGACGCTTGAAGTAGCCGTGCCAGGCAGCCATCGCCGTTCCGCCGAAGATCAGCATGATCGGGATGTTGACCCACAGCATGAGGCCGGTACCAAGATCGGACAGGTTTCCGATTTCCTTGGTCGTCGTGACGATGCCGGCGGTCGCCACGATGATCAGCAGGCAATAGATGATCTTGTAGATGCCGACAGCCCATTCGCCCAGCAGGAAGACGATTCCCTGTTCGCCGTAGTAGGACCAGGAGATCATCGTGCTGATGGCAAAGAGCCATGAGGCGATCAGAATCAGCCAGTTGCCGAACCCCGGGAACTGTCGGTTGATGGCATAGGCCGTCATCGTCGCACCCTTGTAATCCTCATAGATGATTGGCGCAACCAGTGTCGGCAGGCCGCCATCAGACAAGGCGGACCAGTGGGCCACTTCGGCATCGATGGTCTTGATCTGGTCCCACTTGATGTAAGGAGTGTCCTGGGATTTTTCAGGGATCATGACTGTTCCGGTCATCATGACCCGGTTGGAGGCGGTGGCTTCGTTGTCATCACCACCCTGTGCAATGGCAAAGACGTTGTCTTTATGCTTCCACTCGCCACCCAGTTCGACGCCGCGTTCCGTGCGATCTGGCAGTGGTGTCACGCCAAAGGTGGATTCCTGTCCCGAGTCATCCGTGAACATGGTGGGTTCACCCATCGTCCAGTACTGAATTGTATTGCCCTTTTTATCCTTCTTCTCCTGAAGTGAAATGACCGGCGATTCCGCAAAGATGCCGTCGGCGCCTTCTTCAGCCTCGCCTCGAGTGAGTGCACCGGTGGAAAGAATCACGAGTGCGGTGAGGGTGCACACGATGATGGTGTCGATGAATGGCTCAAGTCCAGCCACGACACCTTCACTCACAGGCTCCTTGGTCTGGGCAGCGGAGTGGGCGATGGGGGAGGAACCCTGACCCGATTCGCTTGAGAAGAGTGCACGCTTCATGCCCCACATGATGGCGGTGCCGAAGGCTCCGCCGATGAAGGCACCGCCGGCTTCCGACGCACTGAAGGCACTGCGGAAGATGTCAGCGAAGACGCCTGGGATGGCTTCGATGTTGAAGCCCAGTACGACCAGGGCAATGATCACATAGAGCACGCACATGAACGGCACGAGTACGCCGGCCACCGAGCCGATCCGCTTGATGCCGCCGATGATGACCAGGGCGACGACGACTGCCAGAATCAGTCCGGTGTACAACTCAGGCATGTTCAGCGTTTCGCGGGTGATGTCACCCACGCTCCAGGCCTGGAACATGTTGCCGCCGGTGACGGCGGAGATCAGTAGCGTCAGGCAGAACACGACGCCGATGAACTGTCCGAGTGCACCGAGGCCCCATTTCTTCATGCCCTCGGCCACGACGAACATGGGTCCGCCGTGCGGATTGTCAGGGTCATCGGTATTCCGGAAGAGCATCGACTGGGTGACTTCGGCGCTTTTGAGCGCCATGCCGATGATGCCGACGATCCACATCCAGAAGACGGCGCCGGGGCCACCGATGGCGATGGCGATGGCGACGCCTGCGATGTTGCCGAGGCCGACGGTTGCAGACAAGGCTGCTGACAAGGCCTGGAAATGACTGATGGCACCGGGGTCATCCGGATCGTCATACTTGCCTGACGTGACGGCGACACCGTGTGTCAAGGCACGGAACTGACTGAAGCCGCTCCAGAGGGTGAACAACACGCCTGTACCAAGCAGGATGTAGAGCATCCATTCGGTCCAGATGTATCCATTTACTACGTCCAGAAAATCGTTGAAAGCTTCCATGTCTACTCCGTTTCAGGGTGTCATCCAGCTCAGTGCATCAGTTGGTAGGAGATCTCGTCGACGTTGATCAGGCCGATCTTGTCCAGCAGCACGATGACTACCAGAACAGGTGCGACGACCCGCACGAGGAACAGCCAGGTGCTGGACCAGAAGCCGTTGAGATCCGAAAGTTCAGCGTTTCGGATGCGTGCTGGAAGCACCCATCCGGCATAGATCGAGACCAGCAGACCGCCAAGCGGCAGCATCCAGTTGCTGGTGAGCAGATCCATGGTGTCAAAGTAGTTCTGTCCATAGCCAGGCAGCCAGGAGACCATCTTGAAGCCTGCGCTGTTGGCAAAGGCCGCCAGGATGCCGAAGCCGAAGATGGCGCCTCCGACAATCCATGCAGCTCTGGTTCGGGACCAGTTCCTGCCGTCGATCAGATAGGACACGACGACTTCAAGCAGTGCAATGGCGGAAGTCAGTGCGGCAAAGACCAGCAGTCCGAAGAACACGATGCCCAGCAGCATGCCGACTTCACCCATTTCAGCGAAGGCCAGTGGCATGCTCATGAACACAAGCCCTGGGCCACCGCTTGGATCCTGCCCATACGAGAAGATGATCGGGAACATCATCATGCAGGCCAGCAGTGCAATGCCGGTATCAAGTCCGGCAATGGCAATCGACTCCTTGACCAGTCCTCCACTCTGGGATTTCTGATACGAGCCGTAGGTGATCATGGCACCCATGCCCAGCGAAAGCGTGAAGAAGGCATGGCCCAGTGCTTCCAGGACACCCTTGGGTTCCAGGCCATTGGGGTCTGGCTGGAACACGAATGACACGGCTCGGCTGAATCCTGTCTGGAAGAAGCCATAGACCACCAGCAGGAGGATGCAGAGGATCAGCAGTGGCATCAGAATGCGACAGGTTCGTTCAATGCCCGAACCGATGCCATTGGCCACCACGATGATGGCCAGGAACATGAACAGCGCAGCCCAGAACGTACTGGTCCAACCGTCCCCCAGAAGTCCAAGGAAGACCGTGGTGACGCCTTCGTTGATCTTGCTACGTCGATAGAGATCCTCGGCCTGATCCCGTAGCTCCACGGGTGTCAAGGCGGCGACGGCATCAGCAGCTTCGCCTTTGATCTTGGCCTTTGTTGATTCAAGGTCTGGTTGGGCGGCCATGACGGCATCAGCGGCTTGTGCAAGCTCAGCGTGTTCACGAAGTTTCTGGCCATCACCGCCAGCCTTGATGGCCGCGTCATAGTCAGTCCAGTTGCTCCACGTTGACGGGGAGAACTGTCGTCGCCAATTGCGTTCTGCACGATCCAGATCAAGTCGTGTCATGTCATCGATGACCATGACCTGCAAGTCGTCGATCGTGGCTGTCGATCGATAGATGAGCGCTTCTTCTTCAGCCTTCTCTGCAATCGGGGTGGTGAAGCCGACGACTGACTTGAGTGAATAATCCATCGCCCAGCCTGCCACAACGATGTAGTAGGAAAGAATGATGAAGCCTGCAATCACACCGAACCAACCGACGATGCTCCAGGCCGAACGCCCGCCCTGAAGTTTGTTGAAAGCCAGAATGCTCTGGGTCTGTGCGGCCCGGCCGATCATGATTTCAGCAATCAGGATGGGCAGGCCCACGAGGACGATGCAGGCGAGATAGATCAGGACGAAT
>JAYZAT010000174.1:0-8012 GCA_036339555.1 Planctomycetota bacterium
GATCGAGTCTGGCACCGACTCAACAAGTTCATGTATCGACGAGCAAAGCAGACCATCGTGCTCTGTGATGCCGCAAAGGAACTGGTGTGCGAGACCTACGACATCGATCCAGATCGAGTGCACGTCATTCCCAACTGGGCGGACGGGGAGTTTCTCCATCCCATCGACAAGGAGCACTCGCCATTTGCCAAGGAGCACGAACTCATCGAGCCCTTCACGGTCCTGTACTCAGGCAACCTGGGCCTCTACTACGAGTTCGACACCATCCTCAGTGCTGCCGAACTGCTTATCAATGAGCCCTTCAAGCTGGTCTTTGTCGGAGGAGGCGGTGTCCGGGATCACATTGAAAAACAGATACGTGATCGCGCACTCACCAATACACTCCTGCTGCCACACCAGCCGTTTGAAACACTGAATCTCTCACTGAACGCGTGCGATGCCTCACTGGTCACGATCGCAAAGGGCATCGAGGGCATCAGCTTTCCCTCGAAACTCTACTCATCACTTGCAGTAGGAAAGCCCATCATCGCGATCTCCGAAACCCACTCGACGCTGCGAACCATTGTCGAATCGAATCAATGCGGGTACTGGGTTGAACTCGGTGATGCCCAAGGCCTTGCCGCCTGCATTCGCGAGATCATGTCGAATCAGGATGAACACCAGCGTCGCGGCCACGCCGCACGCCAACTGTTTGAGCAGGACTACACGCTTCAGGGATGTGCGGCGAAGTATGCCGATGTGCTGCGAAAGGCAAGGCCACTATGACTTCCGATGCCCTGACGTCCTCTGAGCCGCTTCGCGTACTGGTGATCACCGAAGACGATCCGCTCTATGTCATTCGATTCTTTGAATCATTCTTCCCGGCGCTGCCGGACACGCTGACCATCGTGGGGGTCACCGTATCAAATGCGTTCCATGAACCAATGCTCGCAACCGCCCGACGCATGTTTCGGTTCTACGGCCCCATCGACTTCGTCCGACTCTGCGCACGATTCGCCGTCGCCAAACTGAGCCGGCGATCCATCGGCAAGCTTGCCCGCGATTCAGGCATACCCGTACTGGAAACAACAACCGTCAACGATGAAACATACCTGCAGCAAGTGCGGCAGTTGGCTCCCGACGTCATCGTCTCCGTTGCAGCACCGGAAATCTTCAAGGCGCCTCTGCTTGCCCTGCCCCGGCTGGGGTGCATCAACAGCCATTCGGGCCGACTCCCCGCCTACCGGGGCATGATGCCGACGTTCTGGCAGCTGCTCGCCGGCGAATCCTGCGCCACCGTGACCGTGCATGAAATGGTCGAGCAACTGGATATGGGGCGAATCCTCGGAACACTCGAATTTCCGATCCACGAACATGATCGTCTGGATCGAGTCATCAACGGAACCAAGTCGGCTGGCGCTGGACTCATGCTGGAGATACTCGATCAACTTCGAAATGGCGCCACCACGCCACGCGACCTGGAGCTCTCCGAAGCTGCCTACCATTCCTTCCCTCAGCCTGCAGACGTCCGCGCATTTCGCAGGCGTGGACACCGGATGCTCTGAACATGACCGCCTCCTCCACAGCGCAGCCTCCTGCCGCCATGTCCATCGACGTCGAAGATTGGTTTCAGGTCGAGAATCTGAAATCTGTCGTGGACGCATCGACCTGGGACGAGCGGGAATCCCGTGTCGAGCGGAATACCGATCGGATGCTTGAACTGCTTGCACACCACGGCATCACGAGCACCTGCTTCATACTTGGTTGGGTTGCTCAACGATTCCCCGAGTTGATATCGCGCATTGCCGATGCAGGACATGAAATCGCCTGCCACGGAACGAATCACGATCTGATCTACACCCTGTCGCCCGATGCATTCCGAGACGATGTCAAGCAGTGCAAGGAACTGCTCGAGCAACAGACTGGAAAGCCGGTCGTCGGGTACAGAGCGCCCAGTTTCTCGATCACCGACTGGGCCATCGACATCCTTCATGAGCTCGGGTTCACCTACGATTCGTCCGCCTTTCCCACCGTGGCCCACGATCGTTATGGCACGCTTGAGGGCATGAATGCATCGGAGCCGATCAAGGAAATCCGACCGGGATTCCACGAAGTGTGCGTCTCGTGCCTGCATCTGGGAAAGCGTGGAGTGCCCTGGGGAGGCGGAGGCTACTTCCGCATGTTTCCCTACAGCGTGTTTCGACGAGGTGTCGCACGAATACTGCAAGGGGGATCTCCGTACGTGTTCTATATTCATCCCTGGGAGATCGATCCGGGGCAGCCACGAGTACGCGGACTGAAACGCAGCCATGCATTCCGGCACAGCGTCAACCTTGCCCGATGTGAATCGCGATGGAATCAGTTGTTGGGCGACTTTGAATGGACGACGATGAGTGACCTGCTCCGCAGAAGCATTGCTGCCACTTCAGGATGATCGCTTGACCGTCTCCGGCGGTGGCTGATGCCACGTCGCCTGTTCTTCACGTCCACCGTCCGCATACCAGCGAACCATTCTCGAGATGGCGTCATCAAGTGAGATCGATGGGACGAACCCATGGTCACGGGCCTTGTCGGATTCGAACTTCGTCTGCTCCACGAACAGCTTCTTCACACGAGCAGTCGATACGGGAATATTCCTGCCCGTCAACGCGATCATGAGATCAAAGGGCTTGGCCATCAGCAAAGCCGCGAACAAGGGCAGCTTGCGAATACCCGGCCGTCCCAAGGCGCGTGCCACACTCGCGCTGATCTCCGCGCTGGTCATGTCGGGCTTTTCAACCCAGTTGTAGATCTCGAACGGTGACGCGTCATCACGCTCCCACAGGAAGAATGTCGCCGCCATGATGTTCTCGACATACGACAGACTCTTGATGTTCGTTGCTGCGCCGGCCTGAAAGAACTTCCCCGATTCGATCTGCCGAATCAACGAATACATGTTCGCAAAGTTCCCCGGCCCGAAGGTCACCGTCGGGCGAATGATGAGGCAGCGACGACCTGATCCATGATTCGCCCATGCCGACAGCACCTGCTCGCCGGCAAGCTTCGATCGTCCGTACGGTGAAAGTGGCTGTGGAGTCGTGGTCTCCTCCAGCGGCGGCGGTGCGCTGCCGTAGACGGCGACGGTCGAGTAGAAGCAGATGCTGCGGATGTCCAGCTCATCCATCACATCGCAGAGCACCTGCGTGCCCTGCTGATTCACGGCGAAATATGTTGACTCGCTGATTCCAAAATCATGATGCGCCGCGGCCAAATGCAGGACGGCATCGCACCCTTGCAGCGCATCGCGCACTGCTTCGTGATCACGTACATCACCGAAGACGTAACGATCATGGGGAAGATCCGACTTGGGTTCTACGAGGTCGAGAATGACGACCTGATCCCCGCGAGCCGCGTATGCTCGACAGAACCAGTCGCCGATGAAACCGGAACCTCCGGTGACGCAGATCTTCACGGCGCCCCCCCGTCACTGGCACCTGCGCCATGCTGCTCCCACCACTCGATCGTTCGGCGGAGCCCTTCCTCGAATCCGACCGCGGCCTCGAAGCCGATCATCGACTTGGCCCGCTGGGTATCCAGACAGCGCCGTGGCTGGCCATCGGGCTTTGAGGCGTCCCATTCAATGGTTCCCGTGAACCCGGTCAGCTTTGCAATAAGCTCCACCAGATCCTTGATCGTGATCTCCATCCCCGTGCCCAGATTGACCGGCACTGGTTCATCAAGTCGCTCCGTCGCCAGCACGATTCCTTCCGCAGCATCGTCTACATACAGAAACTCGCGACTGACGGCTCCGGTTCCCCAGCAGACCATGCTTGCGTCGCCTGAATCCCTGGCGGCAACGCATTTGCGGATCAATGCCGGGATGACATGTGACGTGTGAAGGTCAAAGTTGTCATACGGCCCATAGAGATTGACGGGAAGAACGTATGCGCCATCAAGGCCGTACTGCCGGCGATACGCATCGAGCATCACCATTGCCGCTTTCTTTGCAATGCCGTAAGGCGCATTGGTTTCTTCGGGATAGCCGCTCCAGAGTTCATCTTCATTGAACGGCACTGGGCAGAACTTGGGGTAGGCACAAATCGTGCCCACCTGCACGAACTTTTTGATGCTTCGAAGGCGTGCATGCTCAATCAAATGCAATGCCATGGCCATGTTTGCGTAGAAGTAGCGCCCGGGGTTGTCCATATTCGCGCCAATACCACCAACCTCGGCGGCAAGATGGAGCACGATGTCGGGCTCAAAGTCCGCATACAGCCGCTCGACCGCAGGCTCGGTCGTCAGGTCGTAGTCCACTCGCCGTGGAACCAGGATGTCACTGCAACCACGAGATTCAAGAAGAGCACAAACCTTTCGGCCAAGAAAGCCCGCTCCACCGGTCACCACCACGCGTTGTCCTTCTAGATTGGTTGGCATCCCAATAACGCTCCTTATGGCAGACAATAGCCTTGAAATCGACTTTCGGCGGAACACACTTGAACCTACGCGTGCACTTTCGTTGCTGAGCCCATCGAATGCGTTCCGTTGGTCCGAGAATGCCGTGGACATCGGCCACAACACAGAATCAACTGCACTTGTACCCGCCCTTGTGCCGATCCAGTGCTATCCTGATAGAGCTATAGCGTCCAGCGGATCCAGACCACCGAAATACATGGAGTACGACAGATCATGTCTAGTGGGAAACGGGCACTCATAACGGGTATTACAGGTCAGGACGGCAGTTACCTTACGGAACTGCTGCTCGACAAGGGGTATGAAGTGCATGGGATCATTCGTCGATCCGCCAGCTTCAATACCGATCGCATCGACCATATCTATCAGGATCCCCACGACCGTGGGGCTCGCTTGTTCCTGCACTATGGCGATCTCAGCGACGGGGCATCCCTCTCGGCAATCATCCGCAGCAGCAAACCCACCGAGGTCTACAACCTTGGTGCCCAAAGCCACGTCCGCGTGAGCTTCGACAACCCGGTCTACACCACCGAAACAGTGGCCATGGGCGCATTGAACCTGCTTGAAGCGGTCCGTGAATACCAGGACCACAGTGGCTACCAAATCCGCTATTACCAGGCATCGTCATCCGAGATGTTCGGCAAGGTGCAGGAAGTGCCGCAGAATGAACGCACTCCCTTCTACCCACGTTCTCCCTACAGCTGTGCCAAGGTGTGCGCCCACTGGATGACGATCAACTACCGCGAGTCCTACGACATGTATGCCTGCAGCGGCATCCTGTTCAATCACGAATCACCGCGGCGTGGTGAAACATTCGTCACCCGCAAGATCACGCGAGCTGTGGGTCGCATCAAGCATGGCCTGCAGGACAAGATCTATCTGGGCAATCTGGATGCACAGCGCGACTGGGGATTCGCCGGAGACTACGTCGAAGGCATGTGGCGCATGCTTCAGCAGGATGAGCCCGACGACTTCGTACTCTCAACGGGCAAGATGATTTCCGTCCGCGCCTTCGCGGAACTGGCCTTTGCAGAAGTCGGGCTGGATCCTGATGAGTACATCGAAATCGATCCACGATACTTCCGGCCGGCCGAAGTCTCCGAACTGCTCGGCGATTGCACCAAGGCCCGTGAAAAGCTTGGCTGGGAAGCAACGACCAGCCTTGAAGAACTGGTCAAGATGATGGTCGCCAATGACATGGAACTGGCAGCAAGAGAAAAGACGCTGCGCGACGCCGGTCATGAGCTGCCCGCCTCAACCGGCTACGACCAGTAGAAGGCGACCGCTCCTCAGCCTGCGATGTCAATGGTGTCACTGGATGTCGCCGCAGCGCTGCTTCGCAACACGTCAACCGCTTCACGCCAGGCATCGCGTTGGAACTCCAACAACTCGATGACTTCGTCAAGATCCTCAGGCTGGTTCGCGTCGACGACACGGCGATACAGCCATCCATGAAGCGAAGACAGGCGTGCAGCCATTTCAGGGTGCACTCGCGTGTCCAGATCGGTGCCCAGCGCGACGAGAATGGCGCGGCAACGCTCTGACGCTTCCGCGATGCCCTCGAAATCATCGGCATCCATCGCTGACATGAGCGAATGCGCCCACGTCACCGATCCTTCAAGGAGCATCAGGCGACGTTCGGAAGGCGAGGCCGTCTCGATGGCAGTCTCACGATATGTCCTGGCTGTTTTACTCGGCACGCATGGCTCATCGGTCGGAGCACCGGCTGAGAAACAGGGCGTCGTTCGTGCGCGTCAAATCAGGTCCGAGAACCCGATGAAACTCACCCGCGAGTCATGGATGCGTAGGAATTGCCGAATGCCATCAGCGCGGAACCCTGCGACTGCAATGATGCGATCGCCAGCTCCATGGCCGCAAACCGAGATTCCAGTTGGATCCGACGCATATTCAACCTTGCATTGATGTCGTCAATTCGATCCTGTGCCATTTCGATCCGGTCATCCCAGCGCTGGCCGGACAACGCAAGTGCTCCGGTCGTGCTGTCGGTCAACCCTTCGAGCAGATCCACGCATCGAACAGCAAACCCACGTGTATCCAGGGATCCATCGACATCGGCTTCTGCATTGAACAAGGCGGCAACACCCTCGGGATCGTCTGCCAGACGTGCCGCACACTCCGCTTCATCGAACTCGACCAGGCCGCCGGGGCCAATCGTAATGCCCACCTTTCGAAGCGCATCGATCGATGCACCCCCCTCAAGACGATCATGGAGCAGTTCCTGAAGTGCCCGCTGCACGCGTGATACGGTTGCGTTGCCAAATAGCGTCCCACGCTGGCCAGTCTCGGTGTCATAGGAATCCGACTCGGAAAGGCCGCTGAAGACCGCATTGCATGCATCAACAAATCCGCGAACCATCGCCAGAACAGATGAATCGTCACGCTCAACCGTGACCACCACCGGGTCATCGGAAATCGAGAGCAGATCAATTGTGAGACCGGGAACCATGCCGGCAATCGTGTTGGAATGCGAGCGAAGCAACAGGGCCTCGGAGGGGTCGTCCCCAAGCCATGCCACTGCGTCCTGGGCTTCGACGGTTGTCGACAAATCCAGTGTTGAACCATCCTCAAGGCGTGCATCAATGGAGAATCGCCCACCTGCTCCTCCTGAATCTGATTGAAGCAGAAGATGCCATGGCGTTGAACCAGATCCGGTGTTGACCATTGAAGCTGAAACATCCCCGCCAGCAGCGGCGATCTGCTCCACCAAGGACTGCAATGTCGTTTCTGCATCAACGTCTACATGCACCGTCGAACTTCCGTTGATATGCGCACCTGATCCAAATACGGATTCCGCCTCACCGGCAAGCCGAAGATCTGTGGCGGAGGAACCTGAAGATGCCGACACGCGGAGTGCCACTGTTGATGCTGTCTCTGATGCTGTGGAAATGATTTCAACCCCATCGCCAGCCTCATTGACTTGCGCAGCAATGGCCAACCCTTTCGAGTTGATCAACTGGAGCAGGTCATCGACGGTGTGCAATGCATCATCAACAACGATTTCCGCCTCGGCACCAGTTGCATCACGAATGATGAATGAGCCGGATGCAATGCCACGACCGCCATTCAGTGAAGACAGTGCGCTGCTGAGCGCGACAGACTGATGCTGAAGGTCGACCCCGTCGACACTGCTGACTGGCGCATTGATCGACAGCCCGAGCAGATCCGCCAGGTCACCTGACACGGTGAGATTTGATGCTCCCGATTCTGTGTCGTCAACAAGTCGGATCCCCGCACCTGAAGCAGTGAGCTCAAAATGGACCTGCACACCTGCATTGTCCAACTGGCTGTTGAACCCATCGAGCATGTCTCGAACGGTCATGTACTCGGGATCGAAGTTAAGCTGCAACGACATGCCATTCTGATCTCTCACGTTCATCGAGCCCGTCAGCCCATCCCCAGCGGCAGTCAATCTTGACAACAGCACGGAATCGGATCCGGCGAGCACATCCAGACCCATCAGTTCATTGCCGTTTGACGTGGTTCCAGCGAGACCAAGGTCCGATGCCGCTGATGCGTTGCCGCCCGTCGATTCAACGATCAGGCCGCTGCTTCCGGTCAAATCG
>JAYZAT010000175.1:0-9791 GCA_036339555.1 Planctomycetota bacterium
GCCACCTCAGTTGCTACGGCCTCATTTATGAGCAGGGCACACCCCTGCGAGGCCGGCTGGATCGCGGTGAGATTCAACGTGTTGATGAAGAGGTCGAGGTCGCCATGTACGAGTGGACCATCCGGCGTCTTGCCGAGGCCGGGTATGAACAGTACGAGATTTCCAACTGGTCCCGCCCCGGAGAGGCCTGTCGACACAATCTCCTGTATTGGCACAACAAGAACTGGTGGGCCTTGGGGCCTTCGGCATCCGGCCATGTCAATGGTTGGCGATGGCGAAACCTTCCAAGACTCGGCCGCTACCTGGCAGGAACCGGACTTTCTTCTATTCGTGATTTGGAGCGATTGGATGAAGATGGACGCATCGGTGAACGGTTCATGATGGGGCTTCGCTGCCTCTCAGGACTGGCCCGTGATGAGGTCGATGCGATGCTTGCGGGTGAAGGTGGAACCCGTCGCGGGCCGATCATGGAACGGCACCTCGCTGCCAATCTGCTCCAATGGTCGGGGGATCGACTGAGCTTGACGCACCAGGGATTGCTCCTGGCCAACCTGGTTACGGCAGACCTCCTGGCACCTGGGCCAGGTTCCGGAACGGATTCATGAGCGGACATCGTTTCTTCAATTCGATGCGTGCCGGTCTGGCACCCCTGATGAGACCCGTGCTGGAACGGGTGGGGCCGGTGCGACGACTGGGCCTTTGGGCGCTCGCTCGGCGTCACCCGCGCCAAGTGACATTGGATGGCCAAGTCTTTCGAGTCGATCCCAGAGATTTTGGCGTGACCTTCGAACTGCATGCGACCGGAACCTATGAACCATTTACACGCGGGGCCTGCCTGGAGTCACTTGAGCCAGGGATGGTCTTCGTGGATATCGGGGCTCACGTGGGGTTGTATACCTTGCCGGCAGCCCGAGCCGTGGGGCCAACCGGTTGCGTCATCGCCTTTGAGCCTCACCCAGGCAACCGCGCGTTATTGGAAGAGAACGTGCTCGGGAATGCATTGGAGAATGTCACGGTGGTGGCTGCGGCCGTCTCAGACGCGCCTGGCGAGATGCCTTTACAGGTTTCGCCGTTCAATACCGGTGACCACCGTCTGTACAGGGGCGGTCATGGCGGTGGGGCGGCGGTCCCCACAGCGGTGGTATCTCTGGATGCGTGGTGTGCTGCTGAAGGCATCGATCGTGTAGACATGGTCAAGATTGATGTTCAGGGTGCTGAGGCACGCGTGATCGCTGGCATGGAGAAGACGATGCAGCGTAGCCCCGGAATGGTCATCATCCTTGAGTACACGCCCTGGATGCTACGTGAGGCTGACGAAGATCCCATGACGCTGTTGACTGATCTGACGTCGCAGGGTTTCAGCTTGTCCATCCTCGATGAGGCCCGGGGCTTGTTGACGTCTGCTTCAGCCCAGGAGATCCATGAGGCGTGTCCTGGGCGTTCGTATGTCAATGTGTTGGCGCGACATGAGGGTCGGGGCTGATGGCTCATAAGGCAACATTGCATACAGGTCAGATCAATGGTGAACGGAAGTCGGGCACTTGGTTCTGGGTGTTGTTGTCGATTTTGATCGTGATCCTGGTTGGACTGGGGCTGCGATGGGGATCTGGCATCCTGGAAAAGGATCGAACCTGGGATGAGCGTTACATCATGATGCCTATCCAGGACCTCGTGGATCGGGGCTGGTCGGTTGACACGGCGATTGACTTCCAAGAGGCCAAGGGGCCGGCCATGATTTGGCCCTATGCCGTGTGGGGCGATGTCATCGGACCATCGTTGAACAGCTATCGATTCCTGTCGGTGATCTGTTTCATCTTGACACTGTTTCCCCTGCTCGTGCTTGCCCTGAGATGTGGTTTGCCACCGCCGACCTTGCCACTGGTGGCCATCGGTCTCGTCCTGCTTCCATTTGAAGCGGTCCTTTCCCAGTTGGTCATGGGCGAGCCGTCCTATGTTTTGATCGTCGCCTGCATGTTGGTTGTGGTGTTGTGGGGTGCAGGCGATCGTGACCAGGCGGCATCGCCGCTGATCTCCCGATGCCTCGCGCCTGTGCTCTATGGCATCTTGCTATTGATCTTGCTGCACAGTCGCGTGCACGTGGTGGCGATTGCGGGTGGTGTCTGCTTGGCCATGGCGTGGCGAGATGGAGCACGAAGCTGGCCCTGGTGGTTGGCATCCATCATTGCCGGCTTACTCAGGATTCCACTCTGGATGCGGTGGGGTGGGTTGGTCAGTTCCGACTACCAGGGCATGCATGGGTTCGGTTTTCGGCTGGAGAGCCTGACCTACCTGGGTGCAGCGTTGGCGATTCCCTTCGCCATCTTCTTGCTGGTGTGGCTCTGGCGGTATCGCAGACTTGCCTGGTGGTGGCTGGCACCGATGGGAGCGTTCTGCGGGTTGCTGCTTGGAGTCGTGGCGCCGTCTGACCTCATCGATCCACAGACCTGGGGTGATGTGAAGTCAGCCTCGTTATTCCTGGGACCAACTCGATCAGCGATCATTGGTGCCGTGGGGGCCGAGTCGATGCAGTGGATTCCACTTTCGATCGCAGCCGCCATCGGGCTTGGAGGCCTTGGTGCACTTGGTGCGATGGCCTTGGAAGAACGGGATGACAAGGCGATTGCAACCCTGGGAAGACTGCAATTCTTCACGTTGGTTTGCGGATGGGGCCTCTACCTGTTCACCAAGGGCTTTGTCTTTGATCGGTTCCTACTGGCATGGACAGCGGCGATGCCCGTGGTCTGGGTGGCCATGCTTCCTCGTTGGGCTTGGATTCTGCAGACCATAGGCTTGGCTGTTCTGCTGGCCATGTCAGCATTGACCTGGCTTTGGTAGACAAGGTCTAGGGTGTGATGATGGGGCTGCTGCCCGAGGGTCCTTCACCTGGAGCTGTTTGGTCTCCTGGAAGCGGTTCCCCGCCGGCAGCTTGTTGGGCGATCAATTGGGTGATTTGCACGAAGCGGGAACGCAACTCGGTGAGCAATTGCGTGAGTTCCTTCTCCTCGGACTCCTCAAGGTTGCCTGCGGTCTTCTTCTGAAGCACGTCCAGGAGATCAATGGCAAACTTGGAGCCTTCCAGGTCGACCATGACACCCTTGCCGCCCGGGTCCTGCACCATCCCAAGGCCCATCATCGCCTGCGAAGCGAGAATGCTCATGAGACCCTTAAAATCTGCTGGTGGCAGCCCTCGTGGGGGGGCATCGGTATTGGCTTGCTCGGCAGCAGCCATCTTTTCCTTTTCGGCCTGGGCCTGGGCCTTCCAATCGGAATCGACTTGAATCTCAGGTGTCTCGTCTGGGGCCATGGGGCGGGTCCTTTGCTGTAAGTTTGACCAAGAGAGAAAGTATACGCTCCCAGCGCGGTGAGCCGAGGAGGGGTAGAATCGCCATCGTGATCCACCACGCGATACCGAGACGTTCCCGGGTCTTCGCTGGAGCCTGCCTCCTTCTCATGGGGGTCGTCGGCTGCGACCAGTTTGATTTCATGCCAGGTCCGTCCGGCTCCAAGCTGGCGATTGGGGATTTCGCCGACGAGAACCGAAGTGAAGATGTCCGGCTGTCCCAGGAGGAGTCAGGGGAAGCCTTGATGGTTTCCGGCTTACGGCCTGCGGAACCGATGGATTACACAACACTGCTGGATGAGACGGAAGAAACCTTCTTTGACATCCGAGTGAGTCCTGGTGAATCCGTCATCGTGGATAGCCTCATCGGGCAAGTCAATGGTCGTCCACTCTATGCGGACGAGGTCTTAGGCCCGATCGCGGATCAGCTCAATGCGGAGTATTCACAGCTCGTTGAGGATGCCACGCCACCGAATTGGGATGCATTCCAACGGACATTGATCAAACTGGTTGGTGCTCAGTTGCAGGAACTTGTACTCAACGAGCTGTACCTTTCAGAAGCCCGGGCTGGACTTACGGCTCAGGAAAAGACAGGCCTCATGGCCTTCATGCAAAACCTGCGAGAGGAACTCGTTGGTGAACGCGGCGGTGTGTTCGGCGAAGCTGAGCAACAGATCATGCAGGAGGAAGGACTCACGTGGGAGGAGTACCTCAAGATGCAGGAGGATCAGCTCCTGATCCGATCCTTGATGCATGAAAAGATCCAGCCCAACATCGTAATGTCCTGGAAAGATGTCGAGCGTCTCTATAACGCAAGAAAGGATCAGTTCCAGCCTGATCCAACCGTCACCTTGGGACGCATTCGAGTTCGTACCGAAGGTAATGATGAGAAGATCAAGACGATCCAAGAGATGTTCGATGCCGGCGATTCATTTGAGATCGTGGCGGGATGGGCAGGCGCACCTGATGATGGCGTCTGGGATAAGTTCAAGATGGGCAAGGGTGGGGTTACGGATATCGAGGTCGCAGATTTCTATAAGACGCATCTAGAAGGTCTCGGTCCTGGTGAGACGTCCAAGTCATTCGTTCGGGGCAATTACACCATCTGGGTCAGCGTGATCGAGATTAGCGATCCTGAGCACAAGGATCTCTATGATCCAGCCGTGCAGAGCATGCTCCAAGGCGAGTTACTCAACCGCAAGATGACCCAGGCTCGACAGGAATTCATTGAAAACCTTCTTGAAGCAGGCATCTATGACAACCTCAACCAGATGCAGATGCGTGTAATCGCTATTGCGCTTTCGAGGTACAAGGAAGGGCGTTGAACCGGAGCCGAGGAATCGGTGCCCGTGGTGAACGGATCGCCAGCCAATGGCTTCGTCGGCGAGGCTGGCGAGTCCTCCATCGCAATCATCGAGTTGGCCTTGATGAGATCGACATCGTGGCCGAGTCGCCTGATGGCAAGTTAATGGCATGCATTGAAGTCAAGACTGCTTCGCGTAGCGCTGGTACTCCTCCGCTTTGCCGAGTGGACGGTCGCAAGCAGCACCGCTTGCTGCGATCCGCTCGGCGTGTTGCTCCGGGGTATCCCAACCACTTGGTTCGCATTGACATCATGACCGTGCAAGTTGGTGGATGGCGCCGAGCTCGTGTACACCATTTGCCAGGTGCCGTTCCAAACAGGCAAGGTCAGGCCATCCGCTGACCAGGCCACCATTGTGTTCTTCCTGTATCACGCCTCGGGAAGTGATCGTGGTGGCGATTCCGGTGGAGGCGGGGTGCCTTGGATGGCTGCCAGGATGCGACCGGCATGAACATGGGCATTTTCGATATAGGTACGAAATCGTTGTTGGGTTCCTGCAACAGCGGTACCAGCAACAAACACACCTGGCTGGTTGGTACACATGGTGGTGGAATCATGAACCGGCGCGGACTGGGGACCTTCACGTTCGACTCCGAACAGGTCTAGCAATCCGGGGTCTTGCTCATATCCGATCATCAACAGGACATCTTGGCAGGGGATGGTTTCGAGGCCTCGGTCCGATTCGATGACAACGCCATCGGGATCAATCTCTTTCACGTTGGCATTAAAACGCGCATCGATGCGACCTTCTTCAATGAGCGCATCGACTTCCGGCCGTATCCAGTATTTCACTCGTTCGTGGAGTTGGTCACCACGATGAACGATCGTGACCCGAGCACCAACACGCCAGCACCGCAAGGCAGCTTCTGCGGCACTGTTTTTGCCACCGACGATGACCATGTTTCGTCCAAAGAAACGATGGGGGTCACCCAGGTCATGTTCGACATGGCCCAAGTCCTCACCAGGCACCCCCAGGCGTCGTACTCGGTGTGTTCCGCCGATGGCGAGAACCACATGTGCCGTTGACCACAGGGTCTTTTGGCCTGAGCGATTCGTCGTTGTCACCTCCCAGCGATCCTGGTCCCGAGTGGCAGCAACGACCATTTGGTACGTCTGGACCGGAAGATCGAGCGTGTTGACGACTCCGCGGAGGTAGGCCAGGTATTCCTCGCGGCTGGCCTTTTCCTGGGCTGGTACCTGCAGATCCACTCCGGCAATGGCAAGCCGTTCTGGGGAGCTAAAGAAGCGGGTGTTCGGAGGGAAGAGCGTAAAGATTGTTCCGCCGATGGGACCAGCGTCTACGCATAGGACGTCAAGGCCGCTTGACCTGAGAGCCGCCGTAGTTTCCAGGCCAATGGGGCCTGCGCCGATGATGAGTACGTCTATCGCCATCATGTCGTGAGTGGCATAGACTATGGTCTAGATGGGTTTATGGCCCGGTTCCGCCATAGGAGGCCCGTCTGAAATCTGTATGGAACCAGGCAGACGCCTTTTTTTGAACCGTCTGCGAATGAATTGGAGGATTGAATCAGATGAACAGGAATTCCGGACGAATCTGTTTTCTGCTGATGAGCGGGATGCTCCTGCTGGGGTTCTTGACCTCTGCAGTGGCGAATGCTCAAACCGTCAATGGCCAATTCTTCAGGAAGCTAGAGCTTGGCTTGTTTTACCCCTCCTATCTTGAGCGTGACTCACCGCTTATTGCCAATGAACTGGGCTTATCCGATGTGGAGCGTGCCCTGGTTGAAGAGATCATCAATCAGTACATCATTGAATTTGAAGCGGAGTCAACACGCGTTCAAGAGGCTCTGGAAAAGGCGGGTGGTGCGAGTGCCGTGGAATTGCCTGACATGGTGGAGCGTGAGAACATCAGATCACGAGCCCGTGTCCAAATGAAGCCATCGGGCGACCCGATTCGCCTGAACCTTGATCGAGAAGCTATGGCGGAGCGGCGGGCCAGGGCCGTTGGAATAATCCGCGAGGAAATGGCCCTCGAAGAAGAAGAGCCTGTGCCAGATTCCAATCGCTCTCTTCTCATTCAGGAGTGGTCCGAACGTCGCCAGGTTCTGCAGAACGAACTGCTGAACAAGTTTGATCTCGTCAAGGGCGTGGATCAATCACACTGGGAGGCCGTCAATCGAGCGCTTCGCCGTATCAACACATCCTGGCCCAATCTCTTACGCGGTGAGGAGATCGACATCGTCCTGTTGCTCTCCGATCACTTTGGCAAAAATTCATCGATTTACCAGGACTTGGCGCCCTATTGCCTCGAGTATGCCATTGAGTATGACGCGGCCCTGCAGTCGCGCAACGATATCCTCACGTCGACAACACCCTCGTTACTGGATGCCCGCGATCGAACCCAATTGGAAAAAGCAATATCACTTGGTACTGCTCAGATTCAAGCCAGAGCAGCGTTAGTCGATGTCAATCGGCGTTGGGTCCTACGTTTCATGGAACTGCTCAAGGACGAGGAGGCGAAGGAGAGCTTTCGCGCGTATGCCTCCATGAAGATGTACCCAGATGCCCATTACGGAGACCCACCGGTTGCAACGATTGACTACCTGCTTCAGGCAGGCATGTCAGAGGGTGACATTGGCGATGCCTTGAGGGCACTCAAGGAAGAGTACCTCTCTGAACGAGAGGCCTGGAGGCTTATTGCCATTGAGGTCATCCCGATGTGGGATCGTGACCGACTCATGCAGGAGTTAGAGAGTAATACGGTGGCATTGGCTTACAACGGTTGGCTGGATGGCATCAGTTCACGGCGTTCCAGCCTTCCAGCGTGGAGGAAGCACCTCTATGCGGGTATCCAACTCGACAAAGATTACGGATCCAAGATTCGTGGGCTGGTTGGCTTGCAAGCCTATGAGGCGATCCCTGGCCGCTACCGTTCGGCCAGAAGGCCAGACAGCCTTCGCGGACCTGTTCCAGGAGCCAAGCGGACAGCCAATGTTGTGTATTGGACTGATGTCATGAAAGATCATGTCACAACCTTTCCGGATTCCACAACGAAATGATTGAATCCACTTTATTCATGTGATGCAGTAATCTTGAAGTTTGTTCTGATGTAAGAGAAGGTAAGAGGATGTCACGACGCGAGAACATTTCAAGGCCTCATCAGCAGAAGGCGACATCGGTCCTTGTCGTTGTAAGCCTGTTGTTGTTCGGGTTGTCGTGGCAAGCCGTGGCCCAAAATAGGCGTCCGCAACGGCCCCAGCATCCTATTGATTCGCATCGCAGTGCCAATCGAGCTCGGGTTCCAGAATTGGGCCAAACACGACCGCTGTATCAAATCGGTGATTTGAACAAGTGGATTGAAACGCTCGAAATTGATGTGGCCAACAAGCCAGTCATCGAAATAATCCTGACTCATTACCAGGATCAGCATCGCGAGGGTGCTGAGCGCTACAGGCTCATTCTTTCCAACTTAAGACCAGACTCAAGCGGCTCCGATGAAATTGAAGCCCAGAAGGTGGCGGCACGTGACCAGTTGAAGTCGATACGGGAGGACATCACGCAGCGGTATCGCAATGGTGAATGGGGTGATGACCACGCCAAGATGAGAGAAGTTCTTTCGGAGGCCACCAAGGCGATTCAAGGACAGGTCATCGCATTGGAAAAGGCGAAATCTGATGCCATGAACTGGAGTGGATATTTTGCCGAGTATGGGGAGGCATATGAAACCTGGAATGCCCGCCGGCACGAATTGAATCTTGAAGTTGAAACCCAACTCCAGGCTTTCCTGGAAGCAAATCAACGTCCTCATTGGCAAATGGCCCTAGCCGAGAATTGGATTCGCCGGGAGCTTCCTCACGGTGAACTTGGCGGAGAATCCATCGATCTCGAGCAGTTACTTCGAGCCCGAGTCTTGGATGAAGATGCTCGCCTACGGGCTGCCGATGCGATCGCACGCTGGAAGCAGACGGTTGGCATGCTCCTGGCGGAGCAATCTTCGAGTTTTGATGAGCTGCTGCGATCCTACATTGCTGCTGGTACATCTGGATCGCCAACAGCCTGGCTCGAAGCAGCGAAACGCGAGGCTATCTATCGTCAGCTCATTCGAGACGCCAATCTCAACGCACTCTTAGAGGTGTGCGAAGCCCTTGGGCCTGAAGAGGGCCCACGCTTTCAGGAAGCGGTGTTATCCCAGGTCTATCCCACGGTCTTCGCACGTGGTCGAGTGTTGCGTGGAATCGATGAGGCCTTGGCGGCCAGTCCAGCCCTGGATGCGGAGAAGTTGGCGTCGGTGCGTGAACTGCGGAATGATGCCGCATCCTGGATGCTCGAATACGCCTACCGATCACAGGAAGGTTTTCAAATAGAGGATGTGAACCGACTCATCTCGAAACGCCGGCGGATAGCTGAGCAATTCTTTCCTGCTGAAGACATGCCTCCCCAGGAATGGACTGCTGCCAACAAGACTAATCGGGAGGAGTTGCTGGCTTGGGAAGAGGGCATGATGGAAACCCTTCGATCCATCATTGGTGATGCGCGATATTCCAGATTGTCTGGTTCCCGCACTGCACCAGCCCAAGATGGCGATGCCTCACGAGGACGCGGAGGCGGTCGAAATCGTAGGGGCCGTGGAAGGTAGCGTGTGGCTCACGGGTCCGGTACGCAGGGTCACGTATTGATGCGTAGCGGGGTACGTCTTCGAATTTCTGGGTTACCCAATTGCCCACAGGCGGCCATCACATCGCGACCGAGCGTGCGGCGTCGATGGACGTGGCATCCGTGAGCACGAAGGCCTTCGATGAAGATCTCAATATCTTGCTCGTTGGGTGCCTTCCATGGGGAGTCCCTGCGTGGGTTGTAGGGAATAACGTTGACCCTGCAGTCCAAATCACCGAGCCACTGGCTCAGCATGGCTGGATGGTCGGGGGCATCATTGACTCCTGGGATCAGGACGTACTCGATCAGGATTGGTCGTCCTCCCGCCGCCCGCCACTCTTGCATCGCCACATACAGTGATTCCATGGAGTCGGCCTTGGTGATCGGCATCAGCTCACGGCGAATCTCTTCGTTGGGCGCATTGACCGATACGGCGAGGCGTACTCGACGGTGGTCACCATCGGCCATGAAATC
>JAYZAT010000176.1:0-6256 GCA_036339555.1 Planctomycetota bacterium
GTCCCAGATTATGGAATGCTCTCGGTTTCTCCAGGTCCATATCGATGCACTTGTTCAGGATCGACATAGCGCCAAGTGTATTCCCTCGACACCGCTCCACGATTGACAACACGATGTATGTTCGCCCGATCTTGGGCGATAACTCAATTGATCTGCTGAGCGCCTCTGCTGATTCATCCCAACGCTTCAATCTCGCGAGTACGATGCCACGGTTGGTATGAACTCGACGGGCATTGGGCTCAAGGATGTGTGCATAATCCAATTGCTCGATCGATTCGGCATAGGCACCCTGCCCTGCTAAGGCAACACCAAGATTGACATAGGCAGGATAGAGTCCTGGGTCCCGCTTGATCGCTTCTCGAAAGGCCGCCAAAGCACCGTGATAATCCTCAAGACGAAGCAGGATGTTGCCAACGTTGTAACGAAGCGGTGCGTTTTCAGGACGAATCTGTGTTGCCTGCAAAGCTGCTTCCAAGGCCTTCTGCAATTGGCTCTGGTCAAGCAAAGCACAAGCTAATCCAGACCAGGCCTCAATAGCCCCATCATCAATTCTGATCGAGTCCTGGTAGGCCTCTATGGCTTCGTCAGTCCTGCCAAGCTTGGCAGTCGCATAGCCTCGAAGGGCATAGCATCGGGCCTCCAGGGGATCGCCCGATGGTATTTGGGACTGCACCTTGAAGAAGGCATCGCGTGATGACCCCCACCGAGCTGACTTCAGCATGGCCAGGCCATGATTGAACCAGTCATGCATACTGGCCCCAGGCGATGGTGTCGACGTCTCATCTGGAACGCCTGAAAGGGTCATTCCAAGGAGAGAGTCGTCGTCCAGGCACAGAGAAGGCTCGTAGACATCCCCTTCACCCGATACTGGCAGCGATTGTTCCGGCTGCTCCATAGGATTTAGTCTAGCACCTGAGCGGTTGGGGAATGCAAGAGTCCAAGCTACACTGCCTCACCATGGGGCCAAGGCTGGTCTGCCAAGGGCCTTATACAGACCGCAAACGTACATCGGCAGCGGAGGAAACTATGACCATCAAGGCTAAGTCACATCGCGGTGTTCATTTCTTTGCTTGGTTCTTCCTGCTCCTCAGTATCGCATTCTGGGTGATCTTCTTCATGGTCCAGGGCAACCAGTTGGCCCACTTCATGTGGTGGCCCTCATTCCTCATAGCCATCATCAGTTCGGTCCTCTTTGGAATGATATTTTTCAGAGGCCTGTTTGACTGATCAGGACCCCGGTAGCTCAGTTGGATAGAGCACGGCTTTCCTAAAGCTGAGGTCGCAGGTTCGAGTCCTGCCCGGGGTGTTCCCGATAGCCCGGGCAGTCCGAGTAGGCAGATCCCATATGAAGAGACGCCTAGGTGAGTTGGTAACCCTGAGCCAGTTCCCGGAAGTCAGCAACTTGGCTGGAAACCCACTTGGCATCACGACCCAACTCTGAAGCCATGATGTTCGCTACGTCCTCCGCCACATCACTCGAGGCGGCAGCGTTTAACAGCAGAGCCCGAGTTCGCCGAGCGAGTACATCCTCCACCGTACGAGCCAACTCGTTTCGAACCGCGTGAAGAACTACACCACGGGGATACGGGAGTCGATCATCAAGCTTGTCATGACCTCCCTTGAGTTCATCGCAAGCTGACATCACCTCGGTCGAGTCAGCACCATAGACCCGTAGCCAATTCTCCTGGGGCATGGCCGGATCCTCCCGATCAAGCCATCCTCGCAGGTGAAGTTCCTCGGTGACGCAAGGGTTGCGATCGAGTCCTCCAACATCAATGGCATGATCCATCACGTCTTCAGCCATCCTTCGGTAGGTGGTCCACTTCCCACCGATGATGGTGACCAAGCCCCCACGTGAAACGATCACCTCATGTTCCCGTGAGATCTTCTTTGTAGCCTGATTCTCGTGCTTGACGAGTGGTCGGAGGCCCGCAAAGACGCTCAGCACGTCGCTTCGCTCAGGATCATGATCCAAATAGCGTGCCGCATTGCGCAGGATAAACTCGATTTCTTCTTCGGTAGCACGCGGTTCCAGAATCGGCTCAGGCGCTTTTTCATCGGTCGTTCCCACAAGGCACCGCTCGTGCCAGGGAATCACAAACAGAACTCGGCCATCATCTGTGTGAGGAACCATGATGGCGGTGTCCCCTTTCAGGAATGACTGATCGAGAACCAAGTGGACACCTCGGCTGGGCTCCACCACGGACTCCGCCTCGGCATCATCCATTCGGCGGATCACGTTCGAAAAAACACCCGTCGCATTGACGACAACCGAACCTCGCGCCTCATACGCTTGTCCCGTTTCAGAATCTGTAAACGAAACACCACAAATGTGATCGTCTTGATCACGAAGCAAGCCCGTCACAGGCGCATGATTGAGCATCACGGCACCATGATCCACGGCTGTTCGGACAAGCGTGGCGCACATCCGAGAATCATCAAACTGACCATCGTGGTATTCCGTGCCACCATCCAGACCTTCAGATTCCAGGTTTGGAATCAGCGCCAGGGTCGCCTTTGGATTCAGCCGTTTAGATTTCGCGAGATTGAGCTTGCCAGCAAGCAGGTCGTAGAGCTTCAGGCCGATACCGTAGAACGGCCCCTCCCACCACTTGTATCGAGGCACAACAAACGCCAAGTTCGTGACCAGGTGAGGCGCGTTGTTGTACAAGAGACCTCGCTCGTGCAGTGCTTCACGCACGAGCGATATGTTGCCCTGCTGCAGGTAGCGAACACCACCATGCACCAGCTTGGTGGAACGACTGCTGGTGGCTTTCGCGAAATCGATCTGTTCAAGCAGGAGCGTCTTGTAGCCCCGAGACGAGGCATCAACAGCTGCGCCGAGACCACTGGCCCCACCACCAATGACGATGACATCCCAGGAATCCTTCCCACCAGCTTGCTTCACAAATGCATCACGATCCATGGTCATGTTCGTCTCCCGCCCATTGCAGAGCGCGCTCAACACCTCGACTCCATTGATTCATCATGCCCTCACGTTGGGCATCGTCGATATCACACTTGAATTTTCGATCAAGTGCCCAGTAATCACTCATCGATTCCGGTCCATCCAAAATCCCGGCAGCCATGGCGGCCATTGCCGCGGCACCATAGGCGGTTGTCTCGAGGAGCGTCGGACGGAGGACATCCACATTCAACAAGTTCGCCTGGATTTGCATCAAGAGATCGCTCGCAGCAGCGCCCCCATCCACTCGAACCTCGCTCAGGCAGATCCCAGAATCATGCTCCATCGCGTGAAGCAAATCTGTCACGCTACAGGCAATGCCATCCAACGCTGCACGAGCAACATGAGCGGCGGTACTGCCGCGTGTCATTCCAAGGATCGCACCACGAGCCCAAGGATCCCAGTACGGCGCGCCCAGCCCGGCAAAGGCCGGTACCAGGACCACACCACCCGAGTCAGGCACACTGGCCGCTAGATCATTGACATCCGGGGCAGATTCGATGATCTCTAGTCCGTCGCGTAACCATTGAATCGTGGCACCTCCCATGAAGACGCTACCTTCCAACGCGTACGTACATGGTGACCCCGGCGTGCTCCAGGCAATGGTGGTCAACAACTTGTTCTCACTCCGAACAGCTTGCTCACCGGTATTGAGCAACAGGAAGCAACCCGTCCCAGAGGTGCTCTTCGCCATGCCGGGTTTGACACATGCCTGGCCGAACAGCGCCGACTGCTGGTCTCCAATCATGCCGCGTATTGGGACCGTGCCTCCAAACAGGTCGGTCTCACCTAAGTCACCGCTGCACGGAACGACTTCCGGAAGAATGCTGGCCGGAATATCGAAGAGACGGAGCAGATCGTCATCCCAGCAACGGTTATGAATGTCATAGAGCAGCGTTCGGCAGGCGTTGCTTTCGTCGGTTGCATGCACTTGACCGCCTGTGAGGTTCCACAACAACCAACACTCGATCGTTCCAAAGGCCAGGTGTCCATCATTGGCTGCAGATCGTGCACCCTCGACATTCTCCAACAGCCAGGCGAGCTTGCTTGCACAGAAATAGGGATCAAGCAACAGTCCCGTCTTCTCACGGACCATCTCATCATTCCCACCACCACGCCAGCGTTCCATCAGGTCAGCAGTTCGGCGATCCTGCCAAACAATCGCGTTATGAATCGGTTCGCCCGTCCGACGATCCCAGAGAACCACGGTCTCCCGCTGGTTGGTAATACCGATGCCCGCTAAATCCGAAACCGAAGTCCCTGATTCTGCAAGCACCTGCTTGGCCATGTCTGCCTGAGTTGAAAAGATCTTGGCAGCATCATGCTCAACCCAGCCTGGCTGGGGATAAATCTGCTCAAATTCACGTTGCGTAGTACAGAGACGTTCGCCAGTGAGATTGAAAATGATGGCCCGACAACTGGTTGTGCCCTCATCAAGTGCCAGAAGTAGAGACATGGCCTTCTCCCTTGGGAGCATCTTCATCGTTCTCCTACCGACTAGCAACCGATCCTCGACAAGTTGTCCACAAGGCCAGAGCAGGCTATTGAGAAATTTGTTGTTCCAACTCCAGGTGCCAAGTCTGCTTCGTCGCTTCACCTACAGCATGCCGACTGGCTCGAAGCCAACAAGAGCTTGGCTCCTAACCGAAAACCACCACACCCGCCCATAAATCATTCATAAAATGCTCATGCGTGCGTCGGTCCTTTGACCGATAACTAGATGGGGCTGGGGAGTTCCCAACCAGGATAAAAAGCACGCAGAGACTTCCTTCTCTTCTCTTCCGTCACCTCCGGTCGCTCAGCGGTCGGAGGTGATTTTTCTGACCTGTTCCTAAATCTGTTATCTACAGCTATTTGGATGTTCTAATCTGAATAAGAATTCCCTCGACACCAGGGCTCCGTTGAGGGAGAAGCATCGATCTCCCCGCCCCAAGGGATTCCCCCCAGGCAGGCAGGACCTAAGACCCCACCCATCACGCCCAGGGAGAGTTCAACGCTTTTTCCAGGCGTCACGGCCAAGGATCGAGGTCTCCCGGCCTGGGTGAACCCTGCCCCCTGAGAATCGGACACCAGATGCTGGGCGACCTAAACTACTTGTCTAACCCGAGAAGAGGAGACTGATATGCCCCTGGACACTGGCCAAGCAGCACCTGATTTCGCCCTGTACGACGGCGATGGCAACGTTGTGAAACTCTCTGACATGCGTGGTGCCCCGGTCGTGGTCGCCTTCTTCCCCGCAGCCTTCACAGGGGTCTGCGAGAAGGAATTGTGCACCTTCCGTGACTCCATGACTGCATTCCATGACGTCGGAGCACAGGTCGTAGGCGTTTCCGTAGATTCACGTTTCGCCAATGCCGCCTTTGCCGCCGCCAACAACCTGACTTTCCCAATCCTCTCGGATTACAACCGCGAGACCATCAAGTCCTGGGACTTGGTCTTCCCCGACCTGGCCGGCATGACTGGGTACGACGTTGCCCGCCGATCCGTCTATGTCATCGACGGTACCGGAAACGTCTCTTGGTGCTGGCTGAGTGACTCACCTGGTGATGAACCACCCTACGCCGAGGTCCAGGACGCCGTGACCTCACTGACACAGACGAGTTAATCCTGGCTCAGGACTTCGAAGCACTGGCGAGGGAAGTACGCATCACGACTCGGATGCGATCAAGGATCGCTTCCATCGCTATGTTGTCGGGATTGGTCTCGATGACCGGCTGCAACACCAGCACCGCCTCCCGACATCGAGTGGGCACCTGGTCGACCGCCTGGAGATGGTCGTGAAGAAGCACCAACTCATCCAGGTAGAGGGTTACGGTATTCCGGGCACGAGCGTCATTGGGATTGCGTGAACACTGCACCACGATGATCTGCCAACCCTGCCCCAGGTGGTCCAGAGCCATCTCAACCTGGTCGGTGTCCGCCAAGGAGAGGGCCACGCAGTAGTGGCCCCAGCCGAGATTGTGTTGGGCTTCATGATTGCCCTGGTCGGCCTGGGCCAGTTCGGTAAAGATTGCTAGCGATTCCAGCTGCTTCTCAAGCGGCTTCTGCGGAGCGTCCTCCCGTAAGGAATAGCCGATCCGTCGAGCGAGTTGGCCTGCGTCTTCTCGCAAACGCACGGAATCCGGGTACTGGGCCATGCCCGCGACCAAGACACCCTCGGCCTTATCAAGAGCAGCCCGAGCCATGGCAGGGTCATTGATATCCAGTCGGACATCGCTGATGTCCTGGTAGATATTTACGAGCAACCTGTAGGTCGCTACGTGGCCCTTCTCATCCTCGCATAACTGCTCC
>JAYZAT010000177.1:0-50253 GCA_036339555.1 Planctomycetota bacterium
TGACGATGTTTTATGGCTTCTCTGTAATTTCCCTCTCTGCTTCTCAAATCGGCGAGTGCTTTATAGATTTGTGACTCGAGATGTGGATCTAAGGGACGTGAGTTGCCTTCAGCAAAATTCTTCCGAGATTGCAGCTGCCGAACAAGTTCATCTGGATGAAGACTGTTTAGCACGAACTCTTTGAGTGCGCCTACCCGGATTTCGCCCTTTTCAGCTTCGGTTGTCTTCTCATTCGCCAGTTGCAGATTGTCTCGGGCTTCACCGAGTGCAACCAACACCACCAACAGGGCAACGATGAGCAACAGCAAGAAGGATGCGGCTACACCGGTTCCAAACTTGTTGCGCATCAGGAACTTCCTGGCACGATAGAACCGGGTCACCGGGGCGGCCACCAGGGGATGACCGTTGAGGTAGTTCCGGACATCCGCAGCGAAGGCTTCCGCTGAGGGGTACCGATCGTCTCGAGCTTTCCGGAGGGCCTTGAGTGGAATCCACTCCAACTCACGCCGCAGGGTCCGAACCAACTGGGCTGGCAGGACCTCCCGCTTCTGGGCAATGCTCTTGAGATCACCTGCATCCAGGTTCGAGAGAAGAGTGGTTGGGTTGGGGGGAATCTTGTCTCGGATGACCCGTCGGATCTCATTCTCGCCCAGTGATTGCAGCGTTTTCCACTCGAAGGGACTCTGGCCACAGATCATTTCGTAGAGGATGACACCCAAGGCATAGATGTCCGTTCGGGTATCGATGTCGAACTCACCACCGACCTGTTCGGGGCTCATGTATTTGATGGTGCCGACTAAGGTTCCGATGGATGTGTGGTGTGTGACATCCGTGAGCGTTGCGGACATGGCCTTGGCAATGCCGAAGTCAATGATCTTGGCTTGTGGCATGCCGTTTTCATCACGGGCGATCAAGATGTTGCCTGGCTTGAGATCGCGGTGGACGATTCCCTTGACGTGGGCATGCTGGATCGCATCACAGATGTTGGCAAACAAGACCAGTCGATCTCGTAACGCGATCTGGTGCGCATCACAGTACGAGGTGAGATCCTGTCCCTCGATGTATTCCATCGCGAACCATGGGCGACCTTCCTTGGTAGCGCCTGCGTCCAAGACCTTGGCGATGCCCGGGTGATCCATGATGGCGAGGGCCTGGCGTTCTGCATCGAAGCGATTGAGGGTGGCCTTGGTGTCCGTTCCCGGCTTGAGAACCTTGACCGCCACTTGTCGTTTGATGGGCTTGGCCTGTTCCGCCAGATACACAATGCCCATACCGCCTTCGCCGAGGGTCTTGCGGATCTTGAACTTGTCGATGGTGTCACCGACCCGATAGTCCCCGGCAATACGCGTCGAATCACCATCACCTTGCCGAGTCGTGGCGTTGCGGAGGTGGTTCAGAAGCAGTTTTTCGACTTCAGCACGCAGGGCGGCATCATCACCACAGACCCGGTCGAGGTAACCACCGACGCGGCCCTGAGGAAACTTCACAGCCTTGTTGAAGATCTTCTTGACCTGCTCGTAGTCGCTCATGCTGTCGTAGTTCCCCGGTTCGACGTCATTCGGGCTGCGCGATATTCGTCCGCAGCCAGGCACGGGCATGCTGCCAGTGATTGTCTACTTTGCCCACCTCGATATCCAGCATCGCAGCCACCTGAGATTTGCTCAGACCCAGCGCGAATCGGCCCCAGAATACCTCAAAGCCCTCCGGGTCCAGTTCACGCAGGCGATCCAGGGCGTTCAGAAGGGCATCAGTGTCGTCTCCAATCCGATCCAGACGCTGCAATTCGTCAGCGGCGAACTCCAGGGGCACATGTCGGATATTGCCACCACGCTTCAGACTCTGGCGTGAACGGGCATAGTCCACCAGGATCTGTCGCATGACTCGCCAGATCGCGCCGTAGAACTCGCGATGGTTCTTGAACTCCGGTGCCGAGGTTCCACCATGCAGCCTGAGCCACGCCTCGTTGATCAACATGGTCGGTTGAAGATCGGTCCGGGCACGCTCGCGGGCCACCAACATCTCGGCCTGTCCACGGATCTCCTGCTGGGCGATGGACCACAGTTGCTCCGCAGCATTGTCCTCACCACCTGATGCGGCATTCAACAAGCGGGTGATGTCCCCAATATCTGTGGTCATTGCGGCCATTTCCTCCTGGGAAGGTGAACGTACCGCGCGGGAAAAAACAACGCAACGCCACATCGGTTCAGGCAGCGACGAAGGGGTCTTTCGTGGTAGAGAAGGGGCCTGGGAAGGCGAACGTACGACTACTTTGAGACATGCTTCCTCAGCACCTGCATCGTCAGTGTGAACTGGTCTTTCAACATCTCCGAGACTTCGGGATCATCCTCGTTCGAGCGGCGTGCCCTGGAGATCGCGACCAAGTGCTTCCGGAGATCTTCAGGATCCATTTGATCGAGTTGCTGGCGGGTATAGAACACGAGGTCCTTGGATTCCACCGTTTCCACTTGAGCCGTCCGTGACAGTGGTGGTCTCATAGAAGACGTCTGTTCTGCATTCTGCACGGTATTCAAGGCAACCAGCATCGACTGCGTCGAGGCGTGCGTTTCTCCCAGGTTGGTTCGGTACAGCTCGTAGGCTTCCTGGTACATCGTTTCAGCTTCGGCAAGTTGACCCGTACTGGCCAAGTCAGTGCCCCGTTGCAACAGGGCTTGCCCCAGTTTCTGCACGGCCGTACGGACCCGTTCGTCATCGATGGGCAGCACACGCTGGATGGAAATCACGGCATCGCGGTGATATCCCAATGAGGCATCGTACTTGCCTTGGAACCAAAGCAGCCGACCCATGTCCATCATCGACTTGACTGTGGCAGGATTATCTTCGCCCAGGAATCGCTTCCGTAAGGTGATGGCACGCTCGAGTTCCTGCCGGGCTTGTACGTCTTTGCCCATTGCGAGGTAGAGAGAGCTGATGGCATTTCGAATAGTGGCTTCGTATTCAGGTTGATCGACGAACTGATGGTTTGCCCGGGTACTGGCCATCATCAGCATCTGTTCAATGGCCTGTGATGCTTGGTCACGTGTTGGCTTCATCACACCAATGGAAGCCGCCAAGTCTTGGACGCGTGGCAACATGCCCTTGGCGGGCTCGTTGAAAATACCCTCTATGAACATGATGGCCCGGTCGGCGGCCTTCTTCTGGACTTCCGCCCGGTCAGCCAACTGCTTGGCTTCCTCGGTCTTCTGTTCGGCAAGTGACTGTTGGGCCAAGGCAAACCGGGCACGTTCCGATGCCTTCCAGGCAAAGATGCTTGTCAAGGTGATGGCCGTAATGAGGAGCAAAAGGAAGCAGGCGGCCGTGATGGCCGGCACCTTGTTTCGTCGGAGGAACTTCTTCAACTTGTAGGAGGTCGTTGGTGGGACGGCTTCCAGCGGTTGCCCCCGGAGGTAACGCTGCACGTCGGCAGCAAGTGATTCCGCAGATGAATATCGTTCCGATCGGTCCTTGCTCAGGGCCTTGAGTGGGATCCACTCCAGCTCACGTCGTAGTTGCTTCTGGAGATCGGGAAGATCGACGCGACGTGCCCGGGCAATCTTGTCAGCCACACTCCTGTCCGTGTTAAACAGCCGTGAACTGGGCTTGGGTGGGTCGTCTTCACGGATCGCTTCCTTGAGGGACTCCTGGCTGGAATCTGTAATGGTGTCGGCTGCGAAAGGCACGCCACCGGCCAAGAGTTCGTAGAGGATGACGCCAAGTGAGTACACGTCGGTACGCGTGTCGATGTCATCGGAGCCTCGTACCTGCTCGGGACTCATGTAGGAGAGCGTTCCCACCAGTTGCCCGATCGTCGTGTGCAGGGTCAGGTCCGAGAGAGGTGTCGAGACTGCCTTGGCAATCCCGAAGTCGATGATCTTGCACTGATGCTGATCGGTTTCATCTCGGTTGACCAGGATGTTGGTTGGTTTCAGGTCGCGGTGAATGATGCCACGCTGGTGGGCATGCTGGACAGCTTCACAGACTCGAATGAAGAGCGCTAATCGCTGGTGAGTTGCGAGGCGCCGTTCATCACAGTACGTCACAAGGTCCTCTCCCTGGATGTACTCCATGGCGAACCAGGGGCGTCCTGCGTCGGTTGCACCGGCTTCCAGCACCTTGGCAATGCCTGGGTGATCCAGCATCGCCAGGGCCTGGCGTTCGGCTTGGAATCGTGCAAGGGTGTTGCGTGTATCGAAACCGGGCTTGATGACCTTCAAGGCCACGCGTCGACGTACGGGTGACGTCTGCTCGGCGAGGTACACCGCGCCCATGCCACCGCCACCCAGGAAATCTCGAATTGTGAACTGCCCGATGGTGTCACCTGTTGTGTACTCACCAGGCATCGGGGTTGGGGGCTGGTCACGAACCGTGGGAGCCTTGTGCTGTAGTAACAACTCGACGGCTTGACGAAGGTCGGCGTCATTGCCACAGGCACCATCGAGGAAGGCAGTACGTTCCTCCGTGGGCCGCTTGACGGCTTCCTGGAAAATCTCTTGTACATCGTGATAGGTCATGGTGCCTTCACGCCCGTCAATTCCAGCCGCACTTGATCACCCCTGCACCCAAGCAATATGTCGGTCCGAGCTCGATCGCAGCCGGTGAGTATAGAAGGAACGCGGGTGACCGCCGAGGGCAGAATCCCTTGAGAAGGATTGGATGCATGATGCGTAGATCGCCTACCGTGCCACGCCCTCCATGAAACGAGGATCCCAGGCTGAGGAAGAACCCTCATGGACCGACGATGGAATTGGCAGAGTGGGAATGTCTGGGGATCCCAGGGCCTTCTATTCCAACGGTCCTTACATCCCCAATCGACTCTAGTGAGCCAAGGTCCAGATCCCAGTTCGCAAGCGGACACCACCCTATATCTGCGCATACCGTTTCATTGCGCAATGGCGACTGACTCTGAATCTCCAAGAAGTTCACGACATCGTTGCACATCGGTGGGGCGTTCCCAGGCGTCGTAGAGCAGGACCATCTCCTTCAGAATGAGATGGGCATCCGGACTGTCCTTGCCGTGTCGTTGGCAAGACATCGCGTAGACATCCTCCAGGTAGGCTTGGGATTCTTCGTAGCGACCAATATCACGCATCACCATACCGATTCGGGCCTTGGCCGAAAGCGTATCGGGATGGTCGTCACCGAGGGTCTCTCGACGACCTTCCCATGCCAATTGGAACCAGTGTTCGGCTTCTTCCAATTGCGCCTGCGTGAGGTAATAGGATCCCAACCCGATGTACTCGTTCAAGGTCGAAGGGTGCGCCTCGCCCAGGACCCGCTGTTTCGTCTTCAAGACCTTCCGCCTGATTTGCTCGCATTCGTCGTACCGCTCCATGTCCTGGAGCAGTCCGGCCAGATTGCCCTGGAGCCTCAGTGTGCTGGGATGCTCATCACCTTCCACGCGAAGTCGGATCTCCAGGACACGCAGGTACTGGGCATGGGCCTCATCAAAGCGTTCCTGTGACCAGTACAAGGTTGCCATGTTCCCCATTGAATGCAGCGTCTCGGGGTGCTCTTCGCCCATGGTCTGGATGCGGATGTCCTGGGCTTCGATGAAGTACTCTTCCGCTTGCTCATAATCACCACTCATGGCCATCAGGATGCCCATGTTGTCAATGGTGTGGAGCGTGTAGCGGTTTTCATTCCCCCGGATTCGGCGGTTGGCTTCAAGGGTCCGGCTCACGAGATCCATGGCTTCATCCAGATATCCCTGTCGGCGCAACAGTTCACCCAGGTTGGATTGTGTTTCCAGGGTCTCCGGATGTTCCTCACCCAAGAGCGTGCGTCGCGTGTTGAGGACTTCTCGGTAACCTGCTTCCGCCTTGTCGTATTGCCCCCTGTTCATGGCTAAGTTGGCTCGTTCCATGATGGATTTCGTTGTGTTCGCGTCCTGATCTCCAAGGGACCCGCGGTACAAGGCAACAGATTTCTCCAGGTGCCTCTCCGCCTGATCATGGAGCCCCAGGTGGTGGTAGGTCGAACCGATGATTTGTTGGATGTTGGCTTCCACCTGAGGCTGGTTCTGGAAATTTTCACCCACTCGCTCTGCAGCGTCTGAAAGCACGAGCTTCATCAACGCCTTGTCCATGCTGCCTGCCTTACGCGGATCGACGGAGGCAAGCATGTTCGTGACGAAAGCTTGCACGGCTTCTGCACGGGTAGCTTCTTGCTGAGCCTGCAACTTGGCCTCGTTGGCCGACCACAACAACGAAAGTGACACGGCAGTAGCGGCCAGCAGCAGGAAGACGAACCCGGCCGTTGTGGCGGCAGGCACCTTGTTTTTCTTCAGGATCTTCTTCATGCGGTAGACACGACTGGGTGGTCCCGCTTCCAGCGGTTCTCCACCGAGGTATCGACGCACATCCGATGCCAGTGACTCGGGTGAGGTATAGCGTTCGTCGGGTGCCTTACGAAGGGCTTTGAGTGGAATCCACTCCAGTTCTCTCCGCAGTTGCCGCTCAAGATCCTCGATTCGAGTGTTTCGAGCCCCAGCAATTCTCGCAGCTTCTTCCCGGTCGATAGAAGTCAGGCGAGTACTGGGCTTGGGAGGCGTCGTATCCCGAATCGTCTTCCGGATGGAGTCGATTCCGTCTTCATGCATCGTGCCTGGTTCAAAGGGCAGCTGACCGGAAAGCAGTTCGTACAAGATGACACCCAGGGCATAGACATCCGAGCGTGTGTCCACGAAATCTGCCGATACGTTGAGCTGTTCAGGGCTCATGTAGGCGAGTGTTCCTACCAATTGCCCGTGTGAAGTCAGCAGGGTTTCTTCCGTCAACGGTTGGGACGTGGCTTTGGCAATGCCGAAGTCGATGATGTGAGGTTGCGCAATCCCGTTGTCGTCTAAGGTCACCAGGATGTTGGAAGGCTTGAGATCTCGATGGATGACACCTTTCTGGTGGGCGTGCTGAACGGCATCGCAGATCCTGGCGAAGAGTTTCAGGCGGGAGTTTGTATCCAGTCTCTTGCGATCGCAGTAGACATCCAGGCGTTCGCCCTCGATGTATTCCATGGCAAACCAAGGGCGACCAGCTGGCGTCAATCCAGTTTGGAGAACCGTCGTGATACCGGAGTGATCCATCAATGCCATGGCCTGTTGCTCGGCCTGGAATCGGGCCAGTACAGCCTTGGAATCCATGCCCGGCTTCAGCACTTTCAGGGCGACTCGTCGCCGGACCGGTGCTGCCTGGGTCGCGAGGTAGACAATCCCCATGCCACCTTCGCCAAGGATTCCAATGATCCGATAGGGGCCCAGCGAGTCACCGGGACCCACGTCGTGACCACTGACTTGATTCGTTGTTCCGCTGTGGGTTGTGTCCGCCCTATGAAAGGACAGCAGGGATTCGACAATCGCTCGAAGGGAGAAGTCTCCCTGGCACGCTTCATCGAGGTAGGCGGCTCTCTGGTTGGCGGGCAGTTCAACCGCGTGATTGAAGATTTTCTTGGCAAGTGCGTGGGACATGGCTCCAGTTCGTCCTTTCGACGGTTGTCACCCCCACGCATTGAATCGAGATGCCTTGCAGGCAAGCCATCTCGGAAGTCAATCTCGGTTGTCGCTTCCCTCCAGTTCATGCCGCAACCAGACCTTGGCATGTCGCCAGTCCAGCACGACAGTTCGCAGCGATACATCCAGTGCTGTGGCAACCTGTTCATTGGTCTGCCCCAGGGCAAATCGACGCCAGAGGACCTCAAATTGACGTGGGTCTTCTGCGCGGAGTCGGTCCAGGGCTGGCAGCAGGTCATCCACCGAGTCGGCAGCCGTATCCAGTGTCCCCAATTCACCGGCAGCAATTTTGAGGTTGACGGCCTTGCGGCCGCTTCCACGTTTCACACAATTACGACTGCGCGCGTAGTCGACTAGGAACTGCCGCATCACACGCCACACGCATCCAAAGAAGTGGTCTCGGCTTTCCCATTGCGGCATATCCGCGTTTGAACCAAACATTCGCAGGAAGGCCTCGTTGGCAACCAGCGTGGGTTGAAGATTGATTGATGTTCGGTCGCGAGAGAGTGCTGCTGCAGCCAGTTGTCGAATTTCGACTTGTAAGGCAGCCCAAAGTGCCTGCATGGCGGATCGATCACCATCTGAGGCAGCATCCAGCATCCGGGTCACGTTTCCAACATCAGTGATCAAAGGGCATCTCCCGATTGACGATCCATCGGATCAACAATCTACATGTCATTTTCACCTCGAAATGATGAGGCAACATTGCGCTGTCGAGACCAATTCTCGCACCCGTTTGAGTGGACATTTCATTGTGATGCCAATTCGCCAAAAGACGAAAGCCGTGCTCAGTAATGCAGACAATATGAGTAGTTCAAGGCGTGTCTTTTTGCTTAAAGATGTCTTGGAATTTCAAGACATCGAGGTTCGTGGGGGGCATCTCAGGAGAAGCTTGTTATGCGTGCCACATCGAAACTGATTTCAATCCCGTCCACCGTCCTCGTAACCGGGCTTGTGATGGCACTGTCATCCGGCCTCCAGGCCGCCGCGCCCAGCCAGAATTACATTGTGGACCATGACTTCGAAGGGGTTGATCCAGGGTCCATCGCCGAATGGGAAGGGTGGTGGATGGTCAATCAGAAGAGTGCGACGGATGATGAATGGTGTGAGCCCGTCGATTGTGCTGCGCGTCTCAAGACGGTGCGGCGTGGCACGACCGGACAACACGTCTTGGAAGTCCCCGGTCTGGAATATTGTTGTACCACCATGGGCGACAGTTTTACCTATGAATCCTGGCCGTGCGATGACCTTGTGGTGTCTGATCGGCTCTGGCCTTGGTTCAACACAGCGAACTGTCATGGATGCCCTGTCGAAGGCCCTTTCACCGATACACAACCAACTGCTTTCCAACTCGTTGAACTCGGCGAAGAAGACTGCGAGGGGTCTCATCTGACTCTTCGGTTCGACTACATAGCGCCCGCCTCACCGAGCGAGGCCTACGTGTACGTGCTGCACGCCGGAATCATGACGCACGAAGCCGGTGCTGCTGAGGATGATTGGCAGTATCCCGGCTCAGTTGCGATCCCGGCATCTACGGACTGGCGTACGGCTGAGATCTCGATTGAACGAGAAGACAATTGGGATGCTGCAGTCGTCTTCTTCCGCTATCGATATGTGCCCTGTTACTACACGTATATCTACAAGAATCAACCCAACCCTGCCTACTGCATCTGTCGTTGTGACAAAGCCTGCAAGACAGGTGGATTTGATGCCTGTCACCTCGCTGAGGTAACGGGTGTCCTTGTGGATGATGTCTACCTCTTCGAAGCCAGTACGGAGACCGGATTGGTGACACATGACTATCCCTACGAGGAGGTGTCGCCAGGCGGCCTCGGTGGTGATGATGAGTTCTTTCCGGATCCGAGAATTGAGGCGTACAGACCTGGTGGCGAGGATGAAATTATTGAACGTTTGACCGATGTGGAGGCGCCAGTCAAGCGACTCGAGAGCGAGTCATTCATGGAACTCGTTGCCTTGCCTCAAGTGGAAGCCTGCATGACCTCCTGCACCACTGCGGATCCACCCGCCCAGCCGTGTTCGGGAGATATTATCGTCGACGATGTCGACTATGTGCCTTCCCTCCAACAGGTCGGTACTTGCCCCGCAGATTTCAATGATGACGGCATCGTGAACGGGGCAGACTTGTCGATGTTGCTCGCTGATTGGAATGCCACAAACTCCATCGCTGATCTCAACTGCGATGACAACGTTGATGGTGGAGACCTGGCGTTGCTGCTGGCTGCGTGGGGCTTCTGCAACCCACTCCAAGGACTGATTGCACCTCCAAATCTGTAGGCGGCCACATCATGGACTTCGACAATCCAGCACTAGGTTTCGAGAGGGAGAACGGTCAATTGGAACTTCTTTTGTCACTCACCTCAGCGTGGACCCAGGTACTACCGAGTACCTGGATCCCCGCATTGAGAGGAGTCTCCTTGGCAATCCACTGGGTCGCCACCGGTCGGCGCATCCCGAGTGATGCGCACCACGGAGACTTGATAGGCGGATACTGGTCTGACAACCCTGGCGGCCAATCCATCGGATATTGAAATCAGGGAAGAAAGTGATAGACGCGATGATGAACAGGTATAGATCTCTTGCTGCGATGGGACTCACGGTTGCATTGGCATCGACCGTACAGGCCGATAGCCAGTCGTACGTTTATGTTGATCTCGGTATCAATTCGGATCGTGGTGATGAACCTTACAACTTGAACGGACCAAATGACACGTCGGTTCCATTTGAAACGGCAGCCAGTTGGAGTCCACATCAGTTCAGTTTCATCCCATACAAGAACGTTCTGTTCCGATTGAACGACTCCGGTCGTGTTGTGGGATGGGTTATGCGCAAGACGACCGGTGGTGTCGTTCCGGTTGCAGCGCCCGGGCCGGTGACCAATAGAACCACGTTAGAAACAGATTTCGTCCAACTTGAAACTCCCGACGGAGTCTACGGTCCGCATTCATGGGCCACAGGTGTCAGCAACAATGGTGTCATCGTCGGCCTGCGTTCCAACACTTGGGGGACGGGCCAGGAACGGACCTTTGCGACCGCGTGGGAACAAGGAAAGCAGGGATGGTCGGCAAACCTGTTGCCTCTCGATCAACCGGCTGGTGGTGATTCAGGCGGCTTGGACGTCATCGATACACCCACGGGTTACAGCGTCTGTGGCGGGGTGAGCCGATCCAACTGTGAAGGGCTCTACCTAGGCCTCAGGGCATTTCGGTACAGCAGCGACTCCTCCGACGTCGACGTGATCTCCGGCAGCAATCCGCTACGGTCCAGGCACGAAGATGACGGCGATACTCTTGACATCTTCGACCAACTTGCCTTTTCGTTTTTGGACGAGAGTGATGACGGCCAGGCCGTGGGCCACGGTAACGTGCCTCACTCGTTGGAGGAGCGGCAGTGCATTCAGGACCAGATCCTGCCCTGCTGCTGCTGCTGGTCCATGCGGGACTGGCCCACGCAGTTCGATTTCAATGCGAACGCACACAGTGAGCTCTCGACAGAGCATGAAAATGTCGACGGTCCTTGTGGATACCTGGATGAGCCCTGGCTCTGGGATAACTCGGCTGTGGAACGCGATACGATGGGATCCAGCAGCGTCGGTTATATGACCGATCGACTCTCATCGAATCGTTGTGCCTCGCTGGCAACCTACCGGCTGACGCCGGCACATGATTATGTCACGCTGCCGGTTACGAGCGAGGGGAATGAGGACACCGGGTGCCAATGGCCCTCGAGTAACTACCTCGGGCTGGGCATCGGTACGAGTGAGGGATATGGCAAAATTCAAGTAGCCGGGTATCGGTCTCCCCCGGAAAGCAACTGCCGACGTGCCATGCTCTGGGAACGGGATACGTTCGGAGGCGGTGACTGGTCCGCCATCGACATCCAGAGTCAATTCTCGATTGATTTGTCAGGACTGAGTCCGTCGCTTGATCCGTGCACACTGACTTTGCGTTCGGCTCATGATGTCAATCGCCAGGGATGGATTGTGGGTATCGCGGTTGTCGCTTCGCGTGACTCGAGCGAATCTCACCGCAGACCGTTCCTGCTGATTCCAACCGAACCCCAAATCTGCTTCGGTGATCTCAACGGTGACGGTGTCGTGGATGGGGTCGACATAGGGCTTCTGTTGATAGCGTGGGGAGAGTGTCCTGCTATCGGTGATTGTGAAGCCGACTGGGATTGTGTCGGAGATCTCAATTTCGACGGTCAAGTCGATGCGGCGGACCTGGGCTTGATTCTGGCGTGCTGGGGTTCGATCTCAGGATGAGATTCAATAGATCTCTGAGCTATCGGATCGCGGTGGTCATTCCGCCATCGGCGCAGATTGATTCGCCGGTGACGTAGGCAGCTTCCGATGAACAGAGGAAGGCCACGATGCTCGCCATTTCGTCTGTTGTTGCAGGCCGACCGGTCGGGATTTGGGCCACGATTTCGGGAGAGACGTCATAGGAGTCAACGAAACCAGGCAGTACGGCGTTGACCCGGATGTCGGGGGCCCATTGGCGAGCAGCCATGCGTACCAAGGCGGTCAGGCCAGAACGAAGGACGGTCGATACGGGAAAATCATCCATGACTTCGCGGGCGGCTGCTCCGGAGATGCAGACGATCGATCCTTGGGCACCACAGGAACGCATGGCAGGCACCGCGGCACGAGCGATGCGCAAGACGCTCAACAACACCATGTCCAAGCCGGTTGTCCAATCTTCGTCAGTGAGATCGAGCAGAGGGCCGCGCGGTAAGTGACCGGTACTCAAGGCAGCGACATCCAGTCGTCCGTACTGCTTGACGGTCTGCTCAATGAACGCAGTGATGTCATCGGCCTGGGTGAGATCCCCCTGGAACGCGATGCCTCCGAGTTCTTCGGCGAGGGTCTGGCCAGCGTCACTGCGACTCATGATGGAAACACGGAAACCATCTGCAGCGAGTCGACGGGCGCAGGCAGCGCCGATTCCTTTGCTTGCAGCGGTCACGATGGCAACAGGTGTATCAGACATGGGTGGCGATTGTAGAGACCTACAGTCGTACCCGGGCCCCGGCTTGAGCGGAATCCAGGCTGTGCAAGTCACCTTTCCAGTGGACGCCACCCCGGGTCATTGCCAGCCACAGTGAACGTTGGGCCACGAAGAGCCCAGCCACCAGTCCCAGCGGAACCAGGAGGGCCCAGTTCCAAGGCAGGGCGAAGCGGATGGCACTGACCAGTGTTGTGATGATCCCGGTTACGGCTGCGACCAGTGCGATCAAGGCAGTCGGCATCGGAATGATTGACCACAAGGCCAGCATGATGAATGGCGACAAGGCCGAGAGACTCAGGAGCAGGACCAGGATGGACTGAAGCAAGAGCATCGGCCGAGGGCCAACTTTGGCGGCCCCTTTCTCCATGCCCTGAAGGAAATCACGCGTGGAGCGATACCAAGTCACCCTCAGTCGATCCACGGCCACGGCCAGCCTTGAACGACCGCCGGACTCCTGGATGATCAAGCCCAGGCCAACATCATCCGCGATTTCCATGCGAAGTTGATCCATGCCACCGGCTCGCTCAAGGGCTTCACGCCGAACAAGATTGAAGGCACCGACGCCCATGGCACGGTCCACGTGATCATCATTGGTTCGCCACAGGCGAAGTACGGTCAACAGGATCAGCATCATCACGGGCAAGCAGGCCCGCATGAGTTGCGGACCGCGCAGGATTCGTGGAAGCAGGGCGACGTGATCAGCGTCCTCTTGATTGGCCCAGGCCAAGGCCGATTCGACAAGCCCGGGGTCCACGTGAACATCGCCATCTGAAAAGAGATACCAATCACCCCGTGCGATCTCGATACCTCGTTGCTGGGCATGCACTTTGCCAAGCCAGCCGTCGGGGAGTTCATCGATATGAATCACACGGATCCGATCGTCCTCGGTAGCCAAGCGGTCGAGTATCTCACCAGTTCCGTCGGTGGAACGGTCATCGACCAGGATGAATTCCAACCAACGTGCCGGATCGCGCAGGCGACTGCGGACGGCGGCCTCGATCTCGTCGGCCTCGTTACGGGCTGGACAGATGACGCTGACAAGGGGTGCATCGCTGCAGGTGCCCGGTGTCAGAGTTCGGACATGTCGACAGGTGGCGAACACCATCACGCCCAAGGCGATCCATGGCACCAAACCCACGAATACGATTATCCAGGCCCAGGTCATTCCGTCAGCCTAACGGGTTCAAACTGACACGGGCGACGCCGAAGCGTCGCCCGTGTTCGTCTCTGACCTTCCGAGCGTCGGGAGGAAGAGGCAAAGAGAGGGTTTGTGAGATCAGCCGGCTTCAGCGCGAGGATGCGCCTCGTTGTACGCCTCTTGCATCCGCTGTGTCGTGAGATGGGTGTAGACCTGGGTCGTAGACAAGCTCTGGTGGCCCAGCAGTTCCTGAACACTTCTCAGGTCAGCACCGTTATCGAGCAGGTGCGTCGCGAAGCTGTGCCGCAGGGTGTGGGGTGAAATCTCGGGATCGAGCCCAGCTTCCTTGAGGTACTTGGTGACCTTGCGGCGGACCGAGCGGGCACTGATTCGACCATCACCCTTGTTGATGAACACGGCCCGATCTCCCGTCAGTTCGTGTTCGTGGCGTCGACGCATCTGCAGGTAGTGCTGGAGGGCGGCCATCGCATGGGATCCGAGAGGCACGATTCGCTCACGACGCCCTTTGCCGCGAACGATGAGGGCTTGGCCGACTTCGTCGATGTCGCAGACATCCATACCGACCAGTTCACTGACACGGATGCCCGTTGAATAGAGGGTTTCGAGCATGGCCCGATCGCGTGCACCCAGGAGGGTCTGAACATCTGGAGCCGCCAGGAGTTTCTCGACTTCCTGTACACCGATGGCCTTGGGGAGACGCTTCGCTTGGCGAGGTGTTCGGATCAGGGCCATTGGGTTGCCTTGGATCAATCCACGCCGCTCAAGCCAACGGTAGAAGGATCGCATGGTTGCGATCTTGCGGGCCATGGTGGCGGCGGAGTAATCGAGACCATCCAGGTGCGCGAGGAACTCGCGAATGGTGGCCGTATCAGCATCAATGATTCGGTTCGTGAGGCACGGAGGGCCGACGATGCCAACGACGTCGGCACTGCCGGTCTCGTCTGTACATCGACGCCATGCGTTGGTCTCGGTGGCTTGATCGATCGCATGACCATGTTCGTCACAGAGGTACTCGACAAACTGCCTGAGATCGACCCCGTAGCACTTGGCTGTGTAGGGACTGAAGGCTCGCTCATCGAGCAGGTAGGAAAGGAAGTCACCGATGATGGGAAGGGTATTGTTCTGGCTCATTTTTGTGCTCGGCGCTTCGACGGGTAACCGTTGAAGAGAAGGGGACTTGAGGGCGAATACTTTTGAATGAATGGCGTCGTTTCGGTCATTTCTGGGTGATCAGGGATCTGGTACGGCCTGGAGCATTTGTTGACGCACCATGGCCACGTCAAACCAGTCCAGGGGGACCTGCTCATCAGCGGCGAGTTCGGAAACCGCCTCGATCAAGGCGTCTTCGTCACCCATAGACCACTCGAAAATCCACCTTGATCGGCCCTTGAAAAGGCTGATTCGGTGAGAGATGGGGTCGCCTGTGGGCGGGGGAAGTTGGGAGTCGTAGGTCATGCCTGGTCCTTTGTGGCCAGGCTGAACCTGGCTCAATATTCAGTCATTGAGGCCAACCGTTGCTGCTCGTTGCGGAGGAGTCCAGCGAGCAGTTGGTGTGCCACGAATTTCGTGTACAGGTCCATCTTCATCAGGTAGATATCCGCACCGTAGACGGATGACGGGTGTGTTCGTCCCGTCGCAAAGATGGCCAAGGACTCAAGCGTGGTGTGGTCCGAGGCGTCGAAGATGCCGGCCGCTTGGGCTGCGGCGCTGGGGCCCGCCCTGGATGTTCTAGTGGATTGATCGGGGAACGAGTCCGTCCTTGGACTGTTCAAACGATCGTCATTTGTAAACAGTTGCAGGGCGAGCCCCAGCGTCGGGGGCGAGTATGGATCCCATGCTGTCACAGTTCCGACTATCAACCCGTCCACGCCGAGCGTGTCCATGAGGGTTCGGGCATCTTGTTGGGTCGTCACGGCTCGCATTCGAAGCTTGTGCATGACGGCCAGGGTTCGGGTGACTGGGACGGTGTTGATCCCTTCAACTTGTTGGAGTTCCTCGGTGAGGGAATCACTGATTCGGATGGTGTTCACGGCGGTCGTACCCGATTCATTGACCAGCGGGGCTACGGCCCACAGGGCCGTCCATCCGTAGGGGGCTGACAATCGTTGTGGTTGTTGCAGCTTTCGGGAATGCTCGCAGGCGGTCATAAGGCACAACAACAGGCAGCCGGTGAGCAGGGATCCAGCGACGCGATAACGGCGTCGGTGAAGTGAGATGGACTGTGTACTTGTCATGGCATCCTTGCCCAGTGGCGGGCTCCGCCCGCCGTTTGTCCCGCTTCCATGCGGGATCCCGGATACCGGTAAAACGGCTCTGCCGGGCCTGGAAAGGGCTTTCAGGGCCTTTTCCAGCACCCCATTGATCGACCATGCCCCCCGGCCTCGGATAAATATTCTCGGAACTTGGCCCCCAGGGGGCTTCGGGGCGTCTGGGTGTGAGGAATCCGTGGATCAGGGGAGTTGAGATGAGCCATTGGATGAGGCGAATGCTGCCTCATGGCCTCGTGAAAGATGGGGCCAATCAACGCTCTCCAAGTTGGGGCATACACGATTTGCAAGAGGTCAGAACCAGCCCAGCAGGCTGTCCACAGATCGTTCCAACCCCCCGCGACGTAAGGGGATTGGGGTACACTACGACGTTCTGGATCGCGTAGCTCAGTTGGTAGAGCAACCGCCTTTTAAGCGGTAGGTCCTGGGTTCGAATCCCAGCGCGATCAGTGGTGTTTACGTCGCATTGCGACGGCTGTCCGGAGGGGCGTAGATCGTGCTGCACGCCAATTGGAGTGACGGACGCCTGGTTATCTGGGCCGAATCCCTTCGTCGCTTCCTTCTCCTCACCGACCCGCAGGGTTCGAAGCAAGCTGAACCAGATGTCGCCTCCGAGGTGACGGAACATCCCTTCGCGATGCCCGCGGAGGAGCTTCGTGCCATCCTGACTGCACACGCCCCTGGTGCAGTACGTGGGGCGGTCGAGGAGACGTCGATCCCAATGCGACTTCCTCGTGACCTGCTGGGTCCCTGGCCCAGCGATCCCTTGGCCAACCTGGTTGGAGGTGTTGAGACACTCGATACGCCTTCGCTTGGCGAGTTTGCTGTCCCAGGGCTGGCCGTGGACGCAGCTGACCTGGTTTCATTGGTGCTCGCCCTCGGCAGGGCGGTACGCAATCAGAGCACGAAATCCACCCTGGATCTAGGCCCGAGTATTGATTGGTGGCAAGCCGTTGGCCTCTTTGCGTTAGATCTCATGACGGATCAGCGGTTTATTCCTTCGCTCCAACAAGATGAACGGGCCATGTTGCACGCGTCTTGGCGACCATGGCTGCATGATGAGGAAGTCTGTCGTCGACTGGCGGCCATATTGGCTTCCATGCCACCGGTGCTTCGGGCGGTTCGTGATGATCTTGGGGAAGGGGCTTGGCCACGACTCGAGTCAGCTCTGGTGGGCATCATCGATGGTCATATCCGACGGCTGCTGATGGAGGATGATTTCATCGATGCCCTGGACGAACGTGATCCATCGGATCCACATGTCGCCTGGCTCTCGGGGCTGTTGTCCCAGAGAAAGCAGGTGAAACGGGATGGTGAACCAGGGCGGCTTCTCTTTCGCGATGCTCGACGGTGGATCTCCCGCTTGGATGACATCGGTGCGGACCTGGAGTATCGACTCTGGTTGAAACTCGAGTCTCCTCAAGGGAGCGAAACGGATCCCTGGCGACTGGATGTCGGCCTCCATTCGTCTACGGAACCATCGCAGCAGTTGACCGCTGAGGATGTCTGGACACAATCACCGGAGGCGTTGGGCAGCGCACGGGATGACGCGTCGGAACCACAGGATGTTCTGGTGACGGAATTAGGTCGGGCGGCACGGTTGTATCCGGTCCTTGAACCACTGCTCGCAGAAGCGACTCCATCTGGATTGGAACTGGACACAGCAACTGCGGCGCAGTTCTTGTCCGAGTACAAGCCATTGCTGGAAGAAGCAGGCTGCATCGTGACCGCCCCAACATGGTGGAGTACCACGGACGGTTCGCTCGGCCTGCAGTTGTCTATCGACGCGGATGATCTTGACTCCGCTACCGGTGGTGAGAGTTCACTGTCTGGACTGAACACGATGGTGGCGTACCGTTGGCAAGTTGCTGTGGGTGATCAGCCACTCTCCCTTGAAGAACTCAAACGATTGGGCCGTCAAAGGCTGCCCCTTGTTCAGATACATGGCAAATGGGTTGAGATCAATCCTGAGCAAGTGGCGCGTGCCGTGGCATTCCTGGAACGCTCCGAGTCAGATGACAGGTCCATGCGACTGATTGATGCCTTGCGTATGGCTTCTGGCGGCCAAGACGAGGAAACGGGCTTGGCGATCACGGGTCTGGAGTCAACCGGTTGGGTTTCTGATCTGCTTGGTGAAGGCACCTGTTCGTGGATGGAGGAGATCACGCAACCGGAACGCTTTACCGGAGCGTTGCGTCCCTACCAACTGCGCGGCTTGGGTTGGCTGTCCTTCCTTGACCGCCTCGGGCTTGGTGCCTGCTTGGCCGACGACATGGGTTTGGGCAAAACCGTGCAGTTGATCAGCCTGCTCCAATGGGAACGGGCCGTGGCGACCGAGGCGAACGCTCGATTTGATCCAACACTCCTGGTCGTCCCGACCTCCGTGATCGGGAACTGGCAGCGGGAATTGATGCGGTTTGCACCCGAATTGACGGCGTATATCCACCATGGTCCAACCCGACCGTCTGGACGAGCATTCTGCGAGACCGTTCGAGATATGGATGTGGTTATCACGACCTATGCTCTGGTGAGCCGGGATCAGGAAACACTGCAATTACAGCCTTGGCACCGCGTGGTCCTCGATGAAGCGCAGTACATCAAGAATCCGCCGACCAAGCAGACCGCGGCGATACGGAGCCTGGATACCGAGCGTCGCATAGCGCTCACGGGTACACCCGTGGAAAACCGACTCAGTGAACTCTGGTCGATCATGGAGTTCTGCAATCCCGGGTACCTCGGTGAGGTGGCGGACTTCCGTCGACGATTTGCCCGTCCCATCGAGCGTCACCGGGACAGTCGTCAGGCGGCTCAATTAAAGCGATTAGTTCAGCCGTTTGTCCTGCGGAGGCTCAAGACCGATCGAACCGTGATCAGCGATCTTCCCGAGTGCGTCGAGACACGCGAGTTTGCAACACTCTCTCGCGAACAAGCGGCTTTGTATGAGCAGGTCGTGGATCGCATGCTGGGCAAGGTGGATCGCAGCGATGGTATTCAGCGTCGTGGTCTCATCCTCGCAATGCTTGGAAAACTCAAGCAGATTTGTGATCACCCGGCCCTTGCGGAGAGCGGTGACGATCTCGCGCACCTCGTTCGTCCGGATGGTGAAGACCTTCGCAGCCTATGTGCACGCTCCGGCAAGGCCCAACGCATGATGGCGCTGCTGGAAGAGGTCCTCGCGGCAGGTGAGCGTGCCTTGGTGTTCACACAGTATCGGCGCATGGGTCGATTGTTGTCCGCGATGATCGAGCATGATCTCGGCGCCGAGTCGCTCTTCCTTCACGGCGGCACCCCTGTGGCAAAACGTCAGAAAATGATTGATGGTTTCCAGGCAGACCAATGCAACACACCTGTCTTCGTGTTGTCTCTGAAAGCCGGAGGCCTCGGACTGAATCTGACGGCGGCGAATCATGTCTTCCACTTCGATCGTTGGTGGAATCCCGCGGTTGAACGACAAGCGACCGACCGAGCGTTTCGGATTGGCCAGAGCCGAACCGTTCATGTGCATAAGTTCGTATGCATGGGAACCCTGGAAGAGCGCATCGATCAAATGATTCAGGAGAAGACGGCCCTCGCTGAAAATATCATCGGCTCGGGTGACGACTGGTTGACCGAGTTGAGTACCGGCCAATTACGTGAAGTCCTCATGCTGCGTGCCGACGCCATGGAGGTTGAGGCATGACTCGTTCTCGGGCTGAACGCCTCCCTCCACCAGCAGGTTCCCGCAAGAGTCGCAGCACTCGCGCGACGAAGTTCGATGCCGACATTGGTGTGCTGGAATCCTCTCCTGTTTCAGGTCCGTGGCTGGAACGCCTTCGACATCTGTTCTCCGTGGACTCCATGGAACGAGGGTTGGAGGCAGCCCGGTCTGGTCGTGTCCGTCGTATCGAGATTGAGACGGGTTGTATTTCCGGGCAAGTCCGTTCAGAGGCGGGTGATTCACGCCGGGTTTCATTGGAGACATCCTTGATCGCGGAGCTCACGTGGGATCGTCTGGTAGAAGCGATGTCAAGTGAAGCGATGTATACGGCGTGCCTGATGGAAAGACAGTGGCCACCGGAGTTGGACTCACTGTGTGCCCGATTCGGTGTGCCGTTGGTTCCCACTGCAGCAGATCCCCTGGACATCACCTGGGACGGAAGTGGTCATCCCGAGCATTGGCGTGGTGCTGCGATCGGTTGGCTGGCTGCAGAGAAGCTGGCCAAGGACCCCTTGCTGATGCTGGAGATCCGAGGACAGTCCATCGAGGTTTTGTCCGACCGGCTGCGGCAACAGCGAACACTCATGACTCGTGGAGGTGCGGCGGCCCACCCAGATCCTCCCTTAGCATCGGATGTGCTCGCGGGCGTTCCGCTGACAGAATGCACGGAACGATTCTGGCGTTTGGGATCAGATTTCAAAGAGGCCCGTAGACCTGCTGAACTCGATCACGTTGCGCACGCACTCCTGCGACGACTGGGCCCCAGCACGATGTCCGACGGCAAGTTTCCGTTGTCTGGACTCTTGGCCACTATCTACGACACCGTGGCCGAAGATGCCAGGCAGATTCAGGAAGACCCCAACAGGAATCGTGACGTCAACTGAAGTGCTTGAGACCTCGGCGTTGATCACGCAGTCGTCTTGCCTTACCCACTCGATTACGTAGGAAGTAAAGCTTGGCTCGGCGGGCGTCACCACGACGGACGACTTCAATCTTTGCAATACGAGGCGAATGCAGCGGGAAGATTCGTTCCACGCCTTCATTCGCAACGATGCGACGGACCGTGATGGTGCGGTTGATGCCGCGACCCTTCTCAGCGATGAGCACGCCCTGGTAGACCTGGATTCGTTCCTTGTCGCCCTCGATGATGCGCACGTGCACGTCGATGGTGTCACCAACGCTGAAGTTGGCGAACTCTTCGGTGGGCTTGAGCTGATCCTGGGTGACTGATTCGAGGATTTCCTGTCGGTTCATTTCGCTTCTCCAGGCCTGGTTGGCCTTCAGTCGACATGGGTCTCAGTGCCCAGGGGTCATTGGGTGGGGTCGTTCTTCTCGGTATCCAGCAGATCGGGTCGTCGATCACTGGTTCGTTGTTCCATCTCTGCTCGTCTCCAGGCGTCTACGGCACCGTGATCTCCACTGATGAGAACCTCGGGAACTGTTCGTTCCCGCCAGACCCGCGGTCGGGTGTAGTGGGGGGCGTCCAGCAGTCGGGTGCCATCGTCGGTGTGAAGCGTGAAGGAATCCTCTGCAGCCGAGTCGTCATGCCCGAGGGCACCGGGGATCAGTCGTGTGATGGCGTCTGCGAGAACCAGGGCGGGCAATTCGCCGCCGCTGAGCACATAGTCGCCGATGCTGATCTCCCGTGGTTGCAGTTCCTCGATCACCCGTTCATCAATGCCTTCGTAGCGTCCCGCGATCATCAAGAGGCGGGGTCGGGTGGCGAGTTCCTCCACAATTGCCTGGTCGAGTCTCCTTCCTTGTGGCGAGAGCAAGATACGCTCTGCCGGTTCATCGTCCATCTTCTCGACGGCCAGGACTGCGTCATACAGTGGCTGGCACATCATCACCATGCCGGGTCCTCCACCGAAGGGTCGATCATCCACCCGGTCATGCCGGTCGGTGGTCCAGTCTCGGATGTTGTGCACGTTGTAGGACACAACACCGTTTCGGGCCGCCCGGCCTGGGATGCTGGCGGTGAGCACACCGTCGAACATCTCCGGAAACAGGGTCAGGATGTCGAACCGCATGACGGGGGGGACCCTCTACGTCACGCGGTTCCAGCGGTTTTCTTACCCGGCGTGGGGTCGATACCGCTGCGCTTCAGAAGCGTGCGAACCGTGTCGCTGGGCTGGGCGCCGACGCTCAGCCAGTACTCGATCCGCTCGTTCTTCAGCGAGAGTTGCTTGTCCTCGGGCGCCACGGGATCGAACCATCCGAGTTCTTCAATAACTCGGCCGTTTCGCGGGGCACGACGATCCATTGCGTTCAGTCGGTAGAAAGGACGGTGTCGTCGTCCCAACCGCTTCAATCGAAGCACGACCATGAGGCTCCTCCTGCGTTGGCACGCTGCTCGGTGCGTTGCCGGCTCAAGCCGACTGGAAACGCCCGGTTGTCCCGGGATCCGATTGGAGCCATCCATCGGACGTGTGGGAGCAACTTCGCCGCGTGGCGAACCGGGGATTCTAGCGGAGATCGGTGCGTGATCCAAGGGCTTCAGTGGTTTCTGAGGCTTGAAAAGGGGCCGCTACCAACGCTGAGTACTGCAAGGAGATCTTCTCGGTCCACCGGAAGGCCCCATCAGCGACGCCTCCCCAGAAGATCACTAAGAACAGAAAGAGGCCGGCAAATTGGGCCTGGGGGTGTCGGTAGAGCTCCTGGATCTTCCAGTGGCAGCATGCCAGGATCCTGGAGCCGTCCAGGGGAGGCACTGGTATGAGGTTCAGGAGGCACAAGACGAGGTTCAACCATCCTCCGACCCACAGGAAAAGTCGGCCTTGATCCTGCCAAGTGAGTTCCACTTCACTGGTGGGCTCTGGGCCAGCCAGCCCGGACCAAAGGCCAAATGCTGTCAGGCAGATCAGGGCCAGCAGGATGTTCATTGCGGGACCGGCTGCTGCAACGATGGCATTACCCCAGCGTCGATGTCGAAAGCGAGATGGATTGACCGGCATCAAGCCCCAGGCAATGCCAATGGCGGCGAAGACGAGCAGGGAGAGTCCACCCATGTGCACGATCGGGTTGGCAGTCATCCGCCCCAACTCGCGAGGTGTCATATCACCTTCCCAGATCGCTGCCCAACCATGGGCCAGTTCGTGCAGCGTGATCGACAGAAGGACCCAGAAGATCCAGGCCACCAGGAATATGGCACCACCTGTGGCAAACGCGTTGTGGACCCACCAACCGCTCATCTTTTAAATCAGGCTGCGCCGGCTTTCTGCCGTTCCTTGAGGTCAATACCCAACTGCACCAGATGGACTTCCGGTCCATGGGGCTTACCCTCTTCTTCCTTCAGTCGCTGCATGGCTCCTGGGTTGGCGTAGCGATTGAAGACCATTGCTTTCACCGTGCCCCATATGCCGCCAAAGCTGGAGAAGGTGTGATCAACCGCAGTGGCCTCGTATCCCGAGTGCACCATGCAGTCACCGCACTTTGGATTGCCTGAGAGATGGCCATAATTTGACCATTCGACTTCATCGAGCAGGGCTTGGAAGGATTCGGCATAGCCTTCCTGGAGCAAGTAGCAAGGTTTTTGCCATCCAAAGATGTTGTAGGTTGGATTCCCCCAGGGGGTGCAGTCGTATTCACGTGTTCCCATGAGGAAATCCAGGAACAGTGGTGACTGGTTGAAACGCCATCGCTTCTTACGGTTCGAGAGGATCATCTCGAAGAGATTGTTGGTTTCCCTACGGTGGAGGAAATTGGACTGGTCCGGTGCCTTGTCGTAGGCATATCCCGGGCTGACCATCATGCCCTCGACCCCGACATCCATCATGATGTCGAAGAACTCTCGAACAGCATTGGGGTCAGTGCCCTCGAAGAGGGTGGTATTGGTGGTCACCCGGAATCCCATCTCCACGGCGGCCTTGATACCGACGATGGCCTTGTCGTAGGTGCCGTCGCGACAGACGGCAAAGTCATGTTCATCGCGTCGTCCGTCCATGTGTACCGAGAAGGTCAGGTACTTGGAAGGGGTGAAGGTCCCTTCATCGAGCGCCTTCTTGAGCAGGATGGCATTGGTGCACAGGTAAATGTACTTGCGACGTTTGACCAGTTCGCGAACCAGTTCTGCAATGTGGGGGTAGAGCAATGGCTCACCACCCGGGATGGACACCATCGGAGCACCACATTCATCAACTGCCTGGAGAGCGTCCTCCAGGGACATATCCTGCTTGAGGATGTGGGCCGGGTACTGGATCTTGCCGCAACCAGCACAGGCCAGGTTGCAACGAAACAACGGCTCAAGCATGAGGACCAGTGGGTACTGCTTACGCCGCTGGATCTTTTGCTTGAGTACGTAGCTTGCAACAGTCCACATCTGTGAGATCGGGACGCCCACGGTTCCTCCTGATCATGCTTGAGGGCCCAGTAGCCCCGGGCCATCGATTGGCCCTGACTGAAGGACCAAGTGACGAGCATGGTAACAGTCCTGTCTGAAGGGGTCTAAAACGGGGTTGAGGCACCCAACATTATCGGAATGGCAAAAACTGTGATTTGGATCGAAACCCTGTCGAACCAGGGTATCCAAAGGGGGGTATCGAACGAATGGGCTCAGCTTCACTCCATCTCCAGGGGCCGTTTGGCCATGCTTTGGGACCGGTTCCAGGGTCGGGTATCATCACTCGCCTGCGTGGCTGGTACACCGGTTGCGCGGCGGTTCCAAGGGCCTGCAACGAGGCTCCCGCCGACTCGCTGGATCAGGAGATCCCGTTGGACGAACGAACAGACGAGGCCCTGCTGGCAGCCCATCTCGCGGGTGAGGATGACGCCGCCTACGAGGAACTCCTTGGTCGTTACATCGACGAGTTGGTGCCTTTCCTAACCCGGCTCACGGGTTCACGGGCAGCGGCCGAAGATGTCTTCCAGGAAACATTCCTCCAGATCCATCAGTCTGCCCGGACATTTGATCCCAGTCGACGATTCCGACCATGGCTCTACACGATTGCCGTGAACAAGGGTCGCGACTGGCATCGCCGCAACGCCCGACGGAAAGCGTTATCCCTGTCAGCCAATCTTGGCGCCGATGAGGATGGAAGCCGCATGGCTGATTTGCTCGCCGATGATGGCCCCATGCCTGGTGCTTCCATGGAAATCTCGGAACGCGTGGGTGCCGTGAAGAAAGTTATTGACAATTTGCCAGCTCATCTCAGGGAAATCCTGTTGCTGAGTTATTTTCAGCGTATGAGTTACAACCAGATAGCCGATTCTTTGGAGATTCCGCTCGGAACCGTCAAGAGTCGTCTGCACAGCGCCGTTGCCACGTTTGGGAGAGCTTGGCAGCATTACGAGGCGAGAGAAATGGGAGATGGTGCCTGACATGGATGATCGCAAAACCCCATCGGATACCGTGGGTGATATGAACCCAGGCGATGAGGCACTGCTTGAACAGTTGATCGACGTGAACTTCGATCCGTCCGCCTTACAAGGCGTAGACGATGCTACGCGTGCCAGGGCAGAACGCCTGGCCGCCCTCATGGGCCTGCTTCAGGAGTACCCGGTTGAAACGGTAACGGACGACCAGCGGGAATCACTGATTGCAGCCACGATGGCCAGGATCAATCGGTCAAACGCCGCACAACAGAATCGAATGCAACTGCAACCCGGTGGACGGCTTCCAAGGGTTCGTCTTCGTGAATTCGTGGCCATCGCAGCCGTGCTGATCGTCGGCTTGGTCATCATTCTTCCCATGATTCGAAGTACCTCCACGCTGGAAAACACCGATCTTCGCACCGCTCGGCTGCTGGACTTCTCCAAGGCACTGGATGCCTTTGCAGGCGACCATGATGGCGAACTCCCATCAATCCAGATGGATGATCCCTTGTACGAGCAAGCCATCGATCACAATCCCACAATGCTCGATGTCAGCCAGTGTGCGGATGGTTATGGCCTGGATCAGGACTTGATCACGCAAGCACAGCAACAATTCAGTTTCCACAGCCAACAGGCTCCCAAGATCTTCCGCGTCAATATCCAGGGTGGAACCGTCATCATTTCGGATCGCAATCTCTACCTGGAGCGTGTGCTGGATGGACAGGCCCTTCCTGAGGAATCCACGCATCGCCCTCTGGTATTGAAGAGTGATGGCTCGGCAGGGATCAGCCCGTGTCTGGTCTCCCAGGACCATATTTGGGACTGCGATCGGCAACGGCGGGCCGGTAAACCCGTGATTGAGATCTTCCTGATCCACGCGAGAACGCCTGCGGATTCGGGGTCAACGACAAGTAATTGACACACGTCGCGGGAACGCTATCCTCATGGACTTGGCCGATGTCTTCTAGGCAGATCTAGGAGGAGTCGGCTGGTGTGTCTTGAAGCCCTCGAAGCTGACCCAGGTCCGGAGCCTCCCATGCCCAAGAACAAGCCCAACAAAGGCCTGCTCAAGAGAATTCGACTCACGAAGTCGGGCAAGGTGAAGTTCACACGCGCCTTCGGTCGCCACAAGCGAAGCCACAAGAGCGGGACCCTTCTGCGGTCCTATCGTCGACCGGCCTTTGCTCATTCGGCGGACCGTCGTCGTGTCTCTGCCATGCTGCACCAACGCATCACCGGCAGCGAGAAGACCTCAAGCGAAGCCAAGGACTGATCGACACGCCGTGATTGAATGAGTCCTCCCGGCCGGGACCCAAGCGTTCGCTATTCCGCGAACCTCCGTGGCGGGACACAAGGAGAGGCGTCATGCCCCGCGTACGCAAAGGTGCCGCCAAGAATCGGCAGCGCAAACGCATCCTCAGAGCTGCACGCGGCTACTGGGGAACCAAGAGTCGTCATAAGCAGCAAGCCAAGGTCGCCCTGATCCGGGCGGGTCAATATGCCTACCGCGATCGCCGCAATCGCCGTCGGGAGTTCCGTCGACTCTGGATCACGCGAATCTCAGCTGCCTGTCGCATGCGGGATACCCGATACAGCGTGTTGATCAACGGTCTTTCCCGTGCTGGGGTAAAACTCAATCGCAAGATGCTTTCGCAGATCGCTATCGAAGATCCTGCCACGTTTGATTCCCTGGTTGAACAAGCCAGGGCCTCCACGACGGCTCACGTGAGCTGATCACGATCTGACGACCCGGACGGTAAGGGTGCGATCATGACCAACTCGACCTGCCAGACAACATTTCGACAGACGCTCCAGTCATTGGAAGCAAGATTCAACGCGCTTGAGCCGGAGTTCCAACTCGTGGTGCGCGATCCTGCCATGGATCTGGAAGGCTATGTCACCGTTTGGACGACGCTCAACGCAGTCAATGGTCCTTTGGGCCGAGTGGGCAAGGGTGGCACGCGGATCACGCCCACGGTGAACCATGAAGAGATCGATCGCCTGGCTCGAACACAGTCATTGAAGAATGCAGCAGCCGGGCTCTCGCTCGGCGGTGCCAAGTCTGGTCTTCGTGCCGACCCCAGGGCCGAAGGCTTTGAAGCGATCTACCGCCGGTTTGTCGAACTCGCTGCACCAGCGCTCTACGTCAACGGTGGGCCATGGGGCGGATTGGGTTTTGATCTTGGCGGTGATCCTATTCACGTGGAATGGGCGTGTGATCAATGTGGACATACCCGCTGCATTACCGGCAAGCCCACCCATATGGGTGGCACGGACTATGACAAAGAAGGTATTGCCGGACTGGGAGTCGCCGTAGCGGCACGAACCATGTTGGACATGGCTGGGCGCGATATCACATCCACCACGGCTGCGATTCAAGGCGTGGGTGCCATGGGGGCTGCGGTCGCCACGACCTTCGCAAAGTTCGGTGGCATGGTTGTGATGATTGGCGATCCTCGCCTGGAGGGCAGTTGGCTTTTGAAGGAACCACTCCATGGTCCATTGCTGGATGCCATCACAACGATGGACTTCCAGGCGGCTCGTGCGCACTTAGTTGCCGATGGCCACGAGCAACGCCCTCTGGATGACGTGCTCTTCCACGAGGTCGATGTGTTGTTCCCCTGTGCCCTGGGAGATGTGATCGATACCGCCAACGTTCCACGGCTGCAGGCTGCTGCCGTCGTCGAAGGTGCGAACTTCCCATGCACGAATGCAGCTCGCGAGGCACTTCATGAGCGAGGCGTCACCCTGATACCAGATTTCATTGCAAACCCGGGTGGTGCGATTGCCGCCTTTGTCGAGATGACAAGCGATGTGTCCGACGAAGAGAATGCCAAATCAGCTGCCAAGGTGACCCAGGCGAAGGAAACAACTGCGCAAATGGTCGAGGCCAACGTGCGAGAAGTGCTTGAGACAGCAGCTGTCAATGAAGTCTCACCGGTTGAAGCGGGGCTCTTGCTGGCGTACCGAAGAATTCTTGAGCAATGACCCGCTACGCAGCGACACTGGATGACATCCAGGCAGCGGCTGGTCGAATCAAAGGAATCGTGCATCGCACGCCGGTGATAACGTGCGAAACACTGAATCATCTCAGCGGTCACAATCTCTTTATCAAGTGTGAAAACCTGCAGAAGGTTGGGGCTTTCAAGTATCGGGGCGCTACCAACGCCATTCGATCGCTGCCAGACGACCTCGCAGCTTCTGGCGTGTGTACACATAGCTGTGGTAATCAGGCCCTGGCACTGGCCCGCGCAGCTCGAGCCCGTGACTTTCCTGCCTGGATGGTTATGCCAACGACCGCACCGATGGTGAAACGACGCGCTGTCGAAGGGTACGGTGCTACGATCGTTCCTTGTGAACCGACATTGATCGCCCGCGAGACCACGGCTGCTTCAGTCGTTGCGGACACGGGTTCCACGTTCATTCATCCCTATGACGACCCTCGCATCATTGCTGGACAGGCCACCGCCGCGATGGAACTCTTGGAAGAGGTTGAAAAACTTGATGCGGTCATAGCGCCAGTGGGGGGCGGGGGGCTCATGTCGGGAACGTGTCTCACGATGCGGGCCATGAGTCCCAGCACAAGGCTGATTGGGGCTGAACCCAAGGGAGCTGACGATGCCGCTCGATCACTGGAGGCAGGCGTTCTGATTCCACAGGAAGGACCAGACACCATCTGTGATGGACTCCTGACAAGCCTTGGCGAACTCACATGGCCCATTCTTCGAGATCACCTGGAAACCATCGTGACGGTCGACGACGACGAAGTCATCGCCGCAATGCGACTGCTGTGGGAACGTGCCAAGACTGTGGTCGAACCCAGCGGGGCGACACCGTTGGCTGCCGTTATGTCGAACGACTTCCCTTTGCCACCCGGGAGCCGTGTTGGGCTTATCTTGACCGGGGGCAATATCGATCTTGAACGCTTGCCCTGGTAAGCGTCAGCGCGCAACGCTTCCGGCAAGCGGATCCTTGAAACTGGGCTTGCCTCCAACCCAAACGGTCTCGGCATCCACGATGAACAGACCGTCATTGTTCTTTTCACGAACGATGCCATTGACCACGATGAACTTCAGGGGTTCGAGTCCACCAGCGCCCATGGCTGTCGTCTTGATGGGTTGCCCCTTGTCATCCACGAACTGGATTGTGGCGAGTCCGGCCTTCAGGTTGTCTGGATCTTCGCAGCAGTAATCCTCTGGGACACTGCAGTGATCATCGTCAGCCATCAGTTCACATGAGAGCAACTTGGGATCGGCTGCCAGGAAGATGGCATGCGATTCCACGAAGGGATCGGCTTTGCCACCCACACGGGCAAGAAAGACAACCTCTTCACCCTTTTTGGCAGCCTTCTTGACCTCTGCCAAGTCTTTGACATCTGCCGGGCGGTTCGATGCAAAATGACTGCTCGGAATCACAGTCGTGGTTGATGTTGAGGCCTTGGCATCTTTTTCAGATGACTTGGATTTGTCATCGCAACCAGGCAGGATAATGAGCAGGCAGGTGAGTACAGAAATTCGAAGCAGCATAGTGAGTTCTCCAGTCACTTCCTTAAGAAGATAAATCATAGTCGTTCTATTCCCCGGAACGAAGGGCCTCGGGAATGGGTTTGCCCAGGCACCGCCATGCTGGGACCAGGGCACCGAAAAACCCGAGTAACAAGCCAGCCAGCAGCCCCAGAGCCAATACACCAGCGGTCACAGAAACCCCGAAAGCACCCATGGAGAAACGGACCACGAGGCCATCGAAGATGAGCACGCCAATGATGCAAGCCAGGATGGCTCCAATGGCAGTTGCCAGTACAGACTCCTGGATGAGTGAGATCATGATGGCCAGTCGTGAGTACCCCAAGGTCTGCAGAGACCCGATTTCACGTACGCGGCTCGCGAAGGCGGCATACATCGTGTTGAGCCCACCCAAGACTCCACCCAGGGCAATGAGCACGGCCGTGATGATCACCATGAGTTGAACAGGGCGGAAAAACGCTGCTAATGCAGCGTAGTACTCGGTCTCCTCCATCGTGATCAGTTCCAGATCAAGCCGTTGGGCTGCGAAGGCAGCCAGGTCGTCGGGAGACGCCTCTTCGCGACGCACGACGACACAGGAGAGCGAGTCTCGTTGAGCTGTCACCTGTAGGTCCGTCAATGGAACCCAGAACTCGCCTTCGATGACACCACCGTCTGCCGACATGATCCCAACAACCTCATATGGTTCGTCATCCAACCTGAAGGATTGGCCCAGGATCGATTCGGGAGGATCGAAGCCCATTCCAATGGCGGCGACGCGTCCTGCTGCAAGTTCGTTATGCCCGGCGACAGGGAGCCGCCCATGTATGACGTTCACGCCATCGTGTACAAGGAAGGCTTCTGGTTCGAAACCCCGGATAACGGCTAAACGCCCCGGTTCGTCCGCATTGGATCCCGGGGATACCAACGGCATGGCCAGGTGAATTTCCGGACTGACCGCATCGACACCTGCCCGAGCACGTAATCCAGCCACGCTGGCCGCGACGATCCCTGGTGTGCGCATCGGGATCTCACTGCGTTCGATGCTTTCTTCGCTTCCAGCACCCAACAGGATGACATTGTGCTCATCGCCACTCACATTCAGCGATTTCTGCATGCCTGTAACGAATCCTGCAGCTGCCAGCACCAGCAGGACGACCAGCATGCTGCCGCCAACACTGAGCACGAGGCGCAAGGGCGATCGCCCAAGGTTGCGTGCGGCATATTCGAAGGGGAGTAGTCGCATGTCTGGATCCCTCAGATGGCCCGGAAGGCGCTCGCGATGTCGTTGCGTGCAAGACGCAGGGCAGGCACGATGCCTGCAAGCAGTCCCAGGATGATGGCAGCGACAATGCCGAGCATGGGGGCGACCCAGCCGGTTGCGATTTCCACGTTGAGGCCTTCCATGGTGAGGCTGAACCGACCCAGAGTGACCGTGAGCCAGGCAGCGATGGCACCCAGGAGGCCACCGGCCAAGCCCAGCAGTGTGCCCTCAATGACCACCATCCACCCGATGAGCCCACCGGTGTAGCCCAGTGTCTGGAGGACCGCATGATCCCGGACACGATCACGCATCGCCAGGATGATGGCGTTTGCAATCAATGCGAAGACCGCAGCGAGTGATCCCCAAGCGAGCATGCCTGCGAAATCAACGAGTTCAACAATATCACTTGCCGCACGACCCACGAAGGCCTTCTCGGGTCGCGTGGACGTGGGATGTTCATCATGGGCGAAGGCTTCATCAATGTCGGCGGCGATGTTTTCAAGTTGGGTTGGATCCTCGACGGTCACGTTGAACTGAGTGACGATGGATCCAGTGCCACCGCGTCGCGCCGCTTCCTGGAGGAATGGGAGGTGAACCCAGGCCACGTTGCGATCCTGTGGGTGATCACTCTGAAGAATCCCTGCAACGTAGACGGTGATGCCTGCAGCACTAAAACGGTCGCCGACGTCGATGCCACGCCGAGCGGCCAGGGCTTCACCGACGAGTGCACCATCACCGCGTGACCGCCAAGCTTCGCTGGAACCCTCCACGATGCTGCTGTCAGTTGCGAGGGCACTCTCAAGATCATCTTGAGGTACGCCTCGGAAGGTCACAACATCTAATGAAGCGCGACAATTTGAGACAAGAATCTGCATGGGGACGACGTCGCGTACCCCCTCGATACGATCAATACGGTCTCCATAAAACTGTGGCAAGCGGCTGGAGAACGGACAGAAACGATTCTCACGATAGACCACGAGGGTTGTGTCACCGGCCTTAACCTCGGTCGCGTCCCGGACACCATCACGCATGGCCTCCACGATGACGAACAAGTACATGGCCACCGCGATGCCAAGAATGGTCAGTCCGCTGCGCACTGGGCTGCGACAGATCTGCTTGATCACTACCGGGATAAGTCGAATATGACGACTCATGATGCGTGCTCCACGGCTTGCTCGACCAGTTGACCTTTCTCAAGATGCAAGGTTGTCTTGGCCCAGTCGGTCGTTCGGGGGTCATGGGTGACCATGATGATCGTGCGACCATTCTCCTGATTAAGTCGGGCAAGCAGATCCATGATGGCCGTTCCGGTTTCACGATCCAGATCACCGGTCGGCTCATCCGCGAGCAGGATCGTGGGTTCTGTCACGATGGCTCGCGCGATAGCGACCCGTTGCTCTTGGCCACCACTGAGTTGGCGGGGGTAGTGGGCGTGTCGATCGGTAATGCCCACGCCTTCCAACGCGGCGGTTACACGATCGTGCCGCTCACGGCGTGACAGGTTCTGCAATAGCAGGGGTAGCTCGATGTTCTCGTAGGCAGTCAGGACTGGAACGAGGTTATACAGTTGGAAGATGTAGCCAACGTGATCGGCACGCCATTTGGCGAGTGCAGCGCGAGATCGATTTTCGATCGACTCGCCTCCAATCACCAGGCTGCCAGCCGTGGGGCGGTCGATCCCCGCCAGGAGGTTCAACAGCGTGGTCTTGCCAGATCCCGAGGGGCCCATCAGGGCGACAAACCCACCGGACTCGATATCAAGGTCGAGATCCTTCAGTGGCGTGATTTCCTCAGCGCCGCGTCGGTAGGTTCGCGTGAGTTTTCGACATTCAATCAGTGCCATCTCATTCAACCTCCACTTGGACGCTTTCGCCTTCCGCGATGTCATCAAGCACGACTCGATCGCCAGGAGCGAGCCCTGAGATGACTTCGATCCAGCCATCTACTTCGCCTGTTCCGATCTTCACTCGTCGACGCTGAACAATGCCCCGGCCACCCTCCATGTTCTCGATGACCAATACACCACCGTTCTCGTCAATAGCATCCCGGGGTATGAACACTCTGGAGACCCGTCGCAATTCACCAGCAGCAACCTCAGGTTGCATGATTCGAACCCTGGCGAGCATGTCTGGTTTGAGGAGTTGCGATGGATCGTCAATGTGGATCTTGGCTTCCACGGTGTTCTTTTGAAGGTCGGCCTTGTGAATAAAACGAGTGATGTGACCATTGAAGACCGTTCCCGGGAGCACATCGACGATGATCTCTGCCGGATGACCGACCCCGACTCTCGCTGCCTGGGCAAGGGGGACATCAGCGCGGATCTGTAAATTTTCTGGGTCGTACAGATGCACGATGTGAGATCCATGCTCACCATTTCCGAAGTTAATGACACTGCCTGGGGATGTGAGTCGCTCCATCACGATGCCATCGATTGGGCTTCTCACCGTCATTCGGTCAAGTCGAAGGGCAGCTTCATCGCGCGTAGCTTCACCTTCAGCAAGGAGCGCGTGGGCATCGGTCACCATGGCTTGAAGGATCATTTTTTCCAGTTCAACTTGCTCGACTCCGGCTGTCGCAGCTTCGAGTTTCTTGGCCAATCGTTCCACGGGTCCGGCGGCGACAGCGCCGCTCTTAACCAACGTGGTCTTGCGTCGAACCTCGTCTTGCAAAGCATGCTGGTTAGCTTGTGCAGCCTTGAGACGTGCAGGCAATTGGGCCAGGTTGGCCTTGGCAAGGTCTAAATCTGCCTGCAAGTGCTGGACAAATGCTTCGGATTTTGCCAGAGCAAGTCGGGCATCTTCGTCCACGAGTTGGCCAACGGGTTGGCCACGCTTGACCCGATCGCCTTCGAGCACCAGAACGTCTTGGACGACACCCTCGGTGAGCGCACCGGCGTACACACTAAAGGGATCGGCTTCGACCCAGCCTGGGGCCTGAATGATGTCTTTCTCAGAGGTGTCTTTCACGGGCTCATCTGTTTCAACCTCGCGGACGACGACCGGCACCGCTCGGACCGTGGTCGTTGGTCGTAACGCCGACCAACTGGCAACGATGAGAATGGTGGCGGCTGCCAGCAGTACCAGGACCGGCAGTCCGATTCGCAGTAACCACTTGCGAGGTGGCATGGGGACTGGCTGGTTCATAGGGATTGCTCCTCTACCTTCTTCGACGGCTGTGCTTCAATCTCGAAATCGGGAACGAAAGCGGTGATGCTGTTGAAACTGCCGCCGACGGCTTCCCGCAGGCTGCACATGGCCTGCATGATTGCGAATTCCTGCAGTACGAGTTGCCGTTCGACTTCGATCCTGGTGCGCTGAGTCAGTAACAGAGTATTGAGATCGACTTCACCTTCGGCATAGGCGGCATCACTACGCTGCTGTGCATTCACGGCAGCATTCAACTGCCCGTATCGGATGACCCGGGTTCGTTCTCTGGCATCGAGCAACATGTTGTAGCTGGTTCGAACTTCTCGCTGTGCAGTTTCACTGGCAGCCAGCAGGTTCATTTGGGCCTGTTCCAACTTGGCACGCTGCATCGCGATGGCGGGGTCGCCGTTGTCAAGGATCGGAATCGTGACGAGTGCACCGGGTTTGATGGCCTCACGTCCCGCGAAACTTTGTTGGTACATCACGGTGGCGGTCACTTCGGGGAACCGCCGGGTCTTGGCGAGCCCCAAGTCAGCTTCGACTTGCCGGACGGCTTGGAAGGAGGCGGCGACATCGAGTCGACCAATGGCGGCCAGTTCCAGCAGTTCATTTTCATTCTCTGGAATGTTCCAGGTCGGTGGGAGTTCGCCGATCGCAATCCAGTCCGTGGATGCTGCTGGACGACCCATCGTTCCTAGCAATTCCAGTTTGGCGTTCATCAAAGCGTGTTGGCTGGAGACCAGGGATGACACGGCTTTCTCGTGGTCGACGTGTGCACGGTCGAGATCGAGGCGGGCGAGTTCCCCGGCTTCCTGCATGGCCCGCACGAGGTCAACGGTTTTCTGGGTGATGTCGACGTACTGTTGATCAAGGGTGAGGGTCTTCTGGGCGGCAAGCACGGCAGCGAGTTCCAAGCGTGTTCGTGCCAGGACTTGGATGCAGCGTTCTGCCGCTAAGTAGACCGCGGTCCGAAGTTCTGCTTCCGCAGCTTCCACGCGCCAAGGATTTTTCCAGAGCCAACTCAACATCTGGAGTCCCTGGACCATGAGTGGGGCACCGGCCAGTCCGTCGATCGCTACTCCGATTCCAAAGGCCACGGTTGGATTAGGTGGAAGGCCTTGTTGGACGTAGTTGGCACGACGTTCCACGATGAGGGCCAAGGCAGAACGCAGCGAGGGATCACCCTGGAGCGAGACGGCGACCGCGGCGTCATAGGTGAGTGGCGCAGTGCCGTTCCAGGCGGGGCTTTCGCCTTCCACGGGCAAGGCCCAGGCTTCAGTGGGATCCAAGTCCTGACTGGTGATGCGACGGGCCAGGTCGGCGGTGATATCGAGTTCACGATCAGCATCGAGGCTGGCGCAACCCGTCATGAGCAGCAGTGCGATCAGGACTGCAATGGGCAAGTTTGGAATGTGGACACCGTTTCCGGTGTTGAATGAAGGCATGGTCTGGGTTTCCGATCAAGGGTCCATACGGGACGCGCACGCAATCGCGCACACAGTTCATCGAAGGATTGTTGATGGAAAACTAGACCTGGAGGATCACGTGACCCCGGAGCAGGCCGGGTTCGCAGTGGTTGGGTGGTGGGTCACCCCATCCTGTGCCACTGTCGGAATCGGTTGCAATCTCTGCAACTATGGCACTCGTCAGGATTCTGGGTGGCAACAGGGTGCCGATGGTGTCCACCGGGGGATTCCAGTCAAATGTGCTGGAAGGCGCCTTGAGGCAGCACACGCAGCTATTGAAGCCACAGGGGTCTGACTCGGGGAGCTCTTCAGTTTGCTCAACCTGGCACGCCGTGCTGGAACAGCATGAGACGATTTCAACGACAGGGTTCGAATCACAACAACTGCCGCCCGCTGCACTGTTGAGCATGCAACAGCACAGTGGCATCGCCACCGCTAGAAGCAGGGCGGTGAATCGATGAAATAGACCTCGTCGGGAGCGATTCATAACTAGTCCAATGTACGACTCGTTCCAGCGTGAATCAAGAAATCGTCACCTGATGTGGGATTCTTCGTAATCCCAGGGGGGTGCACGTGGGGATTACCGGCCTCAAATTGCAGTTTTTGGAGATTGGCTCTATTCACGCTCGGATCGGCGTCGTTTGAGCTCAGCGTCGATGAAACCGTCGAGATCTCCATCCAGGACCGTTTGTGGGTTCCCGACTTCATGATTGGTTCGGTGATCTTTCACCCGGTTGTCATAGATGACATAGGACCGAATTTGCGTCCCCCAGCCACGATCGACTTTGCCACCTGTGGCGGCATCGAGTTCAGCTTGTCGCCGTTCTTCCTCGATCTGCTCCAACTTGGACAGCAGTACCTGCATGGCCTGTCGGCGATTCTGGCCTTGGTCACGGAAGGTCGAAGACACCACCATGATGCTCGTTGGTTTATGTACAAGCCGCACAGCCGAAGCGACCTTGTTTACATTTTGACCACCCGGGCCAGATGATCGTGCAAACGTCGTGATCTCCAGTTCATTCTCATCGATGTTGACATCAGACTCTTCAAACTCCGGGATGACATCCACGGTGCAGAAGGAAGTCTGTCGCTTGCCCTGGGCGTTGAAGGGACTTACTCGTGCCAGCCGGTGCGTACCACGTTCGCAGGACATGTATCCGAAGGCGAGGGGGCCCTTGAGGTGATAGGACACCTCGGAGATCCCAACCTCGGAACCATGTACCTGTGAGATCTGCTCATATTTCCAACCCTGCTGATCCCACCAATAGCGATACATGCGATCCAGCATGGCGGCCCAGTCATCGGCGTCATTGCCCCCGTCACCTGCCTGGATTGCGACAAAACAGTTGCGGTGGTCATGCTTGCCTGAGAGGAGCGATTGAAGCTCGACTTTTTGCATCCGCCGGGTCAGGCGATAGAGGTTGTCATCCACCTCGGTGAGTAATTCGTTGTCATTGGCTTCGCGGGCCAGTTCATAGCCCACCTGGGCATCCTCAAAATCAGTGATCACTGTCTCCAGGCCCTCGGTTTGGGCCTTGAGCAACTTGAATTCAGCGATGACTTTTTGGGCAGCCTCCTGGTTGTTCCAGAAGTCTGCCTCATTCATCTGATTCTGTAGCGAATCCCGTTGACCGACCTTGCCGTCATAGTCAAAGAGAGTCACGGATGGTCAAGATCCGCGCCTCGAGGTCGTCAATAACGGGTTGGTGGGCGTCGTAGTGCATCGGCGGGGAGTGTACAGCAGACTTGCCAAGGCAGTTTCCGCTCAGCGGTGGACTGGCGGTATCCTCCCCGTCATGGAGACTACGATGACCAATGCGATGAACCTCTCGCAGCGTGCCCTTGGGGTGCCGGCTTCGCCGACACTGGCAATCACGGCGAGAGTGAAGGAACTCAAGGCAGCCGGTGAGGACATCATCGGGTTCGGTGCAGGTGAACCAGATTTCGGTACGCCCGAGGTGATCTGTGATGCAGCTGTCGAATCCCTCCGTGCGGGCCAGACCCGTTATGCGCCAACGCCAGGTACTCCCGAGGCCCGTGAGGCAATCGCAACCAAGCTTCGTGAAGAGAACGGCATCGATTGCACGGCAGGCGACATCATTATTAACAACGGTGCGAAGTTCACGGTGTACTTGGCGCTCCAGGCGATTGTGAATCCCGGGGACGTGGTGTTGCTCCCAACACCTGCTTGGGTGTCTTACAAGCCCATGATCGAGTTGGCTGGTGGCGTCGTCCGGGAAATTCCAGCGGGACCGGCGTCCGACTTCAAGATGACACCTGCGCAACTTGAGCAGGCACTTGATGCTGATGTCCGAGCCATCATCCTCAACAGTCCATCGAACCCGTGTGGAACCATGTATTCACCTGATGAGGTGCGTGCTCTGGCGGAAGTGTTGGCCCGGCATCCCGGTGTCGCGATCGTGGCCGATGAAATCTACGAACGGATCGTGTACACGGATGAACCCTATCTCTCCATGGCAAGCCTGCCTGAGATGGCGGATCAGACGATCACGATCAATGGACTCAGCAAGACCTTTGCGATGACTGGCTGGCGAATTGGCTACGCCTGTGCACCTGGTCACCAGGGTGAAGTCATCAAGGCAATGACCCGATTGCAGAGCCAGATGACCTCATCCATCACGAGTTTCCTGATGAAGTCGATTCCGGCGGCCCTCGAAAAAGCCACCGGGGACGTCCAGGTCATGCGGCAGACCTTTGCAGAACGGGCCAAGTTGATCCATGGCCTCATCGAGTCGTGGCCGGGGGTCAGCTGTCCGAAACCCACCGGCGCGTTCTATGTATTCCCAGATATCTCGGGGTGTTTCGGGAAGACTTCCGGCGGTGGAGTCAAGATCAACGCCGCCATGGACTTCGCCTCGGCCTTGTTGGATGAGGCCCGGGTGGCGGTTGTTCCTGGTGAGGGTTTCCTGGGCTGTGGGACCAATCATGTTCGGCTCTCCTTCGCGTGTTCGGAGGAGGACATCACCAGGGGCTGCCAGAGGGTCCTGGAATGGCTGGGCCAGTTGACTTGAGACACATGCCCCCAGGGTCGCCCAGGAGGCCGTTCTGACGCTGGTTTCCGCCTTCCAGGCCACTGGACTCTCGCGTGGACTGCTGGTGGACGCTACACTGCGTGATTCAATTCAGATCAGTACGTAATTGAGGAGGGGGCCAAGGTGGCCCCGACGAGGATTTCATGAGCCTCACCGTTGAACAAACACGCGAGATCGTGACCGAGCACCGTCGCGGCGACAAGGACACGGGGTCACCCGAAGTCCAGATTGCCATCATGACGACCCGGATCCAGCAACTCACCGAGCACCTCCAGACCGCGAAGAAGGATCACTCCTCCCGCCGCGGCCTGCTCATGCTCGTGGGCAAGCGAAATCGATTGCTCCGCTACCTCTCGCGGACGCGACCGGCTGACTACCGATCGCTCATCAAGAAGCTCGGCCTGCGGAAGTAGGCGGCCGAGCAGACGACAACGGGCCTGACGCCGAACGATGCCAGTCGGCAGTGGACAAGTGCCAGTTTGAGAACTGATCCTTGTCTTCTGCCCTCTGAAGATCGGCGTGCGGCCTTGAACACTGTCCGTGTACGCAGATTGCGACACACGGACCCGCAGCGCCGATTTGTTTCGGCAGGAGAGATTGAACAATGAAAGAATGTCATGTCGAGCGTGAAATCGGCGGACGAACGATGCGAATCGAGACCGGCGTGGTGGCCAAGCTTGCCAACGCTGCGGTTCTGATTACACACGCGGATTCCACGGTCCTGTGCACAGCCATGCGTGCGGACCCCCGTCCCGGGCTGGATTTCTTCCCGCTTCAGTGCGACTACCGTGAGCGAACTTCCGCAGGCGGCAAGTTCCCAGGTGGCTTCCGCAAGCGAGAGGGTGCTCCCAACGAGAAGGAAGTGCTCACCATGCGGATGATCGATCGCCCGATCCGTCCGCTCTTCCCAGACGGTTTCATCGATGAGGTTCAGCTCCAGTGCTGGGTCATGAGCCATGACGGCCAGAACGATACGGATGTCATCGCTTGTAACGGTGCTGCTGCAGCGTTGCACCTGACCGATGCACCCTTCGAAGGCCCCGTTGCCACCGTCCGTATCGGTCGAATCACGACCGATCAGGGTGAGCAGTTCGTATTGAACCCGACCCAGGCCCAGATGGAGTACTCCGACCTGGACCTCGTGCTCTCAGGCCATTCCGATGGCGTGAACATGATTGAAGTTGGGGCGGCTGAAGTTCCAGACGATGAGGTTCTGAAAGCCATCGAGTTCGGTTACGAGGAAGGCATCAAGCCCATCCTTGAGATGATCAACGAACTCCGTGAAAAGGCAGAGGCTCCTGAGAAGCGCGTTGGCGAACTGTCACTTCCACCGGCGGACATCACCGAGAAGGTCAAGTCCGTTGCTGGAGATGAGATGACCACGATTCGCAAGATTCCCGGCAAGGCTGATCGAAATGATGCAGTCAATGCCTTGCGGAAAAAGGTTCTCGACGAGCATTTTGCCATTCCAGAGAATGCTTCTTACAGCGACCACAAGATGGCCGAAGATCGTCAGCGTTGGGCCCGAGAGGCCTTCCGTCAGCTTGAGAAGAAGACAACTCGTCGTCTTGTCGTTGAAGAGCAGATTCGAGCCGATGGACGGGATTACACAACCATCCGTCCACTTCGGATCGAAACGGGTGTTTTCAGTCGTACCCACGGATCGTCCTTGTTCCAGCGGGGTGAGACACAGAGCCTTGTGACCTGCACGCTCGGCACCGGCCGGGATGAGCAGATTGTCGATGGCCTGATGCCCGAATATGCCAAGAAGTTCTACCTGCACTACAACTTCCCACCATTCTGCGTGGGAGAAGCTGGCCGCATCATGGGTCCAGGCCGTCGCGAGATTGGCCATGGTGCACTCGCCGAGCGTTCACTGTTAGGCATCCTGCCTGATGTAGAGGATTTCCCATACACCGTTCGGTTAGTCAGTGATATCACGGAATCCAACGGCTCCTCGTCGATGGCTTCCGTATGCGGTGGATGTATGGCCTTGATGGACGCAGGCGTTCCAATTAAGAACACCTGTGCAGGAATTTCTTGTGGTCGATTCAGCAATGACGCCGGCAAGATCGTTCACGTCACCGACATCATTGGTGAGGAAGACTTCTTTGGGGACATGGACTTCAAGATCTCCGGTACCCGAGAGGGCATTACCGGTATCCAATTGGATCTGAAGGCACGGGGCCTCTGGTTCGATGAGATCAAGCAGATCTTCGCCCAGTGTCATGAGGGTCGTATCTGGCTCATCGAGCAGATGGAAGCGGCCTTGAATGGTCCCCGTGAGAACATCTCACAGCATGCACCTCGCATCGTTCAGCTCACGATCGATCCGGACAAGATTGGCAAGCTCATCGGACCCGGTGGTAAGACCATCCGTGGCATCCAGGAGAGCACCGGTGCCAACATCGATGTGGATGATGACGGAACCGTCACGATCTCCAGCACCGACGGTGTTTCGGGCGACAAGGCCCGGGCAGAGGTTGAAGCCATTGCGGCTGAGATCCGAGTCGGTTCGATCTACGAAGGCAAGGTCGTTTCGACCAAGGACTTTGGGGCATTCATCGAGATCGCCACTGGAACCGACGGGATGTGCCACATCTCCGAGCTGGCCGATGGCTATGTCAAGAACGTCGATGATGTCGTCAAGATCGGTGACATCATCAAGGTCAAGGTAATCAACGTCGACCCCACCGGTCGCATCAAGCTCTCTCGCAAGGCCATCCTCCTGGATGAAGCCGAGGAGAAGGGCGAAGGTGCCAAGGAGACCGTTGAGGCGTCTTGATCGTCTCACGAATGAGGAGGACCGGGCGTGGACGCGACCTGGTTCATCATCGGAGTTGGAGCGGGCATGGTGGCAACCGTGCCCGTTCTACTATGGGCCCTTCGCCGAGCGACCCAGAGGGCACGCGAGGCTGAGGGTGAAGCACGGCACAACCAGAGGTTGGCCGAACTGGGTGCCATGACCAGTGGCTTGGCGCATGAGATTAAGAATCCATTATCGACGGTCGGGTTGAATGCCCAACTCCTCCAGGAAGATTTAGCACATCTTCAAATCGATGATGAAGAGCGGGGCCGCTTGGTTCATCGTGTCGAAACGTTGCACCGAGAGGTTGACCGTTTACGTGGCATCCTCACCGATTTTCTCGAGTTCGCAGGTCGGATCAAGCTGGATGTACATGCCCAGGATGTCCGAGCCATCGTGGAAGATTTGGGCGACTTTTACCATCCCCAATGTGATCAGGCGGGGGTAGTGATGAGAGTCGATCTCTGTGATTCCCCTGCGATAGCAAAAATCGATGAGGGGATGCTCAAGCAGGCACTATTGAATCTCATGCTCAATGCTGTTCAGGCGATGACGACACTCCAAGACGACACATCATCCGAGCTCATTCTGCGTGTTGAATCTGATGAGTCACAGGTTCGTATCCAGGTCGTGGACACAGGGCCTGGTATTCCTGCAGACTCTCAGGAGGAAATCTTTCACCCCTATGTCTCGGGTCGAAAGGGCGGTACAGGACTGGGGCTTCCCACGTCCCGTCGCATCGTCGAAGAACATGGCGGACGACTCTTCGTTGATTCCGAGCTTGGCCGCGGTACGGCCTTCACGATCCAGTTACCGTCAGCTGCTGGCTGAAATGGGTCGGTTGCCAATCGCGTGAGATGATGACGTCACTCGCCGAGCAGGCTCTCGCTTTCGACTACGGCTTGGGCCACGTCGATAAGTGATTTTCGTTTGTTGCGAGCCTGTCGCTGGAGCATCCGCATGGCTTCAGGTTCCTCGACATCCTTACGCTTGACAATGACCCATTTGGCCTGCTCGATGATCTTGCGTTGCTCAAGACGGATGCGAAGCTGTTCGGTTTCCGCGTTCTGATCCGCCCAATCCCGGTACCGAGCCCAGGCGACTTCCAGTCCGACATGCAACTGGTTCTTGGTTACGGGCTTGAGGAGGTAGCCAAAGATGCCAATATTGTTTCCTGCCTGCACGTATTCTGGATCGGAGTACGCCGACAGGATCACAACGGGGATGCCCATCTCACCAAAGATTGTGCCAGCGGCTTCAAGGCCATCCACCTCAGGCATTCGGATGTCGAGAATGGCCAAGTCAGGAGACTCCACCCGACAAATCTCAACCGCTGAACGTCCATCACTGGCGGGTCCGACAACTTCATAGCCGAGGTCCTCAAGATTGGACCTCATGCCAGTGGCGATCAGGTGTTCATCATCGGCGACCAGAACCCGGAGGGGTCCATCAATCGCATGTCCATTAGATCCTGGGTGTTGTTGTGCAGAGCTGGTCATCGTGGACGCCGTACGTGCAGAAAACAAGAGCAAAGAGGCCACGCTTACCGGGGCGTCGCCAGAACTTCATTGTAACCTCGAAAATGTCGTCAAGCCCTTGTCATATTGCCAAGTGCTGCAGGACAAGGCTCCTTGGGGCCATGAATGCGTTTCATGCAGTTATTGCGCAAGGTTTTCAGCTTGGTTTCAGTCTAGAAAATCTTTCTTCTTCAGACGCTCTGGCACATACACCTCGGTGACATATGAGATGTCTTTCGTGATGAGCGATTCGACCTCCATCTTGAAACCATTGCCAAGCATCGTACGGATTTCCTTTTGCCATGGTTTTCGATCGAGGAACCAGGGGTAATCGGCAATCTGCTTGGCACGTGCGATATCCCGTTCATTGAGTGCAATTCGCACATCCGGTGACAGATCACAACGATCGTAATCATCAGATCGGATGCCGATGAACTTGGCATCTGGGACAGCCATGCGCTGGCTTTCAAAGGCGAGATTGATCGAGCCCTGCTTGATCACACTGTAGATGTAGTGTCCCCATGGATCGCAATCGAGTAGGCAGTAAATCGGAAGTCCAAGTTCCTTGTTAAGCCTGGACAACAGACGCCGAACACCGCGGGGAGGTTGTCCTGATCCCTCGGTGAGAATGCAGTTGTGCTCCTCCCAGAAACGATCTTCATTAAAACGGCTCCAGACTGTGTCTTTCTCGACATGAAGGACAAAATCCGCCTCGCACTTTCCGAACTGGATGACGCTGGGCTCACAGATGCTTGGAATGGCATATCCGCCCGTCCCCATGCGACGGCAATCAATCTCATCGCCATTGTCAGTCACTGTGATGTTGCCCACCATGGTGCCTCGTTTTTTCGCAAAGACATGCAGTTCTTCGCGAAGACCATCCAGAGTCACCTCGAGATCTTCGAGGATGCCATCGGACTCGGACTGGTCATCGAAGGTCTTTTCATTCGTCCCCTCGATCGTGTGGAGAGACATGTAGTACATGCCACGAAGACTGAGTGTCTTGTCTGCGGCAATGAGATCCCGGCAACCTTTCGAGAGGATGACACCCTGCATGAACTTGCGGGCCTGGCCAACATTGAAGAGGGTCCGCCGTTGCGTGTTCTCGCCCATCTCCAGAATCCGCTTCCGAGGATTGAACTTCATGTTCGAAACTGAGCGGATCGGGATGTCCAGACTGGGATCAGCCTGGGCCAGGCTCGACTTCACGATGCCATTGACCATCTTCTCAATCTTGGCAGTTGTTTCCTTGTCTCGTTGAGCTGAGACAGTTCGCCTCGAGGCTTTCTTTCGCGACGAAGCCTTGGAAGAGGTCTTTCGAGTCGACTTTTTCGCTGCCGTCTTCTTCTTGGTCGTCTTCTTCGCCATCGAGAAACTCCGATCGGATCTCAGTTTGTCCGTCGTGATGTCTTCTTTTTCTTCTTTTTGCTCTTCGACTTTTTCTTGCTGCGCGCTGATGGGCTGGCGAGTCGCGTGCCTTCGAACAGTTCGCCGTTCATGTCATCCTCATCGACCTCAGAAATAGCTTCTTTAATGATGATGACCTGTTCATCGTCATCAAGTCGAGTTACCGAATCGACGACACGACCATCCTCATCCAACTGGGTGTCGGCTTCGGCGGTCTTGCGGGCGGCCTGTTTCTTTAAAGCGGTGTAGATTTTCTTCGCGTCTGTACCGGTGACTGATTCACAAGCCTTGGCTATCTCACCGATGTAGCGTTCGAAGACACTCCTTCGCTCGGCTTCCTTCTTCATGCGAGTACGACGACGCAAGTAAATGCCCAACTTGCGACCACACTCCTGCAAGGCAAGTTTCATTTCCTTGCGAATTTCGTCGTAGTCTGCCACGGCCTCCTTGGATTCACTCGTAAATGGCACCCAGACGCTTGCCATGTGGATTAAGACGACCAGTGGTCCGACAGGTAGGCCATTTCGAGGTTGTGTCAGGCCGTAGTTCTTCCACGAGGTTTCCATGACGGCCTTAAAGGAGGAGCATGCGGATTGCTGGTAGAGAAGAGGCACACGGTTCGCAAATCGAAGAACTCGTGCGGATTCCTCCGAAGACAGTTTGCCGCCATAGGCGATGGCAACTTCGATCTGGAAGGGGTTTCCCCGGTACACGGCGGGAGGCCTGGTGGCGGCAGAAAAGAACTCGGCTTTCACCTCCTTGAGCAAACCCGCCAGCATGGCCCTGGAACCGATTGGGACCAGGCAGTCCGTCGGGGGTGCCATGATCGTCGTTTCCTGGATTGCCTTGTAGAGCGCCTCGGCTTCATCGTGGCCCATGGTGCTGATACGTGTGCGTGGCGTGAACGTCTTAGATGTCTTCTTGGCAGCAACTGTCACCAGTTCACTCGCCTTGCGCTGCCCGACGCGGGAAAACTCGTCCTGCAGGAACGCGCTGACACTCTTGGGTTCAGTGCGTTCAAGCATCTGAATCAAGGTTCCGAGTTCAATGCCCTTCGGATGTGGCTTAATTTCCTTGGCTTCATCCGGGAGTTCATCCACCCCTCGGGGAAACTCGATGGTCTCGTTGGCAGGGTTGACGTACACGAACCAGGCATGTGGGTTGGCGATGGCCGTCTGCTCGAGGTACTCGTCGACTGATTGCTTGCCCTTTTGGTACTTGGCTTCCAGTTCGATGGTCACCATCGTGCCGTGACCTTCCGGGAAGTGCTTGTTCGCGTCAGGAACTTCCTTGTCGGAGACAACCTCGGGACGATTCTTCGAGGTGTCGATCTTGAGTGTCACCTCATGGGCAGGCTTGCGTTTTGTCTTCGAAATGATCTTGAGCGGCTTGCCCGTGGTCATCAGACCATACATGCCTGCTGCGGAAATACCGATGCCCTGTTGGCCACGGGACATCTTCATGCGATGGAATTTTGAACCGTAGAGCAACTTGCCGAAGATGTTGTCGATCTGTTTTCGAACGATGCCAGGTCCGTTGTCACGGATCGTGATCTTGAACCGGGTTTCTTCCAGTTGCAGAAGGGTGATCTGGATCTCAGGCAGGATGCCACCTTCTTCGCAGGCGTCCAGCGCATTGTCGACCGCTTCCTTGACCGTTGTGAGCAACGCCTTACGGGGGTTGTCGAAACCGAGCAGGTGCCGGTTCTTGGCGAAAAATTCGCTGACGGAGATTTCCCGCTGGCGTGAGGCCATTTCCTCCGCCGTTGCTCGACTCTTCCGCTTGGTCTTCGTTGCGGCCTTCGCCATATCCGTACGGCCCTGTCCATCCCTGGATGGGGAGCAATGCTGATCCGTGCGTTCCCTCGGACTTCCGTGCCCGCCCCGAGGCGAGGCCACTGTACCAAGCCAACCGGTGGATGACCGAACCATGGCAGCCTCGGGCCCAGGCCAAGACTGATTTCGCTAGAATCCCCGACCCCCGAAGTCGGACCGTCCGATGCGGGGGAGCTCTTGAAACCAGCCAGCGACTGGAGCGAAGACCCATGGAAACGACTCTCATCATCCTGAAACCCGATGCCGTCCAGCGTGGCTTGATCGGGCGGATCATTGGCCGTTTCGAGGACAAGGGGCTTCAGGTCGTCGGGGCCAGGCTTATGCAGATTTCACCTGAACTGGCGGCTCGTCATTACGAGTCCCACCAGGGAAAACCCTTCTACGACGGGCTGGTCAAATTCATGACCTCCTCACCCGTGGTTGTCCTCGCACTGCGAGGCGTTGGTGCGATTGCCATCTGCCGAAAACTGAGGGGGGCAACCTTCGGTTCCAATGCCGAACCAGGCACGATCCGAGGGGATTTCGGGGTCTCCAACAGCTTCAATCTCATTCACGGAAGCGACAGCCCTGAGGCAGCCCAGCGGGAGTTGGAGCTCTTCTTCAAGGTTGAAGACTTGCTTGATTGGAGCCGAGCCTCGGAGGGCTGGATCTACGACCTCTCGGGCGATACGCCTGAATAATTGGGTTTGATCCTCCGGAAGAATCGCCTGTAGGGCCTGTCGTGGCCCTCCAGGAGGCTATCCCGTGTAGCTACATGAGTTTGGGGGACGGAAAAAGGGCTTCAATCGAACAATCCTCTCGGACAAGCGTTCTAGTGGTGGCGGGCTGTCCGGAGACCACTTGGGTCACCGGGTTGGGTGTCGTGACCGACTCGTGATGTCTTTCACGCCACGGCCCCGGGTCCGTCGAAGCGTTCCATGTGTTGGGATGTCAATTCGTCACGCCTTCCGGGAGCCCCTCCTCCAATGGCCAAGCGACCTACCCCTCGTTCGAAGCCCTCATCAAGGCCCAGTCCATCAACCCGGCCTCGACGCCCGGCCTCCACCAAGCGGAAGCCAGGACGTCGACGAATCAACGCTGCTGACCGTCGTCGGGTTCAAGCTCTGCTTTCAGAGCCGGTTTTCTACATGGATGCCGCGGTCTTCCATGAGGCCGGTGCCCAGGAACAAATCTTTGATGATGCCCCGCCTGTGAAGCAGCCAGATACTGCTTGGTATCACCCCCTGGTGCATCAGTCGGCCTCAGATCAACCGGCCAAGCCGGCCAAAAGCCAGGTGCTGACGGCAGCCGAGGAACGTGTGCTCTTCCTCCAATACAACTATTCCCGGTACCGCCTGGAACTCCTGCGGCAGGAAATCGGTGAGGATCGCCCCCGTGATGCCCAGGTGCGACAGGTCTTCGACTGGTATGAGCGGTCGCGTTTGCTTCGAACTCATATTGCCGAGAGCAACCTGGCATTGGTCTTGGCTATGGCCAAGCGATCCAGGGCTGGAGATGTCGATTTTGGTGACCTAGTGAGCGAAGGCAACATGGCCCTGCTCCGGAGCGTTGACAAATTCGATATTGAGCGTGGCTTCAAGTTCTCGACCTACGCCTGCCGGGCCATCCTGAAGTCCTTCTCACGGCTGGGTATGAAGCAGACCCGGTATCGCCAAAGGTTCCCGGCCGAGTTCGATCCGCTCCTGGAAAAATCCAACGAGCCGGCTGAGCGGCGCCGCGAAGATGAATTGGAACGGGCTGCCGAAGCTGTCCATGTCATTGTTCACAATACGGCCGACCTGACCGACATCGAACAGGAGGTCATCCATCATCGATTCGGCATCGATGCGGGTGCCCAGGGACGACGCTTGACCCTCGCCCAGGTGGGTGCACTCATCGGTTTGACCAAGGAACGCGTCCGGCAGATCCAGAACCGAGCCCTTGAGAAGCTCCGTGACACGCTCGCCGAGCGATATCTGCCGCCATCCGAGCGTGATGTGGTCGAATCTCTGGTGACTCCAAACTGAACGCCCAGGGCGTACCTCCGAAGACGACTCTCTCCTCAGTGGCGTCCTGCCGTGTTTGCTTCACGGCGGGGCGCCGCGTAGCATCGGACTTGTAGCCCCGCATTCCCTCGTTGGAGAGTCACAGCATGCCGCAGTCAACGGGTCGGACGGCCTCTTCCGGCTGCCGTAGCGGCGAGGTGTCCCTTCCCGTCGTTGACGGGTCCGGTCCCCGTGGTGGGCGGGTTCAACGCAACCCCCGGATGGGTCGTCGACGCGCAGCCATGCTCGTGCTGGTGCAACTGGCGATCATCGCTCATGTCGTAATCTGGTGGCTCAGTGGTAAGTACGGCTGGTTCGGCGGTGAAACCATCACTCCAATTGAGCCCTCTGAGAGCATGGAGTTCTCGAAGTACGGGATTGTCAATGCCGGCCTGATCTTTTTCGTAATTGCACTGCTTTCGACGCTGATCCTGGGTCGCTGGTTCTGCGGTTGGGGTTGTCATGTCGTGATGCTCCAGGATTTCTGTCTCTGGATCATGCGCCGTTTCAAGATCCATCCCAAGCCATTTCGTTCGCGTCTGCTGCTTTGGGCACCTCTCATCCTTGCGATCTACATGTTCATTTGGCCATTGTTCTACCGGTTCGTGATCGCACCGTTCACGCGACCAGAACTGGAATGGCCGGGAATCAGTCTCCACTTAACCACTACCGACTTTTGGGCCACCTTTCCCGGAGTGTTCGTTGCAATCATTTTCTTGGGTGTCTGTGGGTTTGCCACGGTCTATGTGCTCGGTGCCAAGGGTTTCTGCACGTATGGCTGCCCCTATGGTGGCTTCTTCGCACCGTTTGACAAGGTGGCACCAATGCGGATCCGTGTGACCGATGCTTGCCAAGGATGTGCGCATTGCACGGCAGTCTGCACATCGAATGTACGCGTGCATGAAGAGGTTCGAACCTGGGGCATGGTGACTGATCCAGGCTGCATGAAGACGATGGACTGCGTGACGAATTGTCCTACGAAGGCCTTGTATGTTGGGTTTGGCAAGACTGCCCTGCGTCGGAACACGGTCAAACGGATGGAACCCCGTCCACGCAAATGGGACCTGTCCATCACCGAAGAAATCATTCTCGCGATCGTGTGTCTCTTGCTCTTCTGGGCATGGCGAGGCCTCTATAACGCGATCCCGATGTTGATGGCTATCGGGATTGCCAGCGTATTGACCTGGGTGTTCTGGCGGGGTTGGCGTCTCATTCGTGATCAGAATGCCAGCCTTCATCGTTGGCGTCTGAAGTACCACGGACGCCTGCGGCTTCCGGGCGTGGTGTTTGGGATCGTCGTCCTGGTGCTGCTGGCCTTGTCACTCCAGGCCCTGGTGATTCGTTCGGCGACTTGGAATGGGAACCGCCTGTTGCATCGAGTCGATATGCCCGTGCATATGGCCTTGGATCCCTCAAGACCCCCAATGGATCAGGCAGCAACAAAAGATGCCAAGTCGGCACTGGAGTCATTTCGCCTGGCGTCGAGCTTTGATTCTGGTGGAATTGGGTTCGTTGATAATCCGAACATCCTGCTGGATGCGGCCCGTTTGCACTTGATACTCGGTGATCCGGATCGGGCGATCGAACTCCACCAAAAAGTGCGTCGCTCCCAGCGATCCAACCAATCAGTGGATCAGGTCTTCCTGCTTGTGAAGGCTTCGGTCGATACCCCAGAAAACGTTCAACGCTTCGAAGATGAAACACTCCAATCGCATCCCGAGTGGATAGCTTTCCGATCCGATGCCATCAATCGAGCCTTGTCGCAGGGAGATCGCGAGAGAGCACACCGACTCCTGGATGATGGGTTGGAGGCCTATCCCAATGCCCTGGAATTACTGAAAGTAAAGTCCGTGCTGCTTGTCCAGGATGGACAGACGGCTGACGGCATCGAATTGATGCAACGTTTCCTGGAGGCTGCACCCGGGGATGCCTTGGCCTGGGCAACTCTGGCCAGGACCTATGCACTTGAACAGCGTGTTACCGAGGGTGATGAAGCCATGGCAAAGGCCTTGTCGCTGGCGCCATCGAGTCGAGCCGTCGTAGTCGAGGCCATCGGCTATTACCTTGAGACAGGACGGCCAAGCCAGGCCAGAATGCTGGAGTCCAGATTGAACAAGTAGGGGGCCCTGCTTGTGGTTCAGCTCTTTTGGAGCCCTTCACAAAAGAGCTCGCTGAGTGCTGGGGCGGAATCGACAGCAATCGCTCGCTTTCGGAAGGCCGGATCACCCATCAATCGACTGATCGCGCCAAGCACCTGAACATGATCGGTGATGGC
>JAYZAT010000178.1:0-15715 GCA_036339555.1 Planctomycetota bacterium
AGGCGTTAAGATTGTGTTCAGACAGGATGGGCAGGGAAACGGTGAATATCGAGCCTTCGCCTGGTGCACTTTCCACATCAACCGACCCGCCATGGGCCTGGGCAATGTGCTTCACGATCGCCAGACCAAGTCCTGTTCCACCAACCTCGCGGCTCCTGCCGCGATCGACCCGGAAAAAACGCTCGAACAATCTCCGATGAGAATTCTGATCGATCCCAGGACCTTCATCCGCAACCGTGATATGCAGTTTGGATTCCACTGAACTGGCTGATAACTGGACGGTTGAGCTCGGAGGACCGTACCGGATGGCATTCACGACCAAATTACTGACTGCTTGCTCAAGTAATTGACGGCTTCCATGGCAGGTCAATGGTTCATCGCATTTCACTTCCAAGACGATTTCTCGATTCGCAGCCTCATCACTGCAGGCAACAGCAACCTCGTCGAGTAACTCGTGAACCGCGAGCGTCTCACGCTCTGGAAGATGGGATCCCTCCGGATCCTCCAGTCGAGATAGCGCCAGGAGATCTTCGATAATCGCGGACAACCTGGTTGCGTTGCTGACAACAACCTCGATGTAACGACGTCGCTTAGAGTCATCCCGCTCGTCAAGAAGCAATTCGGCATACCCCTGGATCGCTGTGATTGGTGTGCGAAGTTCATGGGAGACGTTGGAAGCAAAGTCAGTGCGCATGGCCTCTAGACGACGCATCCTTGTGACGTCATCGAGTACTAAAACAGTGCCCACCTGCTTATCATCGTCATCATGAATCGGTTCACTCTGGACCACAACCTGCCGTCCATCGAGCGAATCAAGTGTTATCTCAGACGTGCCATGCCCCCCTGATTCGGCAACGGACCGGGCAAAGTTAATCAACCTTCTATCAATCCCAAGTTGATCCAGCGGCTGGCCCTGAAGTTTAAATTGATCGAGCGACAGGATGCGAGAAGCCGCAGGATTCATACTGATGACATGTCCATCCAGGCCCATAGCGATCACCCCAGTCCTCAATGCAAACAGAATGCCCTGCATTTCGCTCTGCTGAACTGAAAGCTGACGGATACGCTCGCCCTGGTCCTCGGCAATCCGATCAAGCGATAAGCCAAGGGGGCCCAGGGCGGCTGGTAAACCCAATTCGGAACGGAACTCGAAATCACCTGCAGCCAACCGCTTCGCGCCGTCACTGAGCCGTCGAACATGCTGATCCAAGTGCCTTGAGACGATCGCAACAGCGCCAAGGGTCACTGCCAGCAAGGCCGTGAGCACGAACAGGATTGACCAGATGATCGGCATGATCTGAGCACGGGCCAGGTCACTTCGCATCGATGCCCTGATGACAAACGCTTCCCCGTTCATCACGAACTGCCTGGCGACATACGTCATGCCCGCACCGATCGTCTCGCTAAATCGCGTTTGCACTGCCTGACCTGATGAGACCGCGCCAAGAACCTCTGGTCGGTCACCGTGATTCTCCATATCCGAGGGATTTGAATTGCTATCCCATCGCACCTGGCCGGATGAATCGATCAGCGTCAGCCGTATGTCCGGTGAGGCCGCATGCCATTGGCTGAGAATCATGTTCTCATCTGATGGGTCAGACTCGATCAGCTTCTCCAAGTGATTCGTATGCCTTGAGAGCTCGTCTTCTACTCTCGATTGGTTGAAGTCATCTACAACCAAAATTGTGATCCAGGCTACAGCCACTGAGGCAAGAACTTGCACTACCGCGATCGGAAGACCCAGCCGCCACAACAGTGATCGACGGGATTCCGAGGACTTCATCGCGATGCAACCTCTGGGCTATCTTCCAAACGGTAGCCCACGCCCCGAATCGTCTCGATCAAATCGCCTGCGCCGCCTAATTTGCGCCTCAGCGATGTGATGTGGACATCGACTGTTCGGTTGGACATGACAACACGTGGGCCGTGTGTTGCCTCGATGATCTGCTCCCGTGTGCGGACGAACCCGGGGCGAGTAGCAAGGAATTTGAGGATCTTGAATTCACTGCCCGTGACACTGACTGGCATGCCATCGACACGAACTTCGTAGCGATCATTGTCGATCTCGATGGAACCAACCTTCTTTCGAGATTTCTCTTTCTCCTGGAGCGGCCTCTCTTGTTCCCGTCTCAGAACCTTGCGTATTCTTGCTATCAAGACTTTGGCGCTGAAAGGCTTCACCATGTAATCATCGGCACCAAGCTCAAGGCCGGAGACGATGTCCGACTCCTCCCCTCGAGCCGTCAGCATGACGATGGGAATGTGGCGAGTTGTATCGTTCCACTTCAAGCGTCGACATACTTCCTGGCCATCGATTCCAGGAAGCATGAGATCCAACACAATGAGGGCGACGTCATTACCCGCAATATGCGTCAGAGCCGCTTCACCTGATTCCACCAGGCAGGCTTCATACCCTTCCCTCTGCAGGTTGAGTCTCACGAGATCACCGATCTCGCGTTCATCCTCCACGATCAGGATGGGCGTCTTGCTCACCATTGCTTCGCAGTGAGAACAGCTCCCAGTTCGCACTTCAGATTCCGCTGGAGCAGATCGACTGCTCTAACACCTCTGGAAAAAGGCCGAGGTGGGATTCGAACCCACGAATGACGGATTTGCAATCCGTTCCCTTAGTCCACTTGGGCACTCGGCCGAAACAAGCTGCTCGGCATGGCCGTGGCCCAGCCGGCAACGTGGGAGGATACCCGCGCCCGGACCCTCCGGCAAAGCACAACTGGACCGATCAGCAGGTACCCTGTCAGCGTGATCTACGTCTCCCTGACAATGCCAGTCCTGTGCCTCCTGCTGCCGCTGCTTGCAGCCCAGGACCCTCCGGATACCCCGCCAGCCGATACGCCGGCCCCAAAGCCGTCGATGAAGGCACCGCTGGTGGCTGAGGGCACCCTGATCACCGACGTCAAAGGAGAGATGGTGCGGGATGGCCACAGCCCACTCTGGCGATTCCGAGTCGATGCGAAGCCAGGAGATACCCCAGGCCAAACCAGGGAATTCGTTCTTCTTCCCTGCCACCTCCTGGAAGAGATGGAGCAAAAGGCCAACGCGCTCGCACCTCAGCCAGCCAAGTTCAGTTTGAGTGGTGAAATCCTCAACTATGGCCGAAACAACTGGCTCCTACCCCAGCACGTCGAGTGGATCACCACGCATGCACAGCGGAATGAGTCCGAGGATGTCCCAGCAGATCCATCCAATCCTGATCCGGAATCCGGTGATGCAGCGGATTCACCAACTGATCCCTCTCCCACTGAACTGGATTCGGACCCAGCCCCCGAAGACTCTGAAGACCCTTGGGGTGATGACGCACCTGGTCAACGCGATCAAGGTGACAGCATTGCGGACATCGTTGCCGGCCTCCAACAAAGTGTTGGTCCCCTGCGGCGAAGCGTAGACACCGGCGGAACGGCTGTACCCATGACCGGACCCAAGGAAGGTCAACTGCTCGTCTCACGCCGTGGACGGCTTGGCCGAGGTCCGACAGGAGCATGGCTGTTCGTTCTGGACTCGGATGTCACAGGGCTTTCAGATCCTTCACTAGTCCTGTTGCCATCGCAGCGCACCGCCGAACTTGAGGTCTACGGAGGCTACGGATGGCTGGGTCAGCCCATGCTGGTCAGCGGCGAGGTCTTCACTTACCGCGGACGGCACTTCCTCCGCCCCACTGCCTGGAAAATAGTCCGCGAACGGCCCAATCTCATCCGCTGACGGCATCCTTCATCCTGACCTCGGTCATAACGATTGGTTCAAGTGGAGAGTCCTGGCGATCGGTCTCCGCAGCCCCAATAGCACGCACCACATCGATACCACTGATCACGCGCCCGAAGCCGGTGTATTGCCCGTCAAGGTGCTGACAGTGTTCGCGGCCAAGGCAAAGGAAGAACTGGCTGCCTGCCGAATTGGGATCCGCGCTTCTCGCCATGGACAGAACACCCTCATCATGGGGTCGGTCATTGAACTCGGCATCGACGGTCCAACCAGGGCCACCGGTTCCGGTCCCTTCGGGACAGCCTCCTTGAATCACGAATCCAGGAATGATTCGATGAAAGCTCAGCCCGTCATAAAAGCCATCTTCCGTGAGCTTCTTGAAGTTCTCGACGTGCTTAGGGGCTACGTCATCCCACAACTCGATGATAATTGGTCCGTGGGTGGTATTGATCTCTGCTTGTTGATAATCGCTCACTGCCTTCTCCTTGAGGGCCCACTGGGCCAGTTCAATCTCGTAATTTTTCAATGAGACGCTCGCGAACCATCTTCGCGTCCGCCTGGCCACCACTTGCCTTCATGATGTGTCCCATGATCCGGCCCATAGCCGCATCCTTGCCGCCCGCAAAATCCTCAGCAGCCTGGGGCTGTGCTTCGACAGCCGCATCAATCCACTCATCGAGTTGTCCAGAATCACTCACTTGGAGCAAGCCATTCGATTCGGCGAGGTCTTCGGCAGGTTCATCACTGTCACAAAGAAGTTCGAAGAGTTGGTCTGCAGCCGTAGATCCCATCGCATTGCTCGCCCGGAGTTTGATGACCCCGGAGAGTTGATCTGGGGTAATGCCGAGGTCCTGAACATCGACGTCACGTTCGCGGGCCACCCGAACACCTGCGTTGAGCAACCATTTGGCGGCATGCCCAGCAGCCTCATCTGAACCAAGTTCCGAAACGACTTCACCTGCACGCTCGGCGCAGGATTCGAAGAAAAAGCAGAAGTCTGGCTCATCCGTCAGTGCTTCTGCATCCTTTGCAGACAAGCCAAACAACTCCTGGTATCGGGCTCGTCGCTGCATTGGGAGTTCCGGAAGTGACCCGCGGATACGCTCTGTCCACGCCTCGTCAATCACGACTGGAAGGAGATCGGGATCTGGAAAATACCGATAGTCATGGGCGTCTTCCTTCTCACGTTGCAGCATCGTCACATTGCGTTGATCATCCCAGCCACGCGTCGCCTTCATGCCAGGACCCATCTCACGACCATCTTCCTTCCAAGCCTCGACCTGGCGTTCAGTCTCGTACTGGATCGCGTTGAGGACGGCCCGGAATGAATTGAGGTTCTTCACCTCCACGATCGGGGTTGCCACCTTCCGACCATCATCCAGCGTCAACTCCATGTTGACATTCGGCTCAAATCGCATGTGACCTCGCTGCATAATGCCCTCGGTCACACCGAGAAAACGACAGATATTGCGTAGCTCTCGGCCAAACGTCACGCAGTCCTCAGCACAACTGAAATCCGGTTCGGTCACGATTTCAAGCAAGGGCGTTCCGGCACGGTTGTAGTCCACCAGCGAGCCTTCGTAAGGATGTCCGCCAGGAAGCTCGTGCCCAGTCTTGCCCGTGTCTTCCTCAAGATGCGCTCGTGTAATTCCGATCCGGAGGGTGCCGCCCTCTGCAGAGGGAATCTCGATGGAGCCGTCCACGCACAACGGCTGGTCGTACTGGCTGATCTGGTATCCCTTTGGAAGATCGGGGTAGAAGTAGTTTTTCCGATCCCACTTCGTGAATTCGGAAATGTGACATCCCAATGCAATCCCAACCTGCATCGACATCTCGATGGCAGCCAAATTGAGCACCGGCAGTGCCCCAGGCAGCGCCAAGACAACCGGGTCACAGAGCGTGTTCGGCGCAGCTTCGTATTGAGAAGGACATGCAGCACCTGCGGAGCGAGAAAACATCTTGCTCCGCGTGGCCAGTTCCACATGAATCTCCATCCCAACCTTCAACTGTTTCGAAACGATCTCAGCCATGTTCCATCAACTTCAGGGGACAACGTGTAGGGATCAAGCTTCGCCGACCCGAGATCGTATGTTGTCCAGGACATTCATGAAGTTGATATAGGCGTCATAGGGGCTGTCGTACGGAGAAAAGTACTTGTGAACGTCTCCGTCGGCCCAGAACTTGGTGCACATGTAGTAGAGATGGTCCGAGGTCGTCAGCTTCCGCCAGTCCTCCAGGATGTACTCATCCCCCTCCTGGTGCCTGTGCTTCACGGCACCTTCGAGTCGATACAACTCAAGGGCCGCATTTTCCTGCATGGCATTGCCAAGCCAAGCACTGAGGTCTCGCTCCATATCGGCCCAGGAGACCGGCTCCGTAGCGTCATAGACCCCCACGGGGGCATGTCGGTCAATGGCCTCACTGACCGTGACAAAGTCATTTTCACCCGGCTGCACGTCAAAGACCTTCTCGGGCAAGGCCTCCAGGAACTCGAAGATCCCGGTGTCCGCCCATTGATGCTCGCCGAAGGTCTCGTAATCCATGAATAAGTTGCACAAGTAACCGTCACCGTTGATCTGGTTGATCCACTTGGAAAACGTTTCCGCTTTCAACGGCCACTCTGACCAGTCTCGGTTACCAAATCGAAAAGCCACATCATCGCTGAGCTTGTAATTCTTGAGCAGTAGACGCAAAGGCGCATCCGGAAGGAAATCCCCTGCGCCAGCCGGAGCGTAGACATAGTTGGGCGAACGCGATCCCAGCAGTCGATCAACGCCTTCGCAGAGCATCCCACCGAAACGTCCAATGTCCGTGACCAAGCCGGCAATGCGATTGGAGTAGATGAGTTCCGTATTCCGGAACACATGAGGATCCTGACCAAAAAGATTCTGGATTCGATCACGGTGAGAATCGACCTGGGATCGGAACTCCGCAGGCGAGAAGAGTGCTGACAGCGAGTGATGGGAAGTCTCGGCGAGAAACTCGCAAGCCCCCGTCTCACCACAGGCCTGGAGGGTTTCGATCACGTCGGGCGCCCATTCCTCCAACTGGTCCAGGACCGTCTGGCTCAAGGCAAAGGAAACGCGAAACCGGCCCTCATGCTTTCGAATCAGGTCCAGGAGAAGGCTCGTAGTGGGTCGATAGCACTTGTTGGCCACCTTCTCAAGGATTTCACGGTTGGCATCGTTGTCGAAGTAGAAAGGATCGGTGCTGAACACCGAATACCGTCGGAGCCGGTAGGGCTGGTGGACCTGGAAATAGAAGCAAACGGAGGCCATTCAGGAATGGTACCAGTCCCGTGCAACCCCCACGGGGGTCGATACGATGCTCTTCATGACACGTGACGAGATTGCACGACGCATCGCGGAACTATCGGTCCTTCACGGGAACTTCACGCTGAGAAGTGGCCGGACGAGCACCTGGTACATCGACAAGTATCGATTCAGCACCGATCCAGAGATCCTGGCCGAACTCGGCCAGATGTTCGCTGCACGCCTTCCAGAGGGTACAACGCGGCTTGCGGGTGCTGAACTCGGCGGTATTCCCTTGGTGACCACGACAGCCATGGCCGCCAAACTGCCCTGCCTGTTCGTGAGGAATCAGAAAAAGGACTATGGAACGGCCCAGCGGTTCGAAGGTGAACTCCAGGAAGGGGAGCGTGTCGCCCTCTTGGAAGACGTCGCGACCACTGGAGGTCAGGTCTTGGAAGCCGCACGTGATCTTGAGGCTTCTGGAGCCGTCATTGTTGGGATCATCGCAACCGTTGATCGACTCGAAGGTGCCCGGGAAAACATCGAGTCAGCTGGTTACCACTTTGATTCGTTGTTCACGGTTCGGGACCTGGGGATTGTTCCGGATTGACTGCAGCGGCCATCATGGCACGCCGACGTGCCATCGCGGTCGTGAACCGGGGTCGAAGCCAGAAGATGGCAAGACCTCCGAGGGGAATCAGGACAATCAATTCTGCAGCTCGATTCACGAGATCCGCCAGGAGTCCAATCTCAAGCGCTGCGGGCAAAGTCACCAAGCCGGTCGTCAGCCAGCCCACCAACCACTCTCGCAAGCCCAGGCCTCCCGTCAAGAATGGGATGGCACCAGCCAGCATGCCAATGGCCGCCAGGGCCATGCAAACATCAAATCCAATGGGCTCGTTCATCAACATGAAGGCGCATTGATACCGCACTGCCATCAAGAGGAGGTCGACGTACTTGAGCAAAACGACCAGCCCCGCAGTCCTGGTCATTGAGAGCAACAGGAACCAACCCGGCAAGGCGGCAGGCACCAACGCCCATGCCCACAGTTGGCCATCCAACCAGTCGCGGCAAAAGAGCGAGACAGCAGTGATCGTGATTGCCACCAAGCCTGCCACCCGAGCCAGGATCATGGCCTGGGCGGTTTCCATAGGCCTGATCCCATGCACGACCTGGTGATAGGCAATACGGCCCAAAAGCCCCGCCTTGAGGGGAAGAAAGTTCAACAAGGCTGAGCCGGTGATGAGGCCCTGCATTTCCATGGCTGGGATGCGATGTCGTGACAGCAGCAATTGGAATTGCAGCCCCGTAACCATCAAGGTCGCCACCATCGAGAGTAGGAGTATCACGATTGGTCCTGGCTGCGGCTGGGACATGGCCTCCAGTGCCGAAGTGATGCGATCATGCTGAGTCCAAACCAGCGCGATAGCACCAACAAGCAACAAGACACCTGTTGCCATAGCCGCCAGCTTGATGAGGAACCAACGTCGTCGCGTACCCGTTGAATTGGGTTTGACAGAGGTTGTCACAGGAACGGCAGGAACCTCGCGTTCGCCGTCGCTGTCGTCACCCGACCTCATCCGCCTGTTCCATCATTGCCGGTAAGTTGCTTCAGGCGTTCCTCACGAGCCAACTGTGCCAGGCCTTCCATCCATTCCGCCAAGTATCGAACCTGGGGTAAATCAGAATTCAGGGCCGAGAGGACAACGCGATCTTCTAAGAGCGACTCAATCGTGCCTGCTTGACGCATCGAATCCTTGAGCCTCATGAGCTGGATGATGTGCACTGTGACATTGTCACTACGTTCAGCCATTTCCCAGATGGCATCCAGACGCGGGGAGCGAGCCATCACTGCAAGAAGCCATGCACGTGCATTCTGGTCCAGCCTCGGGAACGTATCAACAATGATGTCGACTGCAGCGTTGATGACGTCCTCTGGCAACGGATCCGATACGAGAGAACCCTTGTTCGAAGAGATGACATGAGTCAGCAACGCTATGTCAACCAACTCTTCAGATGTGATTTGTTCGCCCTTGAGCTCATCGATCACTCGACTGGCCCAAGCTTTCGTAACACGCTGCCCATCGACTCGAATGTCCTTGAGATCTGTTTCAACACCAAGTAATCCAGGGAGATGTGAGGGCTTGCCTGTGGACGATCCCGTAGACATCATGAAGTTCAGGATGCCTGTCAGATCAACACTTGCTCCATAGAGCGGGTGACGGTCGAGCACTGTGCCCACCCAGTAACGCCGTAGATCAACATAGAACTTCAAGGATTCAAAGGGCATCAGCCGCAGTTGCTCGCTGATTTCAATGAGTATGCTGGGGCCCTGAGACGCATTGACATAAGGCACACGCACACCACCTTGCAGCAAAAGCAAATCCTGGATGGGGCCATCCTTGTCGATGGCCAAGGGCAGAGGCGTGTTGTTGCTGATCTCCACTTCGATCAAAACTGGGGCGTATGGTTTGAATGATTCCTCAGTTGGCCGCATGCGAAGAGACAACGCCAATCGAGGATCGCCTGGAACGCGATCCATCAAGAGTGGTATCTCTGCAACCAACTCGTTCATACGAGTCGCCTCGGCCGAAGGTGGCACCGGCGTACCCAGGAGTTCTTCTAATCGATCTCGTGCCCAAAGGCCCGGTGGGAGATCCCGTTGAGCGTTCCATACGCCCAGAAGGATGACGGCAGCATCTCGGTTCTGCCCCTGTGCAACGAGCGACTCGGCGAGCCCAACCTGGGTGAGTAAGTGCCCGGAGTCATCCTCGCGAAAGATCCGCTCTGCCTCCGCAGCATCTCCATCACGAAGCAGTTTCCAAGCTTCGATTCGTTTCTTCGCCCTGTCCGAAAGATCTTCGATTGCCCCAATTGCCGCGAGTCTCGTATCCAATAGATCCATGTCAGCATCCAGCCAGAGGAGCAGCCAATAGGCGTGGAGGAGCCTGGCAGCGTGATCTCGACTGTCTTCGGCCGCCATATCAGACAGGCCTTGTTCGAAATCCACGGAGAGCACAAGATCTTCCATGGACTCGCTCCGGTCGATCTCATTGCCCTTGGCCAACAACATCGCCTGGATAGCAGCCATCTGGGGTGGAAGCGGTGCCTTCAACTGAGCAAGTTCCAGCGGGGATTTGCTGGAATCTTCTGCTTCTGCCAGAGCTTCATACACGCTATTGAGCGTCTCTCTTCGAGTGGCAATGGTTTGCAAGGCCTCGTCTCGATTGCCCTGGCCCCATTGGGCCAATGCCAGATCCTGGTACAGCTTGCTCCCTGCTGGAACACGTCGAGCCTCCATATGCTCCATGCGCATGCGAATCATGCGTTCTGCTGATTCATACGCACCCTCCGCAAGGAGGTAGGCATTTAATGTTGCCAGGATGTTGTCGTCCGTGAGATCCGCTGTGAGTAATCCCAGCAGCAGTTCAACATACGCCACATGGTCAGGCACACGGTTTCGAAGGAATCCCGTCGCGATACCCACGGCATCGGAGTAGGTGGGGTCCATGACAATGGATTCGCGAAGCCAATGACCAAAGGCATTCATGTCACCGCGGCGCCGATGAAGATCGGCCATCATGAAAGCGAGCCGAGCAGAAATCTCAGGCCCCAGGGACTCGGCGTTCTCTGGTGTCAACAACTGCTCCAGGGCTGCGATGCGGTCATCGGCGGTATTGAATTGGAAGATGGCTGCCAGCAATCGTTCCAACTGGGCATCCTGGTCATTGGGAACGACTCGAAGGAGGTTCCGAGTCGTTTCCTCCAGGAGATCCACCCGATCCATGGCCAATTCCATTTCGATCAGTTTCCGCCAGGTATTGGGCTCGTCAGGATCCAGGCGGGCGGCCTCCTGGTAGAGAGCGAGGGCCACGTTCATGCCAGCAACGTTCAGATCCGTACTCACCATCACCTCGTTGGCATACCTTGCAAGGATGCTCGCGAGCCGCTGGTTGGTCTTGATAGAACCGCCCCCTGGCGACTCCTGGGAGGCAGGTGCCTGGGCCCAACCCAAACTGCACGCCAAAAGGGGGGCTAGCCAAGCGATGCCAATGGGCCGAAATATACTGACGAATCTGATCATGGCTTCTCGTGGCGTCCGTTTAACAATAGTCGGGGCTCAAGGGGTGAGAATTGGGCCTGGGCAGGCCCCCATGGGCGATGGTAGGGGCGTCGACGCCACATGCCAACAATGGCAGGAATCTCTTGGGCAAGGACCTGCGTACCCTATCGGGAATCGTTGACAATGCCCCCGTAGGATTGATACCGTCACACCTTCGACTACTGCCAGGATGAGCCTCGACAGCAGGCCCTCACGCATTTGATGTCCCCGGAGTGCACTCTTCGACATGCTGATTCGCCCGAACCAACTTGCCATTCTTCTCGCGTTTGCGGGGCTCATTTCAGGGTACGCACAAGCAGCCCCTGAGAACGTAGAACGCCTGAAATCAATCCTTCCGCTCGATGATTCGCAGCAGGAAAAAATCCGGACCTATGCCGATTTCTGGGTCCAGAAGCTCAACAATGAATCTCCCAAGGAAGTCCAGGAAGCCCGGAACAAGCTCACTCGCCCATTTCGATCTATTGCTGGTGAGACCGCCAGCCGAATGTTCCGATCGACCTATAGCAAGGCTGTCCTGCCGGCCTTGACCAAAATCATCAACGGTCCCAGCCCATACCGCGCAATCAACGCCATGCAGGTTGCCGCATCGATAGCAACCCCTGAATCGCTCTCACTGCTGGACAACCACATCGAACCAGATGTCGAGAAGAATCCCCAGGTACGGCTCTGGGCTGCCATTGGCATCGGTCGTTGCTTGGATGTCGAATCGATCCCTTCGGACAAGATCAAGACAAGTTTGCGAGCCTTGGTTCGTGGCGCTGAAGTTGAGACTGACCCCCTGGTGCTGAGACGAGAGTTGGAAACGCTCGACCTCGCTGTCCGTAACCAAAGATCCGACAGTGTCGCAATCCGCGACTTTGCCATTGATGGCGAAATCAATGCCCTGAAGACCACGATCGACCGTGTTGAAGCGGAACAAGCGCCGCCAACACTTCTGATGGCGATTCAACCTGGACTGCTCCTGATCCGAGATCAGTACATTGACCCAAAGCTCCAGCGGATGGACATGGAAAACGAAAATCGCATGACTGAGAAGGTGGCAACCTATATTGGGCGTCGCACCGCACCTCAGTTGGGCAGGATCTATGACGTCATCCTGGTCAATGAATCCACCATCCGCCAGAACCCCGAGCTCGCCAAGGCCGCTGGCCAGATGCTGGAGACAAGCGAGACAACCCTGAAATTGGTTGATTCGCATCTCAGAAATGGCCAATCAGCCCCCTCCGTGGCCTCTGGTCGGGAGCTCTGGACCCAGGGCAATCTCAACGGACTGGCTGAAAGCCGCGACAAGTGGCAAGTCGTCCTGACGACTCGTCCCTACCAGCATTAGCAGAACCAACCTGGCAACCGAGGCTACACTTCGCTTGTCGTGAGTCGCCTGTTTCTTCCACTCGTGCTGTTGTTGTTCCTACTCGGAACCCTGGTCGCAATCGATGACTCAAGACCACGCGCCGAATTGGTGATCGCTGGGGAAAACGAAGTCTTTACGCTCGATCCACAACGGATGAGCTACCTCGCTGACATGCGGCTGGCCTATGCCCTGTACGAGGGGTTGCTTCGCTGGAATACAGACGACTTCTCCCTGGAGCCTGCGGCCGTCGAAGAATGGTCTGTTGAAAAGGATGGTCGCAGGCTGCGATTCACGCTGAGGTCCGATGGGCGATGGTCAGACGGTTCGCCTGTGACAGCCGGGGATTTCGCATGGTCCTGGATGAGGCTGCTCTTGCCAGATACAGCAGCAGATTATTCCAACCTCTTCTTCTCGATTGAAGGGGCCAAGTCCTTCTGGCAGTGGCGTCAGGCACAACTCCAGGGCTTTACTGCAGATCCATGGCAGAACCAGACACCTCGAAAACAAGCGGATGCCGTCCGTGGTCTGCTTCACCGGTTCAGGAGCCTGTCGGAGTCTGTTGATCGTCCGGAAGAAATCCAGTGGAACGTCAACGATCCCGTCGCCTTGAATGCCGAACGGAGCCAACTTGAATCTGCCCTCGCCTCTGGTGACCACAAAAAAATCCAAGAAGCCATCGATCAGGCTGCTGTGCATCGTGCCCTGGCCCAGTCCCTGGATGCACATGAGTCACGTAGAGCGGAGGCACGCTGGATGTGGGACCAGGTTGAACCCCGCTACCAAGCAATGGTCGGGGTTCATGTCGAGGATGATCGCACCCTGATCGTGAACATTGATCGTCCGGTCCCCTACTTCCCAGACCTGCTCGCCTTTGCCCCTTCTTCCCCAGTCCACCGACCGACCGTGGAGGGTTGGGTGGTCGAACCAGCCAAGGCCAAGAGTCTCCAGGAACACGGATGGCAGGCAATCGAAGCTCCTTCAATGGAAGATCGCAGGAATATCGACTTGTCATCAACAACCGGTCGGTTGGTGCAATCCCATCGATGGGCCCGTCCCGGATCACTCGTGGGAAACGGGCCCTACCAACTGGACGAATGGCGCTACAAGCGCGATATGCAACTCTCTAAATCACCCACCTACCATGACCCTGGCCTCGCAGGTTTCGGAACGATCGAAATCCGATCCATCCCAGACCCCAACACCGCGGTCCTGGCTTTCCAGAAGGGTGAAGTCGACTGGCTCACAGGGGTCGCCGCGGATTGCCGCATCGACATGCTCAAGCAAGGGCGCCTGTACGAAGAACGTCATGGCATCGAGTCGTTGCATCTTCCCGGAATGGACCTTCCGGAACCCGGTCCCGGTGAACGACGAAACATCCACGCCATTCCCGTCTTTGGAACCGATTTCTTCTCCTTCAATTGCCGACCACAACTCGCGGACGGTCGCAGCAATCCATTCGCTGAAGCTTCTGTGCGACGAGGGTTCGCTCTAGCCACTGACAAGGAATCCATCGTCACGAACGTGACCCGGTTGGGTGAACCCGTCGCATCAACGCTCGTACCACCCGATGCTATCCAGGGCTATGAATCGCCTGAGGGCCTGGGGTTTGATCCAGAACAAGCACGAGCTACCTTGGCCGAAGCCGGGTGGCGTGATCGTGATGGTGACGGTCGCTTGGAAGACGAAGAAGGCCTCCCATTTCCTGACGTCGAACTCCTCTACACCACCGGCTCGCCTCGCTTTGCACGTATGGCGGTTGAGCTGAGAGATCAATGGCAACGCCACCTGGGCGTTCCAGTCGTCCTGCAAGGCCAGGACACGAAGTTCTTCAAGGATGATCTTCGTAAGGGCAACTTCATGGTCGCGCGAGGTCGCTGGTATGGCGACTACGGAGATCCCACGACCTTCCTGGAGCTCTGCCGTTCAACGGATGGCAACAATGACCGAGGTTTTTCTGTTCCCGAGGTCGATGCCGCTTTGGAGGCAGCTGCCCTGGAACCTGATGCTGAGAAGCGTCTCCGTGATCTCGCGCAACTCGAAGCTACCCTCTTCCAACAAGAGATGCCCCTGCTCCCTGTGTGTCAATTGGTGGATGTCACCATGTATGACCCTGGTGACATCACGGGCGTCACCCATCACCCGCGATTGACGCACTACCTGTGGAAACTCCGACCCGTGACGGAGGTCCAGCCATGAAGCGTCTGCTCCTGAGACGGTTGCTACAGCTGCCGTTCATCTTGCTGGCTGTCTACACGCTGACCTTCATGCTGGCTTGGCTCATACCCGGCAGCCCACTGGAAAAATCTGAGGCAAGGCAGCCCCCAGCCGAAGTTGTCGCCGCCATGGAATCGCAATATCGACTGGATGATCCCTGGCATTTCTACTGGGATTACCTCGGTGATGCGACTGGCGTCAACTGGCTTCTCGGACAACGCGATGGTCCCATCATGAACCTGGGTCCAAGCCTCCGACACGAGAACTGGAACGTCAATGAAATCCTGGCAGCGCAGCTGCCTGTATCAATGACACTTGGTTTACTGGCCATGCTGCTAGCCTGCTTGATCGGGATCATTACGGGCACACTGGCAGCCGCCAAACCAGGATCATGGCTCGACCTGCTGAGCCTGCTGATCGCACTGATCGGTATCAGTCTGCCGGCCTTCGTGACTGGAACAGCTCTGTTGTTGGTTGGTGGACTCTGGCTGGACTGGTTCCCCGTGAGTGGTTGGGGCAGCCCACAACACATGATCCTTCCGGCGGTAGCGCTCTCGCTTCCGTTCGCGGCGTATATCAGTCGACTGATCCGGGCTGGCATGCTGGAGCAGATGGCATCCGATCACGTACGAACGCTTCGAGCACTGGGGCTCCCGGAACGGACCATCCTGCTTCGCCACTGTCTTCGGAATGCCTTCCTGCCTGTACTCTCCTACTTGGGGCCTGCCACGGCCGCAGCCATGACTGGATCGTTCGTTGTCGAGCGAGTCTTTGCGGTCCCAGGAGTTGGCAATCATTTCATTGAGGCAGTGCTCGGCAAAGACATCACCTTGATCATGGGCGTCGTTCTGGTCTATAGCGCCTTGTTGGTGATCTTCAACCTGGTAGTAGACCTTCTCTATGGCTGGCTTGATCCCCGAATTCGACTGGCCTGAGGTATGGCAAAGACCCAGCTAGTTCGTAGAGTGTCGCGAATGATCCTGATTCTGGTATGCGTGTGGATTGCCTGGGTGCTCGTGGTGTGGACGGTGCAACACCGAATCATGTTTCCACGAGGTA
>JAYZAT010000179.1:0-8007 GCA_036339555.1 Planctomycetota bacterium
CGGCATTTCAGTACTCCATGTCGTTCTTCAGAGATCTTCGTTGGCTTGCATCGCTGTCACGGGGCCAGAGATCACTCAAGTTGATGAGAATCCTACAGCAATTTACCGAACTCCCATGTCAACCAGTGGAGAGGCTGCAAACCCTTAAATTGGTCAGTAGTATTTCCAGGGCTTGAGATGAACTTGGCTCTGATTCCGGAGGTTGTCCATGAACATTGCGGGTGTGCGGGAATACAGATCTCCATCCAAAGATGAGGAGGCTCGGCAATGGAAACCCGGGTCTTCCTTCGTGGCGGGAGGCACATGGTTGTATTCCGAGCAACAGTTGTCGGGCCGAATCACGCCTGGACAAGCGAGTTGCACTGATGCACTCGGTATCGACACGATCATCGATCTGATGTCACTGGGGTGGACACCTCTTGAGGTCGTTGATGATGGTCTTGAGATTGCAGCCACCTGTCGTATTCGTGATCTCTTGGACTTCCAATCACCGCCGGAGTGGAAGGCCGGTGTGCTCTTTCAGCAGTGTGCCGAGGCGCTCTCCGCGTCCTTCAAGATCTACAACGAGGCCACGATTGGCGGCAACATCTGTATGTCACTACCGGCTGGTTCCATGATTAGCCTGGCCCATGCCCTCCATGCTGAATACACGATTTGGCCTCATGATGGTGAGGCGTTTACGATCCCCTCGAGCGAATTCCACACGGGCATCCTGGATAACAAGCTCAACCCAGGTGACATCCTTCGCAGCATCCGTTTGCCAAGCAAATGGCTCACGCGAGAGGCCATCATGGATCTTCGGTCCTTGACCCATGTCGGGCGTTCAGCAGCGCTTGTGATCGCAACTCGAGATGTTGATGACGGCCAGATCGAGTTCTCGATCAGTGCCTCGGTGATCAAACCATATCAATTCACATTCCAGTCAGTCCCGACGACAGCTGAGCTTAAGGATGCCATCCAGGACAGCATTCCCGGAGACGCCTATTTCGATGACCAGCATGGCGACGTGTACTACCGGCGTGCCATGACACTGTTCCTGGCTGAAAAGCTGCGTACCTCAATGGAAAGCGGAGCGCGTTGACCATGGCTGGCACCATGACCATGACTGTCAACGGAAAAAGTGTCCAGGGTACACCTGAGGCGGGTGAATGCCTGCGCTCCTACTTGAAGCGTTCCGGTTTCACGGGTGTTCGTCGCGGTTGTGACCAGGGTGATTGTGGCGCATGCACCGTATGGCTCGATGATGAGCCAGTGCATAGCTGCTTGGTCCCCGCGCCGCGATGTGTTGGACGCAAGATCACGACCATTGAGGGTTTGGCCCAGAATGGCAAGCTTTCGGACATCCAACAAGCCTTCATTGATGCTCAGGGATTCCAATGTGGGTTCTGTACTTCCGGCATGATCATGACCGCTGCCAAACTTGGCGATTGTGATGAATCTGAGTTGCCACAAAAACTCAGGGGCAACATTTGCCGCTGCACTGGCTACCGATCTATTCGTGATGCAATGAACGGTGTTTGCAACATCGACAAGAACCCAGGCCATGGTGGCGTCGGCTGCGCGAAGCCGCTGGATTGTTCCCATGACATCGTCACCGGTGCGGCCAAATACACCGGTGATGTTGAGCCTGAAGGCATGCTTCATGTCCGGGTCGTCCGATCAACGATTCCACATGGCAGGATCAAGGCGATTCATACAGAAGCAGCGCGAGCCTTGAAGGGTGTCCATGCGGTCTTGACCTGGGAAGATTCTCCGAAGCGACGATTCTCAACCGCTGTGCATGATGATCCGCGCGTCGACGCCGATGACATGATGGTGTTGGACAACGTGGTCCGTTTCGTCGGGCAGCGTGTAGCGGCGGTGGTTGCTGAAACCGATTCCATCGCTCAGGAAGGGTGTCATCTCATCCAGGTTGATTATGAACCGATCGAATCGGTACATGATCCCGAGGAAGCCATGAAGGAGGGGGCCCAGAAGGTCCATGGCATCGCGGCTGAGTCAGTACTTCTTCGTCCCAAATCGAACATACTCCTTGAACTTCGCGGTGGTATTGGAGACATCGAAGCTGGGTTCAAGGAAGCAGATCTGATTCATGAAAGCACGATGCAGACCTCTCGTGCCCAACATGCACACCTGGAAACACACTGTGCCATCGCCACGATTGATGGTGAAAACATCGACGTTCGAGCTAGCACGCAAGGACCTTATGTCGCTCGAGAGAAATTGGCCCATATCTACGGGATCAACATGCCTTCAGTTCGGGTCTACAAGGATCACATTGGAGGTGGCTTTGGTGGCAAGCAGGAGGTGATCTCAGAGGATCTTGCCATCTTGGCTGCCATGAAAACGGGGCGGCCGTGCAAATTTGATTTCACTCGCCAGGAAGAGTTCATTGGAGCTTCCTTCAGGCATCCCATGAAGATCATGGTCAAGACGGGACACAAGAACGACGGAACCATGACGGCGCTTCAACTGCGTGTCATTTCCGATACGGGTGCCTATGGCAACCATGGCGGTGAAACGCTGTTCTGTGGTTGTCATGAGCCCTTGTCGCTGTATCGCTGTTCGAACAAGGATGTTGAGGGGTACTCGGTCTATACCAATAATGTGCCAAGCGGTGGTTTCCGTGGCTATGGAGCGACCCAGACCACCCATGCGATTGAAACGCACTTGCATGAAGTTGCGACTGAACTCGGGATTCATCCGCTGGAGTTCAGGAGATTGAATGTCATTCGTCGAGGCGACAGCCTGACGGCCTTTGCTGAAGACCATGGTTCACATGAAATTGGTAGCTATGGCCTTGAAGACTGCATTGACAGGCTTGACGAGATTATGTCCAAGGATGGCGGGTTGCCAGATCCACCAGAATCAGATGGTTGGGTGTGTGGCACTGGTTATGCCGTTGCGATTCAAGGATGCACGCCGCCAACGGTACACCGCTCGAAGGTGAGGATTGAAGTACGGCCAGATGGTAAGTTTGATTATTACGTCGGTGCTGCCGACATGGGCAACGGTACGGATACAACGCTCATCCAGATTCTGGCCGAAACGATGCAGGTTGACACGAAGCAAATTGAATTACACGCAGGCGATACGGACGACAACGCCTTTGATACCGGGACCTTTGCCAACGCAACGACCTTTGTTGCCGGTGGTGCCACTGTCCGTGCAGGAAATGCCATCATCGAAAAGATTCGTGAGGAAGCGGCTCATTACGCCGGCTGTGAGGTCCATGATTGTCATCTGGTTGAGGATTGTGTCCACGCACATGGCAGGATGATTCCGCTCTCAGAACTCTATGACCATGTTCAGGCAGATGGTCGCTCCCTTCAGATTGTTCGAAATCACCAGGCGGACCCCAGCAGTGTTGGGTTCGCTGCACAGGGTGTACGGGTCGCAGTCAACCGATTCGATGGTCACATTCGCATTCTTCGATCGGTATCCGTCATTGATGTCGGCAACTTGATCAATCCCATGGTGTGTCGTGGTCAGATCGAAGGAGGCCTGACACAGGGCTTGGGTTGGATTCTCTCGGAGCGAATTCTGATGGATGACCAGGGCAAGGTCTTGAACGATGCCATTCGTCATTACCGTCTTCCGGCCTATGCCGATATGCCGCCCATGGAGTTGGAATTCGTCAAGACCCATGACAAGTACGGCACCATGGGTGCCAAATCCATTGGTGAGATTGGGATCCATACCATTGCCCCGGCCGTGACCAATGCAGTGCATGCTGCTACAGGGGTGTTGTTCAAGGAAATGCCTTTGATGCCGCACACAGTATTGAAGGGCATTCAGGATCATGAGGGTGGTGCTTGATGAGTGTAATCGGGGTGTTACTTGCAGCGGGGCGTGGTCGTCGCTTGGGTGGGAACAAGCAATTGTCACCGTGGCCATCCGTGCATGGAGCCGGAACGCTCATCTCCAGCGCGTTCGACCACATCTCGGTGGCTTGTGACGAGATCATCGTGGTCTTGGGACATCGCCAGGCTGAGATCGAAGAAGCCTTGCGGCCACGTGTTCATGCCACGATTCACACGGATGCGGATGCCGACATGTCACGGTCAATCCAAGTCGGTATCGAGTTTGCCTTAAGAGTCGAAGACGTCGATTGCATCCTGTTGCAGCTTGGTGATCACCCCCAAGTAGCTCCGGCAACGCTCGAAGCAATCATCCAGTCGGCTCAATCCTTGGACAGGGCGGTGGCCCCTCAATACCAGGGCCAACATGGGCATCCCATTGCGATTCCGACACGGCTTGCCAGGGAGATCATCGAGACAGGTTTGCCTGGTGGACTGGCCGAGTGGTTCCGAGAGGATGAATCGCGGCGGCAGTTCATCGAGGTGGATGATCCTTCAGTCGTGATGGACATCGACACGCCTCAGGACCTTGCTCAGGCATCCAGTTCGGTCAGCTAAAGTTGTTGCGGTATTCAGCCCAGTGCGACGGCAGCCTCGGGATCCACGGGGGCCATCTTGGTGCAGTTGGCGTGCCGGGCCTGGATCAAGCGTGCGCAGATGCTGATGGCTATTTCCTCGGGCGTCTCTGTGGGCAGGTCGATACCGATGGGGGCATCGAGGAAATCAATGAGGGTCTCCGGGACGTTGTGTTCCCGCAGCATCTTCATGACCTGGGTTAGTCGCCGGCGGCTGCCCATGAGGCCGGCGTATGCCAGCGGTTTCGTGGCCAGGTGCTCGATGGCTTGGACATCGTGTTGGTAGCTGCGAGTCACCAGGGCGACGTAGAGCGGGCCATGCCAGGCCAAGGAATCCAACGTCTGGTCGATTGATCCACAGCTTCGGATGGTGCCATCGGGCAGTTCTGACTCGGGGGCCATCTCGGGTCGTTCATCCTGGAGGATGATCTGGAATCCAAGTGGAGCGGCGGCGTGGGCCAGGGCGACGCCACAGTGGCCACCGCCGACGATGAGCAGCATGGGATCTGGTGACACGATCCAGCGTTCGTCGTGATCGCCTGTTGCGACAACATCAAGGGGCTTCAGGTACCAGCAGTCATCGGGTGGGAAGTGTTGTTTGATCGCGTGGCCAGCAGCCAGGTCATGGCTGGCCTGGGTCAGGTTGGTCGTGGAGGCCTGATCGAGCGGGTCGAGCCTGACCAGCATGGTGCCACCACAGATCCCATCCTTAATAGACTCGGGTGTTCCCCTGAGGTCGATGGTGATCTCAGTGGGGCGGCCGGATCCCATCGCCTTACGAGCGGCATTGATGACTTTGGATTCAGCGGCACCGCCGCCTACGGTTCCCAGCAGCCAATCTTCGCCGCAGGCCATCTGAGCCCCGGGTGCTCGTGGCGTTGAGCCGGTGCAGTGCATCACGGTTGCCAGCACGCATGGTCCGCTGCAGAGTCGCTTGTTGAACTCGACTAGGAAGCCAGCGGGTGTCATCGTGGTGGGTGCTCCTGGCGACTGGTGCGTCCAGTCCATCGCGAGATCATACCAGTCGCACGTTGTAGAGAGGCTTGGTAGCTCAAGTTTGGATCTCAACTGCTACAGTAGGCTCAAACCTCTATGTGCCGGAGACTCCGACCCTGCGCATCTGCCTTCTGACAACCCAGGATCTCGACGCGGTTCCATTCGCAGATGACGATTGGCCATGTGATCCACGTCCCTTCATGCCGGAAGCGGAGTGGCATGTCGCGGTTTTGGTTGGCAAGGTCAACTCGGTCAAGCAAGTCGAGGCCTTGATTGATGAGGACCGCTTCGACTTGTACTTCAACCTGTGTGATGGGGCAGCCGACCAAGATCTTCCAGGGATCGAAGTCATCCAGAAGCTTGAGGAGCGTGGGGTACCCTTTGCCGGGGCCACTTCGGAATGCTATGAGCCAACCCGGGTGGAAATGAAAGAAGCCTGTCATCGCCTTGGCATTGCCACGCCCAACTACGTGATTGCCAGGAACGAGGAAGACGTAGAGCGGGCGGCTCAGGAACTGAAGTTTCCCTTGTTCGTGAAGCATTACAGCAGTTATGCCAGCGTGGATATCAGTCGACGATCACGGGTTCGTTCTGTGGCCGGGTTGCGCATCCAGGCCAAGAAGATCATGTCTCGCCACGGTGCAGCCTTGATCGAGGAGTACATCGACGGTACCGAGTGCACGGTCTTGGTTGCGGAGAATCCGGATGACCCCAGCAACCCCAAGACCTATACACCGGCCCAGTACAAGTTCCCCAAGGGCGAGAGCTTCAAGCATTCCGACCTGAAGTGGGTGGATTACGAGACGTTGACATCCTTCCCGGTGGAGGATCCGGTGCTTGCTGCACGCCTTCGTGATGAGTGTGCTCGATTTTTCGTGGAGCTCAAGGCGGCCAGTTTCGGCCGGTGTGATCTGCGAGTCGACAAGTCAGGCACGCCCTACATGCTTGAGATCAACGCCAACTGCGGGGTCTATTTCCCGCCGGCGGATTACGGGAGTGCCGACATCTGTCTCTCCCTGGATCCGGCGGGACACGAGGGTTTCACGCGTCAGTTGGTTGCTGCGGGTCTGGCTCGACACAAGCGGCTGCATGGCAATGGAGCAGACGGCCCCCCGGGCTGATGGTTCTATGGATTCCAGTAGGTTTGAGGGCAGGCAGGTCGATTCCATATAATTCCCCTCGGGCGGCGGGGCCCATTCGATCAGATGAGGGCGATTGACAGTTGAATCCCTATACAGCCATAGTCGTTGTCCTGGCCTTCACGGCTTTCGCAGGCTGGGCAAACGATCGCTTCCTGCGTCTCCCAAGTTCCATTGGCGTCATGTTGGCTGGCCTGGTGGTTGCTGGCGGCCTGATGCTTGCCGGTCTGTTCAGTGGTTTCGATGAGGCTCGCGCGGTTGACTTGGTGAAATCACTTCACTTCGACACCTTGTTGGTCGGAGGTCAGGGAAAGGGCATGGCAGGCCAGGGCATCTTATTGGGTGTTCTCTTATTCGCTACCGCCCTCCAACTTGAGACATCAACTGTCACGCGTCGGGTGGGTTTGATCGCCTGGATGGCGACCGTCGGTGTCATTCTCACAGCGATCGTGACGGCGATTGGCTTGATGTTGATGTTCGAGATCGCGGGCAAGGAGTGGAAAATCTGGAACTTGCTCCTCGTAGGAGCCATTCTGGCGCCGACCGATGCGGTGGCTGCCATCAGTTTGTTGCGCCGGACATCAGCTCCGAAGCGTGTTCAGGAGGTCATTGCGGGTGAGTCGCTCTTCAATGACGGCATCTCGATTGTGGTGGTGTTGTTCTTGACCAGCATGCTCTTGACAGATCATCCAACGACCATGGATACCCACTTTGGTGGTGACTGGATCCTGGCCTTCATTGTGGAAGCGGGTGGTGCGATCCTCTTGGGCATTGTGATGGGTTACCTCGGGGCGTTTTTCGTCCACGGCGTGAAGCGTGGTTCCGTCATTGTCTTGATAACGATCTCAATCGTATTGCTCAATGGGGTCATTGCGCCGAGCTTATTCGTGTCATGTCCGGTGGCATGCGTGGTTTCTGGCCTTGTGATGGGCCGTTCTTCGGCCTTCAAGAAATCCGAGAAGACCGGTGAGTTGGTGATCGGGTTCTGGAACCTTATCGAGAACTCATTGACGGCGGTGTTGTTCCTCTTGATCGGGCTGGAGTTGTTGGCGGTGGATTTATCCTGGTCTCCTGTGTTGTGGAGTCTGGCGGTATGGCCTCTGATCCTAATCGCGAGATTTATTGCCTTGGTGATTCCCTGGGGCATGGCCAAGTCGCTGAAGCGCACGCAGATGTCAATTTGGGATGTGGTGTTGATGACCTGGTGTGGTTTGCGAGGTGGTGTGTCGATCGCCATGGCACTTGCGGTGCCGACCGTGATCATGACCTCGGATCCTGGCAAGGATCTCAGGTCTCAGACCATGGTGGTCACGCTCATGGTGGTGATTGGTTCGATCCTCATCCAGGGCATGACGGTGGAGCCCATCTCTCGTTTCGTTCAGCGGCGCGGTGATCGCAAGAAGGCTCGACAGGAAGCGGCAGCGGCTGAATGACATG
>JAYZAT010000180.1:0-10029 GCA_036339555.1 Planctomycetota bacterium
CCTGGGTTGAAATTTATGACGATGGGGATTGGCATTTCACGGGTGCTGCTGAACCCACTGGTATGGACTTGAATAAGGCGTGGTTCCAGGGGCGTGCGGAAGGTGCCATCGAGGGAGACGCTCATCGCGCTATCTTTGCCGTGACGTGGCGGAGGGTACCGCTCTCATTTCCGTTGCCCTGGAAACCAGGGGATTCAACCATCGGTGCCGTGGATGTGACCAGTCGCTACAAGGGCGATCCTGGGCAACTCCCCGAGGGGATGGCGAGGGTCAGGATTCGAGTCGTCAATGCTCATGGTGGTCGCCAAGCATGGCCGGTCATCATTTGTTCGCAGGAAGGTGCCATCTTGCACCGTGGTATCTCTCGAGATGATCGTTTTGATGCCAATGACCACCTGGAAGCCTTGCTCCCAATAGGCAGTTCGGTCCAAATCACGCTGGAAGGTACCGATTCAACTCCGCCGATCATCCAGCGTATCGAATCTGATGAACAACTTGTGACTATTGAGCTACCAGCGAACAAGGTCAGATCAGAAGATCCTTGATCACGTTCCCGTGCACGTCAGTCAGGCGGTAGTCACGCCCTTGGTGACGATATGTATTCCGAGTGTGATCGAGTCCAAGCAGGTGCTGCATGGTCGCGTGCAGGTCGTGAACAGCCACTGGATTTTCGATGACGTTGTAGGAGTAGTCGTCGGTTTTTCCATAACTGATTCCGGGCTTGATGCCGCCACCGGCCAGCCAAAGTGAGAAGCAGCGGGGGTGGTGGTCTCTTCCGTAGTTGGTCTCTGACAATGGCCCCTGGCAATAGACAGTTCGACCAAATTCGCCAGCCCAGAGCACCAGGGTTTCATCCAGCATGCCGCGTTGGCGCAAGTCTTGAACGAGTGCTGCCTGGGCCTGATCGACGGCTTTGCATTGGGCACGAATTTCTCCTGGGAGATTGCCATGCTGATCCCAGCCCCGCATGTAGAGTTGAATGAATCGAACTCCGCGTTCGGCCAGTCGTCTTGCCTGGAGGCAGTTGGCTGCAAATGTGCCGGGGGTCTTGACGTCCTCGCCATACATCTCCAGGGTCTCTGGCCGTTCGGTTGAGATATCAGTGAGTTCAGGAACAGACATTTGCATGCGATAGGCCATCTCGTACTGGGCGATACGGGCTGTCACTTCGGGATCGAGGCTCTTGCCGTACTCCTCTTCATTGATCTTCGAAGCGAGATCGAGCATCTTTCGTCGATCATCACGGGAGACGCCATCCGGATCACGAAGGTACAGAACAGCGTCACGGCCTGCTCGTAGTTTGCAGCCCTGATGTTCACTGGGCAAGAAGCCGCTGCCCCAGAAGCGTGCACTCAACGCCTGCATGTTGCCGTAGCCCTGCGTAATCATGACCACGAAGGCAGGAAGATCTCGACTCTCACTGCCAAGGCCGTAGCTCATCCATGATCCGAAACAAGGACGGCCGGGCTGTTCGTGACCTGTTTGGAAAAACGTAATGCCCGGTTCATGGTTGATCGATGGCGTGTGCATCGAATGGATAAAACAAAGCTCGTGGGCAATGGCGCCGGTGTATGGCAGGAGTTCAGAGAGCATCACGCCATCTTCATTGTTCTCATACCGATCGAACTTGAACATCGTGGGCGCAACAGGGAAGCGATCTTGGCCACTGGTCATCGTGGTGATGCGTTGACCATTTCGGATCGAGTCGGGCAAGTCTTCATCAAAGCGTTCTGCCAGGACGGGTTTGTAGTCGAACAAGTCCAGTTGGCTGGGAGCGCCCTCCATGTGCATGTAGATGACACGACGTGCCTTGGGTGCGTAGTGGGGAAGGTTGGCTAAGATTTCCTTGGCGCCTTCCGTTGTCGTGATGGCAGTTTGGGCGCCGTCGGCCATGAGGGATGACAGAGCACTCATGCCTAGGCCAGCACCTACGCTGGTGGCCATCGATCCGAAGAATCGCCGCCGCGTGAGATTGCAGAGGTACTCCTCCAGCGGGTCGGCAGGCTTGTCGGTGATGGGGCGTTGAGCCATCATTCAGTCCTTTACGATCGCGGCATCACTGGAGAGTACCGCGTTGACCAGCATGGTCCAGGCGGCCAATTCTGCTGCGGGAAGATCTTCGGCGATGGGGGCTTCTCCTACGGCAACTAATTGGGTCGCACGCTCCGAGTCTACCCCGAATTTCTGGCGATATTCGACCAGTGTTTCATGGAAGGCAGCTGCAATCGCAGGACTTGGTGGTGAGCCCGTGCACCGCTGGAAGAGCAGGTCGATCCTGGCATCATCAGAATCAGCTTCAAGCATGATGCGCTGGGCGGCCAATCGGGCTGCTTCGACGAATTGCTCATCATTCCACAGTACAAGTGCCTGGAGCGGGGTATTGGTTGTGATTCGCCTGGGTGAACAGTACTCACGGGTGGGCGCGTCCAATGCCATCATCGATGGAGGAGGTGCGGCTCGTTTCCAATACGTGTAGAGACTTCGACGCCAAAGATCTTTGTCCATGCCCCGTTCGAAGTTCCGGGTGTTGGACTGCTGCATCGCGACTTCCTGCCAGAGCCCATCAGGCTGGTAAGGCTTGACACTAGGTCCACCCATCTGTTCGATCAGCAGACCAGAGACATAGAGCGCTTGATCCCGAATCTGTTCGGCGGTCAGTCTCTGGCGCGGGTAATGATGATAGAGATCATTGTTGGGATCAGCAGCGTTCAGGGGATTTACTCTGGAATCCTGTCGATAGGTTGCGCTGAGCAAGATCGTTTTCAGCGACTCTTGTACATCCCATCCGCTGTCACGAAAGTCTGCAGCCAACCAGTCCAGGAGTTCCGGATGGGTTGGCCAACTGCCTTGGTACCCGAAGTCTTCAACTGTTTCGACGATACCTCTACCGAAGAGCATCTCCCAAGTTCGATTGACCGTTACTCGAGCTGTGATCGGGTTTTCTTCCCCCATCAACCAGCGTGCGAGATCTTGACGATTCGGCACTTCATCGGTCTGAAGTGAACCGAGAATGGCAGGCACACCACGGGTGACAGGCCGATTCATATCTGGTTGATCGTAGGCGCCTCGCATCATCACATAGGTCGGACGGACCTCTTCCCGTTCCTGCATGATCATGGTCTTGGGAATGCCCTGTTTCATTTCAGCCAGTGATGCTTGAGTCTCTTGTACCTTCGCTTCGGCTTCCAGGTAACCCGTTGAGTACGTTCGACGCCATGCGGCTTCTGCACGGGTGCGTGTCGTATCGGCGACAGCGTCATCGGGGACAACAAAGGCCAGGGCGTCGCCTGGGATTGTCGACTCTGGAATGATCTCTCTGTGGTAAATCCCACCCTGTCCACCCGTATTGACAACCTTGCAAACGAGCGTGTTTCGTCCGGGCTGAAGATCGAGTTCCAATTGATCTTGGTCAGCCGCCACGCCGCGATTCACACGCCGTTCCAAGACCAGCTCACCGTCGTGATAGACCATGATTCCATCATCACTACCAAGTGAGATGTTCATATTTCTGGCGGTGGGTACGTAGATCTCGCAACCAACGTACTCGGCACCACTGCCAGCAGCCAGCCGAACATTTTCAGCTTCCTTGACGCCTGGTGCGTATCGCCAAGCCTGCTTGCGGTATTTCTTATCGAATCGCAGCGGGCCGGCTTCTTCAGGACCATAGGCCGTGTCGTAATGCTCAGCATTCGAACCGGTTGTATAGGGGCCGACGATATACCAGTTGGTACGGGCGGATGGCAAACGATCAAGCACATCCTCGTTTGGTCGACCAAGCTGAAGTCGTACCCTGCCTGGTGAATGCTTGGCATAGACGGAATGGAAATGGAGTGTCACGATGACATCAGTACCACCCTCATACCCGAAGGGCTCTCGAGTGGTGAACAGGGCAACGCGATCACCCGATTGCTCATGCCCACCGAGTGCCCAGACACGACCATCATCAGATCGAAGTGAGTTCACGACCTTGAAATCTGAATTGGGTTGTTCGACATCTGCCCAGGCCCAAGTGATATCCAGTGGTCGTTTTTGCGTGGGGTCTGCCTGGGAAACTACTTCCGCAGAGATACCACTCATGATGGCATTGCCATTCGGAGCGCGTCCCACTCGGCCATAAGGGAGCGAAGGGTCTTCCATGATTTCCAACATGATCGAACGGAGACCAGTTGCGTTGGTCGAGAGGGTGATCGTGTAGTCATCAACATCCGGGATGGTGCCTGATGCGAGTAACGATCCGTCTGGCTGTAGTTTCAGAATGGCGCCGTGGCTGCTGCTGGTGTGGCCAATTCGGCCTCGTTCCCAGGACCAATTGCCTTCGGCTCTCAGGTCCTTGGCGAACGCTGCGATGCCCTGTGCTTCATCGGGCGTGGGTGTATCCCGTTCCTCTATTGTTGCCTGGAGATAGCGTTCCAACTCCTCCATGCGTTCGCGATCTTCCGGCCGGAGGATTTCATAGGCAGGTTCCATGGCCCGATAGGGATCCGGGATCTGGCTGTAGACACCGGGTTCTTCATTGTTGTTGAAGAAGGACAGCAGCCCGTAGTACTCCTCGGTGGACACTGGATCAAACTTGTGGTCATGGCATTGAGCGCACCCAACCGTCAGTCCGAGGAATACAGACCCCAGCGTGTTGGTTCGATCCACCGCATACATAAGAAGGTACTCGTCACTAATCGCACCACCTTCGTCGCTCGTTACGTGGTTGCGATTGAATCCACTCGCGATGATCTGGTTTTGTGTGGGATTGTCCATCAGATCGCCGGCCAATTGATCGATTACGAATTGATCAAATGGCTGGTTGTCGCGATAGGACTCAAGGACCCAGTCGCGCCATGGCCAGATGGATCGTCCGGCATCCATGTGGATGCCTGATGTGTCGCCATAACGAGCGAGGTCGAGCCATGGTGTTGCCATCCGCTCGGCATACCGGGTTCGATAGGGCTCTTCGCTGAAGATCATGTCGATCATCTGCTCGTAGGCATCCGGTCGCTTGTGATTTAGGAAGAACACGAGTTACTCTGGCGTGGGTGGCAGCCCCCTGAGGTCTAGGAAGACGCGGCGTGCCAAGGTGGCTCGATCCGCTTCACTATTGGGCCGAAGGCCATTGGCCACCATCCGCTCGATCACGAAGTGATCGATTTCATTTCGAGACCATTGGTCATCAGGTACCGATGGCACCGTCGGTTTGACGAGTGATTCGAAGGCCCAGTGGCTTTCATAGGCAGCCCCGGATTCGATCCAGACACGGATCATTTCGATCTGTTCGGCATTCAACTGGTGCTTGGGGCTATCAAGCGGCGGCATCACGTCATCGGGATCGTCAGTCGTGATTCGTTGCCATACAAGTGAATTGGCAGCATCCCCGGGAGCGATCGCCTGAGCTCCATTTCGGTCCGCGGTTGCGTATCCGAAATCATCCAACCGCAGGTTGGCCTTGCGAGCGTTCTCGTCGGGCCCGTGGCAGAGGAAGCATCGGTCGGACAGAATCGGCCGGATGTCCCGACCGAATCGGATGCTGGGCTCGGTAGGGGCCACAGGGGCCAGGATCACCAGGGTTTGGATGGTCTCCAAAAGCATGGTTCTGATGGTATCAGCCGACCCTCTCCAGTCCATGGATCTCCAGGCTCAATCTGGCTGAAGTCGTGCTAGGGTCCGTGGATGAAGATTCTGATCCTGGCGATTGTCTGTGTGTTGCTGCCCGACCCGGCTCCGACCATTCAGTGGAGTGGCGCTCATTCAGGGATCGAGGAGCCTCGTATCGAGTTGATTACTGATTATGAAGGGCTTACCAGGGCTTGGCGAATCACACACGGGGGATCCACGGATGGTCAGCCGATAGTCAATTTTGATCGCTGCCGCCTGGTGTTGGCGCTCAATGGAGCGGATACCGAGGTGTTTGGAGTGTCGGCTGTGGGGATCGGTCGCAATCGCCGCGAGGCAGTGTTGAGTCTTGATGCTCGAGGGGCTCAGAGCGAAGGTGAAGGCAAGCCTGTGCAGACGACGGCCTGGGGTCTGTTTATTGTTCCCCGAACACCTGGCCTCATACTGGTTCGAGAAAATATCTCGGGCACACTGGACGGCGAACCGGAATGGGAAACGATTGCCACCCTTGGGGAACGATCAGATCGAGGCGACCGTCGACCTAATCGCCAGGAGAAACCTGGGGATCATGCATCTGGAACCGCTGGGGAGCAGTCACTGGAGCCAGATCTTTCGTTGCTGCAACCTCGTCGAATGAATGATCGTGATGAGGATGTCGAGGGTGAGCCCTACGCCGCCTTGTTTCAGAAGGGAGAGAAGGAACTTCTCTTCATTGCGGCTAGGCATGAGCAGGACATCGAGCATGATCCGACTCATCGATTGGTCCGCATGGCGATTGAGCAATTCAACCCCCAGGTGACCATTATCGAAGGCTTATCCACCAGTGAAGGGCCACAGCCAGAACGATTCATGACCAGTGCACGACGACGTGTCGAATCGGGGCGGGCTTCCGAGGGAATGTACGCCGCAGTGCTGGCGGATGATCTGGGTGCGGTGGTCATCGGTGGAGAACCTGATCCGGATGCCACGACAAAGGTTGTTCGTGAAGCAGGTTATTCAACAGACGACCTATTGGGGTTTCTCTTAGCGCGGCGTATCGTATCAATGGTTCGAAATGACAAGATTGACGATGATTTCAACGAACGTGCTAACCGAGCCTTATCACAGCTCAAGCGGCGATTCGATATCCAGTCGGATTTCAATGCCCAGGACTTTCTCGACTGGTACCAGGAACATATTGGCAAGCCATTCGACCCACGTTGGGTGAAACGTGAAGTATCACCAGCCAAGGTCGATGACCCCAGCATCTTGCGCAAGATTGCCATCCTCGTAATGAAGGCTCGTGAGTACAACCTCGTGGAGCTTGAAGCCAAGATGCTGCGTGAACATGACCGTGTCATGGTTGTCTATGGAAGCGGACACCTTCGTTGGGAACGCCGTCTTCTGGAGAAAATGATGGGGCCGCCGGCCATTGTTACCCAAGAACACTCGGGCGTGCCCTCCCCAGAGGAATTGGAAAAGCTGCACAGTGCATGGACTCGGAAGGTGGTGGAACCACCTCGCTACTTCACAAATGATGGTTATGACGAACAGTCGATGACTGGCGTGAAGGAGGGTATTGATGCGACTCGAGAGTACGTTGGCAATTATGGTCCGACATATGTGTTCGTGGTTGGCCAGCAAACCAATGAATTAGAAGATCCTGCTGCAGTAGATAAGATTGCTCAGGCCTTCTGCGAAGTTCATACGGCTAATAGTGACCGGCCGCTCAAGGATTGCTTGGAGCACGAGGGGATCGAACTTGCGAACAAGGCGCAAAATGGTGACCAAGAGGCCTACCTGACCATGGCGATGGAATCCGATCCGCCCACGGCGGAATTGATCTTCATCAATACCCATGACTGGGGTGAAGACAACCTACCTACACGCGGTATCCATGAGTACACCCACGTGTACCAGAAGGCCTTTGACTTTACACCCACCTGGATGATGGAAGGGGGGGCTGAGCTCCTTGCCTGTCATCTCGGTGAGCAGAATGGTTGGGGAAGCCGTCGGGAGTTCATGGAGCACTGTGCCCGGAACTTGGAGCGGGCGGACGATCTCGAATACACCAGTCGCGACATGGAAGATATCGAGACGGCAGGTCCAGAGATCAAGAAGTGGCACCGTGAGTTGGCATATGACGCTGGTGCTTGGGCCGTGGTATATCTGATTGATCTTTCATCATCGCGCAGCGTAAAATCCTTCTATCTGGATTTTTACCCTGCCGTTGATTCGATAGGATGGGAACAAGCCCTCTGTGACTACACGAGAAGTGAATCCGTCGACTCGTTCTACGAGGGTTTTGATGTTTTCATGAAGCGACCATTGGAGGAGCGTTTGGACGTACTGGAAACGCTTCAGGATTAAAGCTAGTTGAATGTCAACGAGAAGCGAATGCCACGAGGCAGTTGATCAAGCATCAACCCCGTGCTTTTTTTCGCTTAATCATCCGGATGAGTTGGTTCTTGTGAAGGACGAGGATGATTATGCCACAGATAAACCCAATGCAGGCGTAAATGAAGAGGCTGGTATCAGGTACCAAGTCTTTCGAACCAGCAGGCAAGTTGGCCTTGATGCCCTCCAGGTTGACACCAATAACAGTCAGGTGGCAAATAATTGCACCGCCTAGGATTCCAAGCGTGAAGAGGGCACCGATGGGTACAGTCCATGGAAGAATCAACAACACCACCGCGACTGCCTCTGCACAACCAGTGAAATAACGGCCCCACGGCTCGACATCAAGTGTCGTGAAGATTGCAACAGGTAAAGGCTGGCCCGTGAACTTGAAGTAGAGGGTCATGCCCATCAAAAATGCTGCAATGAGTCTGCAGATCCAGGAAATCGTTAAAGAGGCTTTGTTCATGAGGCATAGCCTAGCAAGGTATTTGGGCTTCGGTGTGCCCTTGAGATTGGTGTTAATTTCGGCAATTTACCCTGATTGGGGACTTCTTGCCAAAACGAGCAGTAGAGGTTTCATGGTTGGATTTCGCGTCAGATCTTGCACAATCGGGTAGGGATATGCACCTTTGACAGAGGGCTGATATCCTTCGCGTCCAGTTGGGAGACTACATGTCCACAGAACAAGTGAATGACGGCCGATCGGATCCACGCCAAGCGATTTGTGGAGCACTTCAGGATGTGCTGGGTCTCCTCATGGCATTGGATTCGATTCAGTACCAAGAGACGGGTATGCGCGGATTCTCCAGTTCGATTGGAGCGCATACCCGCCACTGCGTTGATCACGTGGATGCCTTGCTTCTAGGTTTGAGTGAAGGCGAAATTCGATATGACCGTCGTGAGCGCGGCACGCAGATTGAGCATGAACTTGAGTTTGCGATCAGTGCAATCCGGGATCGCCAGGTACAGTTAGGTGCTCTGTCTACAGATCTACTCGAATGTAAAGTTCGAGTTGCAGCCTTAGTTACTGCCGACAGTGGAGAAAAGAGATTTCGTTCATCCGGTGAACGAGAAGCGCTCTACGTCTTCCATCACACTGTGCATCACCTTGCGCTCATGGCATCGCAAGCGGCACAAATGGGCATCTCTATGGATGGGACCGTTGGTCGGGCGCCAGCCACGATCGCCGCCGACCTGGCACACTGATGTGCACACTGACGATCTTGCCCGGATGCGATGAGTCCGGGGCGGAGTACTGTTGTCGTCTCGCTTTCAATCGAGACGAAGAGCACACGCGTCCACCTGAACAGCCGCCAACGATCGAAGTATTTGGCAATCGACGAGCAATCCTTCCCCGGGATCCAGGGGGAGGTGGTACTTGGCTTGCTGCCAGCGATGTGGGGCTTGCCTTCGCACTCTTGAACGTGAATCTGCCTGACAAATCCACAACACTTGGCGGTCGCAGCCGGGGAGTGGTTATTCCATCGCTGCTCTCGGAAGATTCAATGGAGGCAGTTGTGGGCATGCTGCCTGAAGTAACACGAGAGGTTCTTCGTCCATTTCGTCTCGTTGTTACGGATGGGCAAAGATGGCTGGAGGCGATTGGGCAATCCGGAGAAGTCTCGTGTAGTACCCATGCTCTTAGCAAACCAATCATGAGATCCTCTTCCGGTCTCGGTGATGACATCGTTGAGGCACCACGTCGAAATCTCTTCGATTCCATGTTCAAAAGTGATCATCGAATCCAGTCATCCGTACAGGATGCGTTTCATGCATCACGTATTCCAGATCATGATGAGCAGTCAGTCGATATGTTGCGTGATGATGCTCGGACTGTCAGTACGGCAGTCATCACGTTGTCTGGGATGGAGATTGTGATGGAGTACACGCCGGGTGCACCACGCGAACAAGGTGTTGGAATACGCCACGCACTTGTCCGCACTCAGGTTCCGGGTGCTGCATGACTTTACTGTCCTTGCTCGCCATCGTTGTAACGGGAAATCCACCTGTTGACGTCGGACTTCCAGGTGGCCTGGCCATCGACGAAAC
>JAYZAT010000181.1:0-18973 GCA_036339555.1 Planctomycetota bacterium
TCACCAGTACCGCACGACTCCTGGAGAAGGTCGGGGTCCTCTCGGGTCCGTCCCTTACCGCCGTTGATGAGGGTGACATCCAGGAGGGCTTCGGTGACGCAGAACGGGCAGCCATGGTCCCGGGCCACCAGCCGCATAGCGCCATCAGAGTAGCCCGCGAGTCCAGCCTGGAAGAAGGGTGCATCGAATCCGGGAACCAACCCTGGGATGCGATCATCGACCTTGAGGCAGCGAGCGACCTCGGAGAGAGGGCGATCGAGTACCGGGCGGGTCAATTCAGGTGGGTTCATCTCGACGGACATCACCGCATTGTGACCGCAACGCCCCCGGTCATACAATGCCCAGCACGATGAATCGTCCTGTTCAATGGCTGATCTCGATACGACCTCGCCTCCGGTGGTTGTTCTCAGGGCTCCTGGTAGTGGTCATGGGGGCTTCTGGGTGCAATTTGCCAAACTTTAATCCGAAACTGGCCACCAGCCCGTACCCGTATGAATTACATACGACCAACGTTCTGCCTATCCAGGTCTTCCGTGATGGCACCCACATCGAGATCATCAATTCAACCGACTTGTCCTGGACCGACGCTACGGTGTGGGTCAACCAGCGCTACTCTTCGACCTTGAAATCACTACAGCCAGGCCAACGTGTTTCCATGGATCTGTTCTCGTTCCGGGATGATCTCGGCGAGCAGTTTCGTGCGGGCGGTTTATTCCGAACACGTCCGGCGGCCAAGGTTGAGCTCATCGAAATTCAGTCTGCAGAAGGCATGCCGATGGTCGGGTTGATTTCCGTCATGCCAGGCGAGGGCGAGTAGGGCCGCATAACCCTGTCCCATCAGCCCCGCGAGTGCCTGGAGACACCCGCGGGGCTTTGGTAATGGGTCGCCCTGTTGGTGATTTCAATCGAGTGATATCCAGTACTCGTTCGAACCATTGATCATGACGTGAATGGCGTTGACATCCTCATCCCAACGGACGTCCAAGTTGCCTGACGCCGTGTCCATACTCAACGCGGTGAGGCCGCATTCAATCAGGAAGCGGAGAACTTCGTTGATATCACCGGCAACTCGCCAGGCTTCGAAATCCGGACCAGTGTCAGCCGGTACGATTGTCCACTCGAATTCCAGGTCATATTTCATGAAGTCAGGATGATGACAGCGTGATGTTGAGGGCACGGTGACATCCATGGTCCACGCCGAGGTGCTGAGTCGATGCATCCACAGCGTTTGGGTGAACTCGTCCCCATCCGTCATGTCATGCAGGCCGGTCTTCTGAATGAAATCATCCGCGCTTCGGTACTGGTAACCTGGATCGTAGTAAGGCAATTCACGGGGCAGGGGCTGCAGGTAGCCAGGGCGATAGGGCCCATGGCCGCCACCATGCAGGGGAATCCACCGATTGCCGACCAGGACGTAATCAGCAACACCATCACAGTCGATGTCTCGATAGACCAATGTAGTTCCATCCGGCTGGGGAATCACCATATCGCACGGCCGATTCTGCATGTCGGATGGTGTGTAACGACCCTTGGCCTGAACCTGGAGTGAGACTGGTGTTGCGCTGACACCGACCTCGCAGGAAGCGCTGAGCAAACTCAAGATCAAACCTGTTGTTGCAAATAATGCGTGGACTCCAAACATGACAAATTCCTTTCGTGTAATGACGACTTCCATGTCGCCAACACACGATCTACCACGCCAAGGCACGTCTCAGAAAGATTCGTGCCAAAGGGATTCATCATTCGAAACGGTTCAGTGCCGCTGCCAATCCTCAAAGGTCATGGCATGTTCATTGCGATCATCTGCAGGACGCTGTTCGCTCGCACTCAGAACCCATACATTTCCATCCAATGGCGGAAATTCTGCATCGCCTGAGAGCGAGACGTGAACACGCGTGAGTAGTATGCGGTCGGCACGGTCTATGAACAAACGATAGATTTCGCCGCCACCAATCACAAAGCACTCATCAGCTGATTCACAGGCCTCCATGGCGGCCTCCGTGGAACCGACGACGGAGGCGCCATCGGCGACCAAGTTGGCCTGCCTGGTGAGCACGATGTTCTTGCGGCCATCCAAGGGCTTGGGCAGTGTTTCCCAGGTTCGCCGTCCCATGATCACGGGGTGCCCCATGGTCGTATTCTTGAAGAATGCCATGTCGGCGGGCAGCCGCCACGGGAGCGCGCCATCACGTCCAATGATGTTGTTGTCGGAAGCCGCGGCGATCAGAGTGATGCGCATCGTGCGGTCCGATCCTGGTTAAACCGCCACCGGTGCGGCGAGCCGGGGGTGAGGGTCATAGCCAACCAGGCTGAAATCATCCAGAGTGAAATCGAAGATGGAATTCACCTGGCTGTTGATCGTCATGGTTGGCAGCGGACGGGCTTCACGTTTCAACTGGGTATCGACTTGCTCAAGATGGTTCGTGTAGATGTGGGTGTCACCAATGACATGGATGAAATCCCCAGGAGCAAGCTTCGTGCACTGCGCGATCATCATCGTCAACAGGGCATAGGAGGCAATGTTGAACGGGACACCGAGGAACAAGTCAGCACTTCGCTGGTAGAGCTGGCAGGAAAGCCGGCCATCACTCACATAGAACTGGAAAAGGACGTGACAGGGAGGAAGTGCCATCTTGTCCAGATCGCCAACGTTCCAGGCATTGACGATCAGTCGCCGCGACTGGGGATCATTCTTGATCCCATTGATCACGTTCGTGATCTGGTCGATCGTTCGTCCATCTGCGGCGGACCATGATCGCCATTGGTGTCCATACACTGGCCCGAGATTACCATCCTCGTCAGCCCATTCATCCCAGATGCTGATGCCGTTGTCATTGAGCCACTGGATGTTTGTGTCACCCTTGAGGAACCAAAGCAACTCACCGATGATTGACTTGAGGTGAACCTTCTTGGTGGTGACCAAGGGGAATCCCGCGGAAAGGTCAAATCGCATTGACTGACCGAAGCAACTGATCGTGCCGGTTCCGGTCCGGTCCTCGCGGGGCTGTCCGGTGGTTCGTACGAATTTGAGCAGGTCAAGGTAGGGCTGCATCTTCCGTCCATCCTACCCATCGACGCCGGCAGCGTGATGATCCATGGCAACCTCTACCAACTGTTGAGTGACGGGATGGACCGGATTCTCCAAGACCTGGTCTACTCGCCCACGCTCGACGACGCGTCCAGCGTCCATGACGACCACGTCATCGCACATCTGGCGAACAACGCCCATGTCATGGGTCACGAAGAGGATCCCGATAGGCCGTCGTTCACGGATCTCACGCAGCAGGCCCAGGACATGGGCTTGGACCGACACATCAAGGGCCGAGGTGGGTTCGTCACAGACCAACAGGTCTGGCTCGGTGACGATGGCTCGTGCGATCGCGATTCGTTGCCGCTGCCCACCGGAAAACTGGTGTGGGTAGCGCATTACGGCATCCCTGGGTATACCCACGGAGGTGAGGCAGATGATCGCCTGGTCTCGCAAGGCCTGCCCACTTGCCATGCCATGGACCTTCAGAGGTTCTGCTACGAGGTCAACGACGCGCATCCTGGCATCCAGGGATCCTCCGGGATCCTGGAACACCATTTGGAAGTGGCGTCGCAAACGACGTAGGACCACTCGGCTCATTGCAGCGGGTTCTCTGCCCAGGATCCGAATGCTTCCGGCGGCCATTGGAACCAGGTGCATGATGGCACGGGCCAGGCTGGTCTTTCCGCACCCAGAAGCGCCCACGATGCCCAGGGATCGACCGCGTTGCACCTCGAGGCTGACATCCTCGACGGCCACGACCTCCCGTTTCGGGCCAGCCCCTGGGAATACGACCCGAGCACCTTGGACTTCAAGGATGTTCTCCGGGTCGACGGTGGGTGTGGGCATGGGCATGGGTGAGGACTGGTAACAACGCTACCACGACCAGGGCCTGGTGGTCGTGTGCACGGACCGTTCACCGGATTCCCCAACGCCCGATTTCCTAGTCGGTTCGCATGTCCAGTTGATCCAGGGAAATACTCAGTTGCCGGTGGTCACCTGTTCCGGTGGCTTGGCCAGGTCGCCAGAAATCTACTTCGACGACTGAATCAGGAAGGATCGATGAGATCGTGGATCGCAGCTGGTTCAGCGAGTTCATACGCCGACCGTTGATCCGGGTAATGATGTCACCAGCTTCCAGTCCACTGAGCCGTGCAGGTTTTCCAGGCAGCGTCTGAACTACTAGGACACCGTTCTGGTCGAAACCGATATCCCGGTAATAACGAGACATGTTGTCGAGGACGGTCAGGAGTCGGATTTTTGATTCAACATGATTGCCTGGATGGGCACATGTGATGGTCAGGACTTGTGCCTGGTTGCGTTCGGGATCGGGTCGCCAGATGGACAGGACAGATTCGTCGTCGACATCGTCTTTGACAGCCTTCCAAAAGTCATCGGGTGTGCTCACCAACTGCTGGTCGTAATGGGTAATCACATCGCCCCGATTCAGCCCGGCCTCGGCGAGGGTCTCCTGTGTACCAATCCGCGAGACGAGTACGCCTGCGGCGTTTGGATCAAGACCAAGGGGCAGTAACCAGCGATACACAGGGGAATCCTGGTCAACCACGCTGACGCCCAGGTAGCCCTTGCGTACGACGCCGCCATCAATGACCTGGATGGCTACCGATTCAATCATGTCCAGCGGGATGGCCAAGCCAATACCGCTGAACTCACTGTCATGGTCATCATCTGTGACCGCGATGGCCGTGTTCATTCCGATGACTTCACCACGATGATTGGTCAGTGGGCCACCGGAGTTCCCTGGATTGATCGCGGCATCGACCTGGATGAAGTTTTCAAAGCCCATTGAACGCGATGTCCTGAAGAGACCAACCGAACGCCCGAGTCCGGAGACGATCCCCTGCGACATGGAAAAACGAAAATCCATTGGAGAACCAAAGGCGAAGACCAGTGATCCCTGGTGCAGATCTTCACGAGGATTCGCTCGAGTGGCAGGTACCAGGTGTTCACCACGAATACGAATCACCGCGATATCTGTCGTGGAGTCATGCCCTACAAGTTGGGCCGCGTGGACGGTGCCATCGTGTAGTTGAACATCGATTTGGTCGGCTTGGGCAACCACGTGCCAGTTGGTGAGGATGTGTCCTTTGGCATCCCAGATCCATCCGCTCCCCGTTGACATACCCAGCCCCCGGTGGGGACCGACATCCTGAGCGGAGGTGATGTGCACAACCGAGGGGCGGACGAAGGCGGCCACATCGCGGGACGCTTGGTTCAGGTGGTCAAGGAAGGTGCCTGAGGAGGGTGGTTCTCCAGGGGTGTTGAGCCGGAGGCCGGCTTCTCGCACCTGGTGAACAGTGCGATCATGGGAGAGTGTGCGAATAGCATTCGGCGTCACCCACAACAGCAGCAGGGCTGTGGCACAGACCAACGCTGCTGGGGCGAGGGCTGCAATTCGTGATGTGGAAGCGGACCCTCTGTTCGAAGGTTTGGATGTCGTCATGCTGTCCTCCGGGCCACATGGCCTCTCTCCATGATTCGGCCGAAACGCTCCCAGGGCAAGTGATTCCATCAATCCGGGGGCAACTGGGCACATTCAAGTGGCGTGAGGCTCCCCTGGAAGTCCATCATGACCTCCACAGGAGTCCTATACTGGCCCGATTCATGACCTCCAGTTCTGACCATCCTGGGAATGCCTTCAAAGCCACCAATGCCTTGGCCAAGCCATTTACGCTTCGGTCCCTGAGGCGGATGGTGGAGGAGGGCAAGCCATTTGCCGCCCTGACCTGCTACGACGCGACCATGGCTCGATGGCTTCAACGAGCAGGGGTGCCAATTCTCTTGGTTGGGGATACCGCGGCGGAAATGGTCCTCGGCCAACCTGGGACGATTCACGCACCTCTGGAATTCCTGATCCAGATCACTGCAGCGGTCAAGCGGGGTGCTCCTAACTGCATGGTGATGGCTGATATGCCATTCCTGTCCTACCAGGCTGATGAGGCCGAGGCGATTCGAAACGCTGGCAGATTTCTCGTGGAAGGTCGTGCGGATTGCGTGAAGTTGGAAGTTGATGGCACGTTCACTGGGCTGGTCTCCCAGTTGAACAGGGCTGGCATTCCGGTGGTTGCCCACATCGGTTCCCGACCTCAGCAAGTCAAGCACGATGGTGGCTATCGCTCGGTCGGACGGACAGCTGCTGAGGCAGGTCGACTGGTCGAAGAAGCCCGTCGACTGGAAGAAGCAGGGGCTTCGATGCTGCTGGTTGAGGCCGTCCCTTGTGAGGTCTCGGAGGCCATCGTTGCACGGACATCAATCCCGGTAATCGGCTGCGGTGCGGGACCAGCTTGTCATGGTCAGGTCGTCGTGACGCAGGATCTTGCTGGCCTCACGGACTGGCAACCCGCCTTCGCTCGCCCCCTGGCAGACCTGGGTGCCGCCATAACATCGTTGGGCGAGGCCTGGGTAAAGCGTGTGGCATCTGGGAACCTGGGCGACCACCCGTATGAGATGGCTCCCGGGGAGCATCTTGTCGAGCGATCTGTGGCTGAACGTACGCCTTCCTGACCTGACTGGCGGTTCATTCATCCACGAGGGGTTCACCTTGAACCGGGGCAAGTCGGTCGCGTTAAACTCTCCCCATGAGCCTGACACAATCTCGTACCGTTTCACTGGTTGAAATCCCCGGTGATGTTACTGGTCTTTCACCGTCTAACTCGGAGTCTCCAATGGAGCACGTGCGTAATGTCGAACGACTCTTCGGAGATGACTACGGGATCCTGACTTTCACCGGCGAGAACATTCGCCGCCGACTGTCACCTGCTGCACTACGCCAACTGGATCAGACTGTTCACTACAGTGAGCCGCTTGATGAAGCGATCGCCGATGAAGTGGCGGCTGCGATGAAAGACTGGGCCGTTGAGAACGGGTGTACTCACTATTGCCACTGGTTCCAACCGCTTACGGGTGCCACGGCCGAGAAGCATGACAGCTTTTTGAACATGGATGGCGAGGGTGGCGTGATTGCCGAATTCTCGGGTGACATGCTTATTCGGAGTGAACCGGATGCAAGCTCGTTCCCAACAGGCAGTATCCGCGACACCTGGGAGGCCCGTGGGTACACCGCCTGGGATCCCACCAGTCCAGCGTTCATATCGATCAATGGTGGCGAACGAACACTGTGCATCCCCACGGCATTTATTTCCTGGACGGGAGAATCCCTGGATCAGAAAACGCCTCTGCTGCGTTCCATCGATGCCTTGAGCAATCAGGCCATGCGGGTTCTCAAGATCTTCGGAACGGACAAGGGTGTGCATCGTGTGCAGACGACCTTGGGTTGTGAACAGGAATACTTCCTACTGGACCAGGAGGCGTACCATGCCAGACCCGATCTGCGACTGTGTGGCCGAACACTGATTGGTGCGGATGCCCCCAAGGGACACCAGTTGGATGATCACTACTTCGGATCCATTCCTGCCCCGGTGTTGTCCTTTATGGCAGACGCCGAGGCCCGTTTGTATGCCCTCGGTATTCCTGCCAAGACGCGTCATAACGAAGTGGCGCCCCATCAGTTTGAACTTGCTCCACTGTTTGAGGGCACCAACCTCGCCTGCGATCACCAGATGCAGACGATGAGCGTGTTGCGTAAGACCGCCCTGGACCATGGCATGGTCTGCCTGCTTCACGAGAAGCCCTTTGCAGGTGTTAACGGCAGCGGCAAGCACAACAACTGGTCCCTGGTGACGGATACCGGTCATAACTTGCTCAATCCTAATGACGGTGGACCGGGACACCTGCAGTTTCTCACGTTCATCTGCGCCGTTGTACGTGGACTTGATCGGCATGCAGATCTCTTGAGGGCGACCGTTGCTAGTGCGGGCAACGACCATCGACTCGGCGCAAACGAAGCGCCGCCTGCGATCCTGAGTATCTATATGGGTGCGGAGTTGGAACGTGTACTTGAACGACTTGAGGCTGGCGAGACGTCTGATTTCGAGCACAGTTCGAGATTAGATCTTGGAACGACTGCGATGCCGAAGCTCGAACGACATCCTGGTGACCGGAACCGAACGAGCCCCTTCGCCTTCATTGGAAACAGATTCGAATTCAGGGCTGTCGGCTCCACCGCAGTTCCTGCTTGGCCGAATGCTGTGCTGAATACGATCGTGGCCGAGTCACTGGATGACATTGCTACGCATATGGAATCAAAACTCTCCGATGGCATGTCAGAGGCCGATCGTACCCACGCGATCATTGAGGTACTCCGTGCGGTCTACTCGGAACATAAGCGTGTTGTTTTCAATGGCGACAACTACTCGGAAGCTTGGCACGAGGAGGCTGCGAAGCGCGGTCTTCCTAACCTGTGTGGTTGTGCAGACGCTTTGCCGGTGTTGGGTTCGGAAAAGGCCCAGAAATTATTCAGTTCTTACGGGGTCATGAGCGAAGCAGAACTCGAAGCCCGGCTCATGGTGCTCTATGAAACCTATGTACACGTCATGCAGATCGAAGCCAGGACCTTGATTCGGATGATCCAGACGATGGTGATTCCCGCGGCGGTGCGCCATCAGGCCGAGGTAGCCGAAGCCATTGCTGCCACGGATGCTGCAGGCGTTGATCCTGCCGCGGTCCGGGGTCGTTTGACGGATCTCACTGCCAGGATCACGGACTTGGAAGTCGCGAGCCTCGAAGTTGAGTCAATCTTGGATGGTCTCTCAGATGAACATGAAACCGGTATTCGGCAGGTTCAGGACAAGTTGATCCCGGCCATGGGAAAGGTTCGAAGCAATGCCGATGCGATCGAGTGCATCCTTCCCGACGATCTCTGGCCGATGCCGACCTATCTCGACATGCTCTTCTGATCAGTTTCGCGGGAACCAAGTGGATTCACTTTGACTTGCTTTGGTTCGCCACTGCCTTGGCGGCTGCGGCAATGGCATTCTCATCGCCCAGGTATCGACGCCCGGTCGCGTTCATTGCGTCGTTGAAGTCGTAGACCATTGGCACACCGGTAGGAATGTTGAGAGAGACGATGTCTTCATCACTGATTCCGTCCAGATGTTTGACCAAGGCTCGTAAAGAGTTGCCGTGTGCAGCGATGATGATTCGTTTTCCCGCGGCGACTTGAGGTTTAATCACATCGTTCCAGTAGGGGACGGTGCGCTCAACTGTGTCTTTCAGGCATTCGCCCAGGGGCAGTTGATCAGCAGGAACGTGCGCGTATCGAGGATCTTTGCTGGGAGCCCCGGGATCATCCGCTGACATCATCGGAGGACGCACGTCATAGGAACGCCTCCAGATATGCACTTGGTCCTCGCCATGTTTCGCAGCTGTCTCAGCCTTATCGAGTCCCTGCAACGCACCGTAGTGACGCTCGTTGATTTGCCAGGCATGCGTCACCGGTATCCAGCACAGGTCCATGTACTGCTGGATGTACCAGAGTGTCCGAATGGCCCGCTTGAGTAGGCTTGTATAGGCAAGATCGAAGACGAAGCCTTCTTCTTTCAGGAGCTCGCCTGCAGACCGCGCTTCTGCTTCGCCGGTGGGAGAGAGGTCCTGATCAACCCAGCCCGTGAACCGGTTTTCGAGATTCCATTGACTTTGTCCGTGGCGAATGAGTACGAGTTGCGGCATGACAGGACTCCGATGAGGAAGGGAACATGGTATCAGGCCCCATCCTCATCGAGATCAACGACTACTGGCGCATGGTCTGATATCGCTAATCCCGCATCACGGTTCACGTGGATGTTCTGCATGCGTTCAGTCGCCTTGGTATTGCCCAGCAGGTAATCGATGCGCCAGCCTCGATTCAATGATCGGGCCTGGCCTCGATTGGACCACCATGTATAAGGACCCTCGATGTCGCCGTGATGGTCCCGGACTAAATCATGCGCGCCAGACGAGACCATGGCATCCATCCATGTCCGTTCATGCGGCAGAAATCCAGACGTGTTTTGATTACTTCGCCAGTGAAAGAGATCTCTTTCCGTCCGCGCAATATTGAAATCCCCTCCCAGGATCACGGCTCGCCGTCGACGCATCAGCTTCTTTGCGAACGGCGCGAATGCACGCATCCAAGTGTCCTTGCGGCTCTGGGCAGTTTCACTTGAAGAACCAGATGGTAAGTAGATACTTGCGACATCGAGGTTGCCGATGCGGGCAATAACCAGCCTGCCCTCCGGATCGTCTTCGCCATCAATACCAATCTCGACACGGTCGATTTGTTGTCGCGACCAGATGCAAGTACCGGCATAGCCCGGGCGTTCCGCGGGATGCCAATGAACATACCAGTCCGGAAGTTCAGCCCACGGCGTTGGCAACTGATCCGGTCGAGCGCGGATCTCTTGCAAGAGGACGATGTCGGGCGAAATCGACTCAAGCCAATCTCCGATGCCCTTTCGAATCGCCGCCCGTAGCCCGTTGACGTTCCATGTCAGGATTCGAAGTGCCATGAGTGCTCCGGATCAACGTCTTCTGAGCCAGAGAGGCTAGCATGTTCAAGATCTCGACAGGAGGTGATGGATGTTCTTTGCCGAGGTCCTGCTACTTATGCTTGCACCGATCCCAGATGCACCAGCTCAGCCGATCATGACAACCCCTCATGGGGTTCGGATGGTCGACGACTATGGCTGGCTTCGAGGCAAAGAGAAAGCTGAGGTCATCGAATACCTCCAGGCGGAAAACCAGTACACAAAGCAAAACACGGAGCACCTGGAAGCATTTCGCCAGACGCTGTATGACGAGATGCTTGGCCGGATCAAGGAAGATGACACCTCCGTGCCCTGGATGGCCAATGATGGCTGGACTTACTACACACGAACAGAAGAAGGCAAGCCGTACGAAATCATCTGTCGACGTCTTGGTGAGACGGGGACAGAAGAGGTCATCCTGGACGTCAATGATGCAGCTGAGGGGCATGAGTTTTATAACGTGACGCTCTGGGAAACCAGTCCAGACGGAACTCGCCTGGCTTGGCTGGCAGACACCACCGGGTATGAGGAAAATGATCTCTTGATCAAGGACCTCGCAACCGGTGAGATCATCGACGCCACGGTGCAAAATGCCGATCCTTTTTCACTCGCGTGGGCTGACGATAACGCAACGATCTTTTACGCCCGTCATGATGAGGCGAAGCGATCGGATCGAATTTTTCGTCACGAGACGGGGTCACCAGCAGAGGATGATGTGCTCGTCTACCACGAGCCAGATGGCCTGTACAGCGTTAGTGCTGATCGCACGAAAAGTGGCGAGTCAATTTTCATCAACTCAGGATCACAACTCACGAGTGAGTGGCATGTCATCGACCCTCGAAATCCAACTCAGCCTGCCCAGGTCATCGCACCAAGGCGGCAGGGCGTGGAATATGACGTCGTCCGAAATGGCGATCGTTACTTCATTCGGACCAATGAAAACGCGACGAATTTTCGAATCGTGACAGCGCCTGTCCAGTCACCGGGATCTGAAAACTGGGTCGACTACATCACCCATGATCCGGATGTGTATATCACCGGTATCGAGTCTTTTCGCAACCATCTCGTGATTTCAGAGCGACGGGATGGCTACACCGCCTTGCGGATCTTGGAACTGGAGAGCGGTGATTCACATCTCGTTCCCGTGCCGGAGAAGATCTCGGTCATCGGCGTGGGGACGAACGAGCGATTCGATACCAACATGCTTCGGTATGGCTACCAATCCCCGCGGATCCCACCATCTGTCTACGACTATGACATGACCAGTCAGAAGGCGACGCTTCGAAAGAAACGTGAGGTGCTGGGCGGCTTCGATGCGGCTGACTACGAAATCAGTCGGATTGAAGTGGCGGCAGCTGATGGGGTGCATATACCTGTCACGATCGTTCGCCGACGTGGCCTCAAGCCAGATGGAAGTCATCCCCTGTGGGTGTATGGGTATGGGTCGTATGGGTCATCAATGAATCCCTGGTTCTCTTCGAACCGCATTTCGCTCTTGGACCGCGGGGTGGTCTTTGCCATCGCGCATATTCGAGGCGGCGCAGAGATGGGGCGACATTGGTACGACTCCGGCAAGATGGCATTGAAAGAGAACACGTTCAAGGACTTCATCGCAGTCGTGGAAGCCTTGCGTGATCAGGGCTGGGGCCACCCGAATCGCATCGCCATCGAGGGTTCATCGGCGGGAGGCCTCCTGATTGGAGCCGTGCTGAACATGCGGCCAGACTTGTTCACGGTGGCGCATGCCGATGTTCCGTTCGTAGATGTCATCAACACGATGTCGGATCCCACGATTCCATTGACCATTGGGGAGTACGAGGAGTGGGGCAATCCGAGCAATGCAGCAGATTTTCATCGCATGTTGGCCTATTCGCCCTATGACAACATTCGTGACATGCCCTATCCGGCCATCCTTGTAACAGCGGGACTGAACGATTCACGTGTTCATTACTGGGAACCAGCCAAGTGGACCGCGAAGTTGAGGGACCACAAGACGGATGACAACATGTTGCTCTTACGGACCAACATGGGGGCCGGACACGGTGGTTCCAGTGGGCGTTACGGAAGGCTTGAGGAGACAGCCTTTGAGTACGCGTTCATGCTCGACCAGCTCGGGCTCTCACCGCAGTAGGCCTAGGTTTCTGTCAGGCCACGAGGTTTTCCAAACCCAAAGCGATTTCTCATGCGTTCTATGATGACGTAGAACACGGGGACCATAACCAGCGTCATGATTGTGGCAATGATAATGCCACCAAAGACGACGGTGCCCAGTGATTGTCGACTCACAGCGCCTGCACCGCTTGCCACGACCAAAGGGATGACCCCTGCTGCGAAGGAGACAGCCGTCATCAAGATTGGTCGAAGACGTAGCTTGGCGGCCTCGACCGCGGATTCGATGACGTCGGCACCGCCTTCACGTTTCTGCTTGGCAAATTCCACGATGAGAATTGAATTCTTCGCAGCCAATCCAATCAACATCACAAGTCCGATCTGTCCATATACATCCAAGGGCATGGCTCGCAACAAGAGAAAGAGGAGCGCCCCAAGGACAGCCGGTGGCACAGCCAGAAGAATGAGTACGGGCAGCATCCAACTTTCGTATTGAGCGGCCAGGAACAGAAAGACAGCAATTAAAGCCAAGGTGAAGACAAGTGGCGCCAGGTTTCCTGCCTTGATTTGCTGATAGGTCATACCGGTCCAAGAGGTGCCAATGCCAGCGGGGAGCACGATGTCTGAAATCTTTTCCATAGCCATGATCGCGGTGCCACTGCTGTAACCGGGGCCTGGGCTTCCGGTCAGGCTGATCGAGTCATAGATGTTGTAGTGAGGCTGGTTATCAATGCCTGTGATTTGCTCAATCTGAATAAATGAAGAGAGAGGAATCATGTCCCCGTCTCTGTTCTGAACGTGTAGTTGCAGGATTTCCTCTGGTTCCATTCGGAATTCAGCGTCAGCTTGCGCAACAACCTGATAGACCTTGCCAAACTTGTTGAAGTCGTTGATGTAGAAAGAGCCCATGTAGAACTGAAGTGTGTCGAGTAATGTTCCGACATCGACACCGTAAAGTTCCGCCTTGGTTCGATCGATGTCCAAGTAGAGTTGAGGGACATTGGCACGGAATGTTGTGGTGAGGCGACCGATGATGGGAGTCTTCATAGACGCCCCAATGAATTTCTTGACGGCGAGTTCCATCTCCTCCATGCTGACGGAGTTGAGATTCTGGAGTTCCATCTGGAAACCTCCGACAGCACCAAGTCCCTGAATAGCAGGTGGGTTGAAGGCCATGACCAAGGCATCAGGCAGGGCCAGCAATTGAGGCAATAACCGATCAACAATGGCTTCCACATGCTGATCCTCAGAGGGTCGTTCTTTCCAGTTCGTCAAGATGGCAATCAAGAACGCAGAGTTGGTTTGATTCACACCCGTGAGAAAGTTGAAGCCGCTGATCATGATCACATCAGTGATGTCAGCTTCAGTTTCCAGAATCTTGAGCACCTGATCTTCAACACCCTGGGTTCGATTGATGGTTGAGGCGGAGGGAAGCTGAATATTGATCAGGAAGTAGCCTTGGTCTTCTTCTGGAACGAATGCCGTCGGGGTGGTCAAGAGCAGCGCAATGATCCCGACAATGACCCCAGCAAAAATCAGGATAAAGAGCGTCCATGCTTTGGCGCCCCAATGAACCAGCTTGCCATATCCCGCAGTGATCCAATCTATGAACCAGTTGAAGGGCTTAAAGATCTTTTCACGAATGCTTTCTTTACGTGATTCATCCGGCTTCTTCATCATGATCGCTGCAAGGGCCGGCGTCAGCGTGAGTGAGACAATGCTGCTGATGATGACTGAGAAAGCAATGGTCAAAGCAAATTGGTTGTAGAGTTGACCTGTAATGCCTGGCATCAATGCTGCGGGAATAAAGACCGCGAGCAACACAAGTGTTGTGGCAACAACCGGGCCCACAACCTGCTTCATAGCAACAATCGTAGAAGCCATGACGGAACGGTCCTTTGGACCGGTATGGATCTCTCTTTCCACGTTCTCAACAACTACGATGGCATCGTCAACGACCAATCCGATGGCGAGAACGAGGCCAAGCAGGGTCAGGGTGTTGATTGAAAAGCCAAAGCCCATCATCACCGCAAAGGCTCCAAAGAGCGATACCGGAATGGCCAGCAGAGGGATGATCGTGGTCTTGAATGACTGAAGGAAAATGTAGATCACGAGAACGACCAGAATGACCGCCTCAATGATTGTTTTAATCAAGTCGTCGATGGAAGCATTGACAAAGTCAGTGTTGTTGTAGGTGATCTTGTAATCAATGTCATCAGGGAAACGCTCTTGGAGCGTTTGCATCTGAGCTTCAATATTTTTCGAGACGGCCAGAGCATTGGCATCGGGGAGCTGGTAGATGCCGATTTGGGCTGCCGGTTGGCCACTCTGACGAGAGTCACTGGCATAGGTTTGGGAACCCAGTTCAACCCGTGCGACATCTTTCAGCCGGACTACTTGTCCGTCGCCCGATGCGCGAACAATGATCTCTTCAAATTCTTCAACCTGTTCCAGCCGACCCAACGTGGTGACCTGAAGCGTAAAGGCAGGGTGCCCGACCGTCGGTGGCCCGGCCACCTTGCCTGCAACAGCCTGTTTGTTCTGTCCGGCGACTGCTTTTTTAACTTCCTGGATGCCAATGTCCATAGCCGCCATTCGATCCGGGTCTAACCAGATTCGTATGGCATATTTCTGCAATCCGAAGTTCACAACTTTGCCAACACCCGGAACACGCGTGAGCGTATCGGTCACATGAATGTCGGCATAGTTGCTCAGATATCCGCTGTTGAAGCTTCCATTCGGAGAAAGCAAGCTGACCACAAGTGTCAGACTGGTGGATTGTTTATCAACAATGATCCCGGCTCGTTGAACTTCCTCTGGAAGTCGTGGCTTGGCGCGTTCAACTCGGTTCTGCACATCAACGGCTGCGATGTCTTGGTCATATCCAACATCAAAGGTCACCGTAATAGAGCAATCGCCATTGTTGGTGCTGCTTGAGGACATGTAGATCATGCCCTTGACGCCATTGATTTCCTGCTCCATCGGTCGGGTCACAACCGACGACACCGTATTGGCGTCTGCCCCCGGGAAGTTCGTTGACACGGTGATGGTGGGCGGTGTGATATCTGGGAAGTATGAGATCGGCAAGATGCCAACACAGACCAATCCTGCGAAGGTGATCACTAAGGAGATCACCATCGAAAAGATTGGGCGGCGAATAAAGAACTCAAGCATGTTGGTTCAATGTCCCGTCTTGTTGGACTGGGAACCCCCCGCGGCACCGGCGGCAGACTGGTTCAATTGCTTGAGTTCGTCAGCTGTGACGATCTTGACCTTGGTATCAGGACCAGGACGGATCTTACTTCCGCCTTGGAAGACTATTTCCTCTCCATGGGAGAGCCCTTTTGTCACAACGGTTTTGTCACCGTGTTCAGGTCCCAGTTCAATCGGCACCTGAACAGGACTCATATCTTCTTTAACGATCCAAACGAACTTGCTGGAAGCGCTGGAGCCAATAGCCGTCGTGGGGATCAGGACCGCACTTTGAAGCGTTTCGATGCGAACCCTCATCAAGATGTATTGACCCGGCATGAGGGCGAGGTTCGTATTCTCGATTTCTGACCACATTTGGACCGTCGAGGTTCGAGGGTCAACCTGGTTGTCAAAGAAATCAACGATGCCGGTCTTTCGGAAGTTCTTGTCGGTAGGGACCGTGACCTCCACCGAAAGTGGCTTGCTTCCGTAACGACTTTGCTTGAGATACTCAGGCCACTCGGAACCTGCAGGGTTAAAAACAGCTCGGATGGGAGAAATCTGAACAACAGTGGCCATTTCGGATCGGGGACCTGGGCTCACGAGCGTGCCTTCGTCCACCAGGGTTTTACCGATCCGATAGTGATAACGCTCGGGTACGTCCGGCATCTGAATGTCACAGAAACTCAAGTTCATTTCGGCAGTAACCAAGTTGGCTCGTGCCGAATCAACCTTGGCTTCGGCGTCAACCAGCTTTGTCTGTAGCTCGGCGAAGTAATCTTCAGAGACAGCGCCTTCCTGAACCAAGGGCTCATTTCGTTTCAATTGTGATTGGGCATAGGCAAGCTCGGCTCTGGAAGATGCCAAGCTGGCGATCGCAGCATTTCTGTCAGATTCGAAGGGCTCCCGTTCGATGCTGTACAGGATTTGTCCAGGCGCCACCTGGGATCCCTGGAGGAAGTGGACTTTTTCAAGGATGCCTTCAACCCGGGGATGGATGGGCATGGTTCGAACAGCCTCGGTCTTCCCGGGATACACGCGAAACACCGGCACATCTTCCGTAGTGGCTTTTCCCATGACGACGGGCATCACGGGCGCTGGGGCCGGTTCATCATGTCCGCAAGAAACCATCATGAGCATGACCGGGATCGCGGGCAGCCAGGTCATGGCAGTCAAGAATCTCATGCTGAGTCCTTTCCTTGGGCGGTCATGTCGGGGGGTTCCTTCGCATCTTCATCGAAACTGGGAGGGAGTTGTTGAGGGGTCCAGCCACCCCCAAGCGCTCGGTAGAGCTCAACAAGTGTTTCTGCGGACAGACCCTTGGCTTGCACCAACTCATCTTCGAGTGTCAAGATCTGCTGCTGTGCAGTCAGGAGCGTGATGAAATCGAGCGTGCCTGAGGAGTACTGGAGGGTGGCTAATCGCAACGCTTCCCGCCCGGCTTCCACGCCGACCATCAGGATGTCTCGTTCTCGGGCTGAGAGTGCAAATCCTGCCAGAGCCGTTTCGACTTCTGCGATCGCGACCAGTGCTGTCTGTTCATAGTTCAGGAGCGCCTGTTTCGTGATGGCTTCAGATTCCTTGACGGCTGATCGGAGACGCCCGCCATTGAAAAAATCCCAGCTGATCGCGGGACCGGCTGAATACGTTCTACTGGACCAGTTCCAGACATCCGAGAAGTTTGAGGCAGCGAAGGCGAAGGTACCCATGAGTTGCAGTCTTGGATACAGCATGGCTTCGGCGACACCAATTCGAGCCGTGGCGGCTGCCAGAGACCGTTCGGCAGAACGAAGATCCGGGCGACGTCGGATGATGTCAGCGGGTATACCAACGGAGACTTCACCAGGTGGCATGGGAATGTCGTAGCCATCACCAATCTGTTGAGCAAGATCCCCCTGGTTGCGACCCAGTAGCACCGCGAGGTTGTTGATCTCTTTGGCGAGCTGCATGTCAATTCGAGGCAGCTGCGCTTCGAATTGTTGCTGTTGTGCCGTGGCCTGATACACCTGAAGTTTTGAACTTGTGCCGGAGTGTTCCATGCTGCTTGTCAATTTGATCAACTTGCGGCTTGATTTCAGGTTTTCAAGGACAACCCGGCGTCGACCCTGAAGCGTCCGTATGTTGACGTAACTGGCAGCCACATCCGCTCTCAGGGTGACCATCACATTGCGCCAGTCCTCAATCATGCCTTCCCATTCGGCACTGGCAGCTTCAATGGAGCGGGCAATCCGACCGAAGAGATCGATCTCCCAACTCGCATCCATTCCGATGCCCCAGTTGTTGAACGGTCCACCAACGGAGTAACCCGGCTGGTCGAAATCCGTATCACTGACGCGGTTGCGGCGATAGGCCGTGAACGCCTGGACATCGGGATAGAGATCTGCGGAGGCGATGCCATACCGGGCTCGGTATTCGTCAATTCGAGCAACGGCGATGAGCAAGTTCTTGTTGTTGGCGTCCGCTTCGACGATCAAATCATTCAGGATCGGGTCATTGAAGACAGACCACCAAGAATCCCAGTCCGGAGTCGCTTCGGGTTCAGCATCAATTCGAATTTCGGCCCATGTGTCGGGTACCGGTAGGTCGGGTCTCTCGTAGTTGGGACCAACCTTGCAACTGCAAAGTGCCGACGCTGCCAGAAGGCTGGCGAGCAGGTGGATCAGGCAGTTTGAACGGGATTGGCAGGGCACGACGGGATTGTCCACGTTGAGGCATGCCAGTGCAAATCCATCAAATTGGGGGTGCCTCGCAGCAGCATCGCTCTGCTGCGATACTACAGAGGTGTCTCCTGATCCATTGATAGGTTCTTTGGCTGCGATTGGTGCTGCACTTTGTTGGGTCTTTACCGCATTGTCATTTGCCGCAGCGGGTCGGCGGGTGGGGTCCGCAGTCGTCAATACGACCAGGCTGGTCATCGCTGTCGTCATTCTCATACTTGTTCATCGATTCCTCTTCGGGACTTGGTGGCCTGAAGCCTCGGCTACCTCGGTAGCCTGGTTAGCGGTATCAGGGATCATTGGATTGGGGATCGGTGACCAATTACTCTTCCAGGCACTGATTGACGTGGGATCTCGAATTCCCACGCTCCTACTCACCTTGGCGCCACCGGTCGCGGGCCATCTGGCCAGGCCCCGCGTGGGTGAGTCCCTGAGCCTCGGGGCCATCCGGGGCCTGGCCATCACGCGCGGGGGGCTTGGCGGGGTCGGGTCCGATAGCCAGG
>JAYZAT010000182.1:0-18616 GCA_036339555.1 Planctomycetota bacterium
TGATCGAGTCTCCGGGCCAACCCATACGGCGTAACGCCATAGACGATGCCGAAGTTCACCATCTTGGCAGCCCCCCGCTGCTCAGAGGTCACCTCGCTTGGATCGATCTCAAAGACCTCTGCTGCAACCGCACGATGAATATCTTCACCAGCATGGAATGCGGCCTGCATGGCCTCATCTCCGGAGAGGTGAGCCAAGAGCCTCAACTCAACCTGGGAATAGTCCGCCGTGACCAACAGGGAACCATCTTCGGGCACAAAGGCTCGACGAATTTCCCGGCCAGTCGCTGAACGTATTGGAATGTTCTGGAGATTCGGATCATTGGAGCTCAGGCGTCCAGTTGCGGTACCCGCCTGGTTGAACTTGCTATGGATTCGTCCCGTTCGAGGATTAATAGCTTCCTTGAGCGATACCAAGTACGTCCCAACCAACTTGGTCAGTTGTCGGTATGCCAGCACAAGCCCGGGCAAGGGCGTGTGTACGCCCGGGTCCCGATCCAGTTTCTCCAGGACGTCCTGGTCAGTCGACGGTCCCGTCTTCCGTTTCTTGAGCGGGGTCAAACCCAAGCCGGGCGGATCTGCACCTGGATCATTGAAGAGTGCCATTGCCAATTGCTTGGGAGAATCCGGATTCAACGGACCAGGCGCAGCATCGAGGATCTCACTGCGCAGGCGAGTCAACTCGGTTTCCAAGGTCTCACGTTGGCGATCCAGTTCCTTGGGATCCGCACGAACACCCGTGTATTCCATATCTGCCAAGACGGGGACCAGTGGCAACTCCAAGTCGTCTAGCAACGACTCCAAGCCTTCTTCCTGTACTTGCTCAAACAGGACATCCCACAGCCGCAAGGTGATGTCTGCATCTTCCGCTGCATAGGGCACCGCCTTCTCCAGATCAACCGTATCGAAAGTTCGCTCTTTGGCGCCACTTCCAATCAGTGACTTTAATGGGATACATTCCAACTGAAGTAAGCCCAGTGCCAGATCATCGAGGCGATGCCTTGGACGCGAGGAATTGACCACGTATGAAGCGATCATCGAGTCCTGGATGGGTCCCTTCACTTGAATGCCAACACGCCGCAGCATTTTCATGTCGAACTTGGCATTGTGTGCAATCTTGGTGATCGACTCATCCTGCATCACATCCATGAGCCCCTCAACAACAGTGGCTTCGTCGAGATGGGAATCAGGCTGAGGTGATCGAATGGGGATATAGACGCCACTTCCTGCTTTGACAGAGAGAGAGATGCCACAGAGATCGGCCCGCATCACATCCAAGCCAGTCGTTTCGACGTCGAAACTCACACGTCCCTGCTGACGAATCGAATCGACAATCTTCCGGAGTGACGCCTCATCCGCCACGAGGCAATAGTCGGCCGAAGGATCCGCCGGACGAATCTCGGCCTCTCCAGGTTCTCCAGCCCACAGTGTTCCCCGGGCGTCGTCATCCTCACCAGCAGTTTCCACTCGAGCTGCCGCAACGAGTTCATGAAGTTGAGCCGGCAGACGTGTGAAACCCTGTTGTCGACAGAAGGCTTCAATCCGAGCGAGATCCAGAGCTGCGGGCTCTACCCGGGCATCTTCAAGATCAAAATCGAAATCAAGATCATCTCGCAAACGAACGAGTTTACGGTTGAGCTGGAGCCGTTCCATGGCACCCTCGAGATTCTCCCTTCGCTTGGGAGTCATCTCATCGAGGTGCTCGTAGATCCCTTCAATAGTTCCGTATTGACCAATCAGTTTCGCAGCGGTTTTTGGTCCGATGCCGGGAACCCCTGGGATGTTGTCGACCGTGTCTCCCATCAGGCTCAGAATGTCGATCACCTGATCAGGTCGAACGCCCTCGGACTTAAAAACATCATCCGGCGTTCGAATTCCTTTGGAAGGATCAAATAACTCAACACGTTCATTCAAGACCTGGGTGAGATCCTTATCGCTGGAAATAATTCGAAGATGAACATCCTGTTTCGAATCCGTGAACCGGCGTGCCAGCGTCGCGATAACGTCATCCGCCTCGACACCCTCCACACCAATGAGTGGAATGTCCATGAGTTTCAGCATCTCGAAGCATCGGTCGACCTGGGGGCCGAAATCGTCTGGCGCTTCTTCACGGTTTGCTTTGTACTCTTCATCAATCTCGCTTCGAAAGGTGCCCGTATCTCCAGAGACATCAAGCGCCACCGCCAGCCACGTGGGCTGCTGGTTGCGAATGAGGCTCATCAGGATGTCAGCAAAGCCCGCGACAAGCTTGGTCGGCTCACCTGTGACTGGTGATGTTTGATAGGGCCGGCGCGCGTAATAGGCACGAAAGAACTGTGAGTACCCGTCGATGATGTACAGCGTTTCCGACATGGTGCCGGGTCCTCAGCCGTCGGTAGACGTTGCCTCGGCGTGCAGTGCCCTCATCATGGCCTCGTCGGGATCAGCCAGGTTCTGATCACGACGAGACATGACACAACGAACGGTCTCCAGGAACTTGTCAAGTCGATAAGAACGCTGGCCTTCATCGGTCAACCAACCAAACCGAGCAACGGTTGCTGGCGGTGGGCTCGACATCGCAATCATGGAGCCCGTCCCCAAGACGGTACCCGTCATTAATCGTGTTCCAATAGCTGTCTTGACATGGTCGGCAATCAAGGCTCCAAGGAACATGCGACCGGTCCGCTGCCGCGGACCATTGACCTCAAGCCGCATGGAGACTTCACCATAGGTATTGAGCAAATTCGAGGTGACCGTATCCGCGCCCAGATTGACCCATTGACCCACGAGGCTGTCGCCCAGGTAACCGTCATGCACCTTGTTACTCCAGCCCTGGAATATCGTCGCCCCGACTTCACCACCAACTCGGCAGTTCGGACCGATTACGGTATTGCCTCGGATCACCGCCCCTTCGGAGATCACGCTTCCACGACTCACCCAGCACGGACCAACCAGCACTGCATTGGGTCGAATCGTCACATCTGGCCCTATGAAGATGGGACCGGCATGGGTATCGAACACCACCCCTGGAAATACGACCGATGTATCGTCGATGCTCACCGGATGCTCACCAGCACATTCCGCCCGGTCAGCTGCATTGGGTGAAAATGGCTCCGCCTCCAGGTCATCTGCAAGCGTCTCAGAGAGCCAGTTCAGAAGATCCCAAGCGTCCCTGTACATCGGTAGACCTGGAACAACCTTTGACTGGACACCTTCTGGCAGTTCTCCAATTTCCAACAGGTGCTGAGCTTCTTTCGGTGGCAGAGAAGCCACCAGGACATCACCTGCCTCGTCCACGATCGCTGTTCCGTTGTCAGGCGCAGGCAGTTCTCCGCAACCAGACCACCTCCCGTTGACACACAGCAATTGTTCTGCCTGGGGCAGGGTGTTCACCGGGCGCGTGTTTGACGCAGACCAGGAAGCCTCGTGACGTGCATCGACCCACCAACCACTCACGAACTGTCCAAGGGATCGCTCAATGCGTTCATACGTCAGCAGACCACCGGTGCGTAAGGAGAACACCGGACTCAGATCGTCCAACGGTCCCATTCGGCCGCGCCCGTCGTCAAAGATGATCAGTTCTGCCATTTGAGGAAAGTCTCAGGTAGAGGAAGAGGCGTTCAGCCTGACCTGCGGGAAGTACCATAGTCGAAGCGCCACAATGGGATCGTCTGAAGCAGGATCCAGCCCACCGGGATGGCCAACAGCGCCGAGTAGGCGGCGTTCCCCGCTTCATGCATCATCTCGTAGGCTCCAAAGGGGACCAATTCTCCTCCAGCCCATGGCAACCAGAAACGCAGAATGCCAATGATGGTCTGTACTAGTCCAGCCACCAGGACACACAAGAAGGTGAGCAGGGCAATGGTCACCACGCGTCTACGGAACATCCATGTTCTGAAATTCAGAATCACCCATGCGCTTATGGGATAGCCCAAGGCATGGGGACCAATCACTTGTATGCCCCCGCCCGCTTCACCAAGTCCAGGTGACAGATCAGCAAGAAGACCAAGAAACCAAGCCGCCCAGATCACCACGACCGGTGGTGCCAGCAAAGCGACAAATGCCAGCAGACATGCTGCAAAGCTGGGCGTCAGGAACCCGGCACTCCTCAGGGTGAAGACCCCACTGAAGCCCGAATCGAGTGCCACCGCCAAGATGGCTGCGATCACGAAGACGAACCACCTCATGGAAGAGCCTTTCCACCATTGGTTCCATCCCTGCCAACAATGACAACCCAGGGAAGTTCGTATAGGTGTACATCGGGTTCGACCACGAGACGTCGGCGTAAGGGCGCCTCGTCAATATCCTGGACCGAAGTGACTCGACCCACATGGAAGGCCTGTAACGACGCCGGCCAAGCTCGATCTGCCAGGACGATTCGATCGCCGATTCCTGCTTCAGTCCGACGATCGATCTCACCCAGTAATTGCCCGTTCCCATTCTGACGCAGCCGCACAGTTGGTGCTGACACCACGTCCACATCCAGGCCCTCTGACAATAAAGCCCCCATCATGGGACCGACATCCGGGTGTGTGATCGGGAGGGCTGAGAGACGGATATCGGAAACCCTCGTGATGCGGCCAACCAACCAACGACCATCCCATGTAACAGCATCACCAACCTGAACCCGACCGGCTGCCTCAGCGGGTGAATGTAGTTCGACTCCGGAGACCGGGTGATCCGGCCGCCGGCCGGTGACTTCGGATTCCAACAACAGTGGTGGCTGCTCCGTTCGGGTCTGCGGAGGAAGTCCTTGAATATGACGAAGCTTCTGCTCGATCTCTGCAACACGAAGTTGTTCCTGTAACAGCAACCGTTCCAGCCGGTCACGCTGAGCTTCAACGTGCAGCATGTCCTCCACAGTGCCAGCAACACCTCGTTGCATATTCACGGGACGCATCACGCCAGCGACACGACTTCCCATACCAGCCAACGGCATGATCGGGATGCGAACGATATCGGCAGCGTCCCCGGTCCAACCCAGCCATCGGGTTGGCAGAACCGCAACCACCAGCGTCAGCGCCATGACGAGGGTGAGGACATGTCGTGATCGGATCCTCATACCTGGAGGGAGATCACAGGTCGTCCATGTCGGATTCCATCGTCGACTTCCACTCCTCGAGATTCTCGAGGTAGATACTCGTGCCACGGGCTACACAAGTCAGTGGATCCTCCGCAATGGAAACATCCAGGCCGGTGTCTTCGTGGATGACTACGTCCAGGCCTCGAAGCAGTGCACCACCACCCACGAGACTGATCCCGTTATCCACAAGATCCGCCGCCAGCTCTGGCTCGGCACGCTCCAAGGTGCGTTTCACGGCATCGACGATCGCCTTGACAGGTTCCTGAAGCGCTTCACGAACCTCGGCACTGGTCACTTCAGTTTTGCGAGGTAGGCCAGAGAGGTTATCGCGGCCACGCACCTCTTTAACCGTGTCCTCACCGACATCCGCTGCTGAGCCAATCTCGATCTTGATGCGTTCAGCAGTCTGTTCACCAATGGTGAGGTTGTAGGTTTTTTTCATGTGGTGAATGATCGCTTCATCGAAGTCGTCACCAGCTACTCGAACTGATTCACAGGTGGCGATGTCTGCCAACGACATGATCGCGACCTCAGTCGTCCCCCCACCGATATCAACAACCATCGACGCCGTGGGTTCGACGATAGGAAGACCGGCACCGATGCCCGCTGCCATCGGCTCTTCTACGAGATAGACGCGGCGTGAACCGGCTCGCTCCGCTGAGTCGAGGACAGCTCGTTTCTCCACGGCTGTGATACCACTGGGAACAGCAATCACAACACGTGGGCTAACGACACGCTTGCCTGTTGCTTTTCGGATGAAGTAGCTGAGCATCGCCTCGGTGATTTCAAAATCGCTGATCACGCCATCTTTCAATGGACGAATCGCGCTGATCGATCCTGGTGTCTTGCCAAGCATCTCCTTGGCTTGCCAACCCACGGCATTTCCGTTGTTCAGAACGCGGTTGGTCCCACGCTTGACTGCAACCACTGATGGCTCGTTCAGGATGATGCCTTCACCCCGCACGGCAACCAGAGTGTTACACGTGCCTAGGTCGATACCCATGTCCACGCTGAACCAATTCAGAATACGATCCAACATCGTGGTCCCCTGCTTCCTGACGGACGTGGCATCATACGACAACCACCGCCTGAGGAGAGGACGGCAACCCATGAGATTCTGAGGTGATCAGCGACCCTGATCGAGGATGGTGAAAACACCACCCTCAGACCCTGTCTTGAAGTCCTTGGAGTAATCCATGTTGTGGAAGATCATCCACACCACGCCAACCAGCATGATTAGGAAGCCCACCAGCGTCAGGGCCGTATAAACGTTGACTTGGCCGCCTTGGCCGGCTTGACCGGAGGTATTTCCAAATCGACTTGCCATCGGGCGATCCTCCAGGTGCTCAGTTCTGACCCAGCAGTGCGTAGGCTCGTTGACCGGTCTCCACCAACCCTCGAGTGGGGTCTTCCAGCGTGATCACGCCGGTGGAACGATTGATGTCCACATTGGTGATCCGCAGCCGCCCAATGAAGATCCCATTGTCACCGATCGTCATGACCCAGCCGGGCTTCACACCATCACGAGATCCTGCGTCGATCTCAGCGAGGGTTCGATCCCCAACTCGTCGCACATCCAGGATGGTCGCATCAAGCGTCCGATCTGGTGCCAAACCCTCGGTCTCTTCATGGGACTGGTCTTCAAGGGCGCCAAAGCGAGCCACGTAGGCCGCGATGCGAGACTTGGCGTTTTCTTTTTCATCCTTGAGCTTCGAGATCTCTTCCTGAAGGGCTCGCTGTGCTGCAACAGCGGTCTCCAATCGACTGTTGAGATCTCGTAAGGCCTCATCGAGTTCAACGCGTCGTTCTTCGGCCGTCAGGGCACGTGTCCGGAGCTCACCAACACGGCTGACCAGGCCATGTGTCAAGTCGGTACTGGCCTGCAAGCTCTTAGACAGGGACCTGTTCATAGCACCCTGGTTAGAGGCGGATGAACGGCTTGCCAGAAGATCATCTTCCATGCTGCGACGTGCTTCCTGACTCGCTGTCAGTTGAGCATCAAGTGTCGCCAGATGTTGTGAGTAATTGCTGGCTTCGGACGTCAGGCGAGCAACCTCAGTCGTGTGCGAGCTGCGTGCTTGGTTTAACTGCTGGCGTGCTGCCTCGCGATCGGCATCCGTCTGGAGAGCCCGGGTTTTCCAAGCCACTTGGTTCTTGGCCGAAACGACTACGAGTGGCACCAAGAAGATGGCCAACAACGTAATCAGAACGATGAATACCTTGGTCAGAATATGCACTGGAAGCCTCGCTCCGTTCCTGTTTCCGCAATTCGCCCTGGAGACGATGCTGGTCCGTCCGGGGGACGACGAAGAACCAACAAGCTGCGTCTTGTAGCCCCTTCCCGGGGCACCTGTCAATCATACCGCCTGGATACGGACATACGAAATTCCGCCGTCCCTCTGAATTGAGATAATCAGCGAGCAGCAATCCGCTGGCCCACCTTCAGGATGGCAGCTGCAGAGGCCACCTGGACGTGAGGATCCTCATCATTGAGCAGTATGGCCAATTGGGGCTCATAATCAGGGTTGCCAAGCCCACCGAGCACATTGGCCACCTGAAGCCTGACACCAGGCTGTTCAGAGCCCAATTGTGTGATGACAAGCTCCATGGGCACCAGATCGGGCTGGAGTTGAGCCAGAGCCGTCGCAGCCACCAGGCGGAGCTCAGGGCCCGCCTTCCGGGGGCCCTCTCCCGAGGCCAGGTCGTACATGTTCGGGATCGCAGCACGATCATCGAGCCTCGCAAGCATCTGACATGCCAGGGCGGTCATTTCACTGTGCTCAGGTGGCGCAAAGAGCGCTGCTCGAATCGCTTCCAACTCCCGCCTGTCACCCAGGCGGACCAGAGACTCGGCCATAAGAAGATCAATGGTCCGGGATCGAGCCGGATCATAGGACCTGAAATCACGGCCCATTCCGTTGCGGATCACAGGGATGGCAGTGTTGTTGCCCAACTCCGCCAGAACCATAGCGGCGTTGGCACGATCTGCCGAACGATCACTGATGATGTAACCAGCCAACGGGTTAATGTCCACTTCATCGCCGCAGCTTGCCATGGCGTAAATCGCAGCCGCTCGAACAGAATTGGAAGGGTCCTCAAGCAACGGCCGGAGGAGATGAGAGACTCCACACAGGTTGCCCCGACCAACCGACATCGCCGCAACAAAGCGAACCCCTTCATTGGGATCCACCAAGCCTCGCAATACCGCTTCACGCAACGGCTCAGTGGTGGACTGAAGTGCTTCGATGGCGTTAGCCCGCATGAGCGCATCATCGGATACAGCAGCCTGGTCCAGAACCTCAATGGCAGCGATCTGGAGATCTGGATTCTGCACTGCCAAAGGTGGACCGCTGGATTTGGTCGTATGCAAGGCTGTGGGGTCATTGGTTGTCGGGACAATACTTTGGTCGCGAGAACTCCACTGGCTCGGCTTGTGCTCATCCGCGCAGGCAGAAAGCACGATGGCCAGCAAGATCAGGGCGAGGGCCAGGAATCGTGAGCTGTACATCATCGTTTCAGCCTTCTTGCTTCGAACGAAACCAGGAAACACATGATGATGAAAACCAGACACATGACTGGCACCAGGTTTCCGATCATCCCATACAGCGTACGCCGGGAGTCGAGTCGAGGCTCCGCAAGCATGCTCCCTGCTTCCTGAAGAGGTAGGGAATCTACCACCCGACCCGCCGAATCGAACCAGGCTGTCTGCCCCGTATTCGCACATCGCAGCATAGGTCGCCGCAATTCAATGCAACGAAATCGTGCTGCCTGTGCGTGGCTCAATCGCCCGCCATCGACATTTCCGAACCAACCATCGTTCGAAATATTGACAATTAAATCTGAGGGAGCGAGGCCCGCCTCCCTCTCCCGGACCAAATCACGCGTGATGCTCGGCACCGTCGATTCAAAGCAGATGGGAGTTGCCAAGCGGTAGGCGGTTCCATCATTGAGCGTGAGTTCTATAGGGACCATTGGAGGCCCAGCATCGAGTTGTAAACTCAGCCCACTGGCACCGAGTGCCAGGAGCTTTGCACGCAACCATGGCCAGGCATCGATCCACGGAAGTCGCTCTCCAAAGGGAGTTGGGAAAATCTTGTGATAGGGCTGTACGCCCGCCGGCTCCAGAAGAACCACGCTATTGAATTGCCACTCGGGATCCAAGAAACCACCACTGTCCTCATCCAAGACATCCAATTCTCCGGCCCAAGTATTGGTTCCGATGATCATGGGTGTATCGATGGCATTCGAAAAGGTTCTCATCTGATCTCGCCAAAACCCTGAGGGCAAACCACTGAACGTGACATTCAGCGCCTTCAGGGACTCATGCATGGACTCATCAAATCCAATGCCCGGCACCATGGATTCCGGCCAGATCACAACATCAGCCCCACCCACGGACTTCAAACTTCCTGCCGTCAGCTCCATGAATGAACCCAAGTCTTCAACCTGCTCTTCGATGGTCCAACGAAGCTTGTTGTCCTGGGGCACATTGGTCTGCACGAGGAGAAATCGACCCATCACAGGTTCTGCACGATGGGCCAGGCTGAACACACCCCACCCAATGGAAATCAACAACGCACAGGCAGCCAGGATGGACGAGGTCATGGCCTGACCAGACCGTGGGTGTGGCCGCATCCACTCCGCCCCCGCAGCACCGATACACAACACCAGCATGCTCACCAACCAGACGCCACCAAGATCCGCCACCTGGCAGATCACTGGCCACTCGATCAGAGGATGTCCCGCGAGATACCAGGGCCACGCACCAAACAGGATCTCTGCACGGAGATATTCCAAGGCGATCCAGGTAATCGGAGCCGTGATTGCCAAGGGACAATTCAACAATGGCCTGCGATGCTCCAGTCGCCGCAGCAAGAGGGCGAAGAAGACCATCCAGACAGCCGAATAGATCACCATGGCCGGGTACCCAGCGACGGACACATTGCTTGACCAGCGTAAGAGCCATCCCCAACAGACCACGTAGATCAACAGACAAGCCACGCTCAACAACCAGGCATGGCGTGCCCCAATGGCTGCCCGTATGAGCAATGCTGCCCACAGAAAGGACATGGGCCAAAGATCGATCGGTGGCCATGAGAGGAGCCACGCAGCACCAGACAGCGACAACAACACAAGTGTGAGCAGAAGCGAATCACTGCGTCTGATCACCGTTGATCCGGTGGGTCTACTTTCCGGCATAGTCAATGAGACTGCTGATCTCGCTGCGAAGGTCTCGTCGATCCACCACACGATCGAGGAAACCACACTGGAGGAGGAATTCTGATCGCTGGAATCCGTCAGGCAGATCCTGTCGAATGGTCTGCTGGATTACCCGTGGACCTGCGAATCCAATTAATGCCCGTGGTTCAGCCAAAATAACATCGCCAAGCATAGCGAAACTCGCCGTCACACCACCCGTAGTCGGATCGGTCAAGACAGAGATATACAACCCACCCATTTCGTCAAAGCGAGCCAGTGCAGCAGATGTCTTAGCCATCTGCATGAGTGACAAACCTGACTCCATCATCCGAGCACCACCAGAAGCCGACACCACGATGAGAGGAAGGTCCTCGCTGGAGGCTGCTTCCACGGCCCGTACGATCTTCTCACCGACGACGGATCCCATGGAGCCGCCAAGGAACGTGAAGTCCATGACAGCAAGAATGACCTTACGACCCTTGATGAACCCGGTTCCACAATGCACGGCCTCGTTCGTTCCGGTTTTCGCCTTAGCGGCTTCCAGTCGTTCGGAATAGGGCTTGAGGTCAACGAACTCCAACGGATCTTGTGATTGAAGTGCCTCGTCGATAGGAACGAAACTCCCGGGATCAACCAGCAATCGAATTCGGTCAAGCGCTGGGAGCCGGAAGTGATGGGCACACTCGGGGCAGACTTGCTGGTTGTTTTCCAGGGAGCGACGGAAGAGGATCGCCCCACACCCTGGGCATCTCAGCCACAAGCCCTCGGGAACTGGTTTCTTCCCGGTTGGGGTTCCGACCTCGACGTCGGTCCAGGATCGATGGGTAGCCTCGGTCATGGCGTGCTGCCTCCAACGGTACGGGTGACCGACATCGTCACCTACGATTCAGGCAACATCGTCCTCCAAGGGGGCTCAGCCGTCCAGATTCGTGATGAAAATGCCACTGGAGGGTCCAGGGAGTGTCCATGAGGCCCGATCAGCTGCCCCGAAGCAATTTGATCGTCCGGCCGTAATCGGGCTGCTTGAAGATGGCCGACGCCGAGACAAGCACATCACAACCTGCAGCCCGACACTCCACTGCCGTCTCCGGATCGACCCCACCGTCCATTTCGATGTGCTGGTTCTCGCCCACCATCGCATGAAGTCGCTTGGTCGTTTCCAGGACCTCCGGGATGAAGGCTTGTCCCGAGAACCCCGGGTGCACGCTCATGACCAGCAATAAGTCGAAGTGTTCCACCAGAGGTTCCATACGTGCGAAGTCCGTCTCGGGCTTGATCGCCAATCCTGCGGTCATGCCCGCGGCGTGGATTGCATCCGCCAGGGTCCGAGGGTCCTCATCACACTCGACGTGAATGGTGAAGTTGTCTGCACCCGCCTGGGCGAAGGGCACCACGAATGACCCCGGATTGGTCACCATCATGTGCACGTCCAGGAAGGTCGTTGGAAAGTGACGGCGGACGGCCCCGCACAGGGCTGGTCCCATCGAAAGGTTGGGAACAAAATGACCATCCATCACATCCAAGTGAAGGAGATCCGCGCCCTGGTTCAGGACGGCACGACATTCGTCCGCAAGCACACCGAAATCAGCTGACAAGATAGATGGCGCGACCAGGGGGACGCCTCTCGGAGCGGAGAAGAGTGACGCCTTGTTGTGATCGATCATCGCACTTCTCGTCATTCAGTTTCCTGTAAACGCTTGAACTGAGACTTGTAATCCTGGAGGTCACGCTTGTAATTTGGCTTGCTGCCTGTCGGGGCCGCCATATAGGCACGTCTTTGCAGACGAATCGCATCCTCCAATTCCCCTCGAGTCATGCGAATCTTCGCTTCCATGGCCATGAGCACTGGATCACTCTCACCGCCTGATTGCCGTGCAGCCACCACGATCTCAAGGGCCACGTCCAGGTCTCGCTTGTCATCCGGAATATCTGGATTGGTAGCAATGTGCTCCGAAAGCCATGCCAGCATATGTGGATCATCCGATCGTTCGATCACGAGCTTTTGAGCTTCCGCATAGGCCTTCTCGGGATTGTTGCGCTCCAACAATTCAACATCAAAATGGTCAAGGTAGATCTCGTAGAAGGTCTTGGGATTGATCTCCAGAACCTCCTGCGACAGCTTGTAGTACTGGCCCCAGTTCTTCAGCCTACGGGCTCGTTTAATTTCATCGAGGTGCTTTTTGGCCTTCTTCGCGCTCTTGTAGTCGTAACGGCCCTTCACTACCAAATCGAGAATCCGGTCGAAATTGGGATCCATGGGATGCCCAATGTATTGGATGCGTCCCTCTAACCCGATGATGAGGACAAGCGGAAGAAAGCCAGCCTTTCCCGCTGCTTTCATCGCTTCACTTGTGTCCTTGTCCCCAAAGGTGCCAACCCAATAGTCCATTCGAGAGCCTTGCCGCTGAACGAATCTCTTGATGTCTGCTCCCGACTGCCGATCATCCGGAACCGTTAAGCCGATGACGGATAACTGTTCAGCACCGTATCTGTTCTGCAGCTTGGTGAGATGGGGAATCGCAGCCTTGCAAGGTCCGCACCAAGTAGCCCAAAATTCAATGACAAGGGGCCTGCTCCCAATTTCAGGGGACGTGTCTTCAAGCTTCTTGAGCCAGTCGATGCCCTTTGTGTATTCGGGCATTTCCTCGCCAAGCTTCAGGTCACCATCATCTGCTGCATGAAGTGTCGTTGCGGTCAAGGCAATGCACATGACCAGCATGAGTCCCATGAGCAGTTTTAGTTTGATTAAATTCGTCATCTCAGTGGCCTTCCAACTACTAGACAATGGGCATTTAGAACGGTCTCATCGAGTATAGCCACAGAAGCCCAGAATGCCCCAGGAAGGCATCAAGCCTCTTCCAGTAAATCCACGCTCCTGAAAGAAACCCCCTCTCGAATTTTCTGGCTGGCACCACCCCCCGTCGAGACATGGCTTATTTTGCCCGCCAGATCAAACGCCTCCACCGCTGCCGCAGTTTCTCCCCCACCCACGATGCTGACAGCATGATGTCGAGTCGCCTTCACGATTCCCTCGGCAACAGCGCGGGATCCTTGGTCGAAGGGGGGATGTTCACACACCCCCAAGGGGCCATTCCAGACAACCGTTTTCGCTTTAGTGATCTCCCGCTTCCAGGCTTGGGCTGTTTCAGGACCAACGTCCAAGCCCATCAATCCCGGAGGAATCCCAATTTCACAGATCCGTACCTTGTCTCCATCCTCGATCGATTCCGCACACTGATGATCTTCAGGTAGACGGATCGTCTTGTTCGCCTCCTTCGCGCTCGCAAGGAGGTCGCGAGCGGTTGCGATCATGTCTTGCTCGACCAGGCTGTTGCCAACAGCATGGCCCTCGGAAGCCAAGAAGGTGTACGCCATGGCTCCCCCGACCAAGATTTCATCCACGAGATCCAGCAGGTATTGAATGGCGCAGAGCTTGTCCGAAACTTTCGCCCCCCCGAGCACTGCAAAGAACGGCGGCTTGGCTTCTTTGATGGCGGTCGACAAATACTCCAGTTCCTTCATCATCAAGAGCCCGGCAACGCGAGGTTTCCCTTGCATTTGTTCTGGTACACCAACCATCGAAGCATGATCACGATGGGCTGTTCCAAAGGCATCATTGACATACACATCCCCGTGTGAAGCGAGGGCCGCAGCAAACCCGGGATCGTTGGCCTTTTCTTCTGCATGAAATCGCAGGTTTTCAAGGACAACGGCATGCCCCGGTTCGACAGCATTCACGGCCTCATCAGCCTTGGGCCCCACGCACTCAGTCGCAAACTGCACGGTGTGATTTTGGCCAAGCAATTCATCCAGTCGTACCGCAACTGGACGAAGGCTGAACGCCGGCTCAGGCCCCGTGCCTCCAGGTCTTCCCAAGTGACTGATCAGGATCAGGCGTCCACCCTGGTCCAACACACGTTGGATACTCGGGAGGGCCATCCGGATGCGGCGGTCATCGATAATCGTGCCATTGGCATCCAACGGAACATTGAAATCCACTCGCATGAGGACGCGGAGACCCTTGAGGGAGATGTCTTGAACGGATTGCTTTGCCATGGGGATCGCTCCGGCAACGTACGGTACCGTCTCAACGCCGCGGAGCGTATGCACGCCATGAATGACCAGCCCCCACCACCCGCCTGCATCGTGATCGTCGGTCCCACGGCCGGGGGCAAAACGGCCATTTCACTGTCACTGGCCAGGTCTTTACCTCGAGGCGGCGAGTGCGTGGTGGCTGATTCGATGCAGGTCTACCGAGGCATGGATATTGGGACAGCCAAACCCACACCGAATGAACAAGATGAAATCCGACACCACCTGCTGGATATTGCCGAACCAGACGAGCCGTTTACCGTTGACCATTGGCTAGGACTCGCAGAAGAAGCCGTGCTCGACATTCAAAGTAGGAATCGCCATCCCATCATCGTGGGTGGCACCAACCTCTATATCCAGGCCTTCTTATCAGGATTGATGGACGGTCCAGCCCCGGACGAAGGATTGCGTTCCCAACTCCAGGCTCTGGATACCGAAGCGTTACACAAAGCCTTGCAACAAGCCGATCCGGAAGCTGCCAGCCGAATTCATGCCAATGATCGGCGTCGCACGATCCGAGCCCTGGAGTTTCACCAGTTGACCGGCGAGCCCATATCCGCCAAGCAAGCCCAGTGGGACCGTTCCTCAGGCCGAGCAGATACCGTGCTCATTGGTCTGAATTACCCCGCGGAGGTCATCAATCCTCGGATCAATGCACGGGTTCGATCCATGATGGAGGCAGGCTTGCTGGTGGAAGTCGAAACGCTTCACCGAGCCAACCGACTTGGACCCCAGGCGATTGAAGCCCTGGGCTACCGGCAACTCGTTGATCACATCCAGGGGCAGACCACCCTGGAGGAAGCGGTCGAGCAGATCAAGGTCCGAACACGTCGATTTGCCAAGCAACAAAGGACGTGGCTGAAAAGATTTCAGGCCCAGGTTGAAGGATGCTGGATCGAGTGCCCTTCGGACGACATGCAACTCATTGTAAATAAAGCAGTTGAGTCGTCTTTAGCCCACCCACTCATCAACCCCTGAGAAGGTCCGAGAAGATGCAATTGCAAAGGGTCTGTTGAAAAAACTGGCTTGACAGGCCCCGTTCGGTCGCTTCAATACTGCCCCGTCTCCAATTTCATACCTCTATACACGAGTTGATCCGCTACGGCATCGCAATCCCCCTTCATGTCCAAGAACCTCGTCATCGTCGAATCCCCGGCCAAGGCAAAGACCATCTCCAAATACCTGGGGTCTGAGTTTGTCGTGGAAGCCTCGATTGGACATGTCCGAGATCTGCCCAGATCTGCCAAGGGCGAAGCCGTTCCTGGTGTGGACCTTGAGAATGACTTCAAGCCGACCTACGAGGTGACCAAGGATGCCAAGAAGGTCATTACCCAACTGAAGAAGTTGGCCAAGGCTGCTGATGTGGTCTGGTTCGCAACGGACCTTGACCGGGAAGGCGAGGCGATTGCGTGGCATCTGGCCGAATGCCTTGGCGTGGAACCGGAGCAAGCCCAACGGGTCAAGTTCAACGCCATCACGAAAAAAGAAATCGCCCGAGCCTTTGAAGAGCCGCTGTCCATCGATCTCGATCGGGTGAATGCTCAACAGACACGTCGGATTGTGGATCGCATTGTCGGCTACCAAGTTTCCCCCCTCCTCTGGAAGCGAGTCGCCCGCGGACTGAGCGCCGGACGGGTGCAATCCGTCGCCGTGCGCATGGTCGTGGAAAGGGAACGTGAGATTCGGGCCTTTGTTCCAGATGAGTACTGGCAGGTGACCGGTCGTTTCACGGCAAACGCTTCGGAATCCAACAAGCTGGGTGATGCCTGGGATACGTTCCTGGCCCAACGGGATGAGCGAGACAATCCCCCGAGCAAGAAGAAGCAAAATGAATGGTTGAGCAGCAAGTCCGCGATCTCGGGCAGCCTGCACGAGATTGACGGCACGCGTTTCGATCTCCGGATTACAGCCGATGGCTTCGAGGCCAAGGGCCCGGGCGATGAGGCACATGGCAAGAAACTGATCGACTTGGCAGATCGAATCGGCCTCCGCGATCCCACGTTGGAAATCACACCCGACCCAGACGGCAAGGGACCAGCCACTCGGAAGATCCTGATCAAGGGTGACATCGATCCAGACACGCGTTACCGAGTGTCGAGTATCGAACGCAAACAATCGCGGTCACGACCGCATGCGCCATTTATCACAACGTCACTCCAGGCCGCTGCCGCCAACACCCTGGGGTTCACGGCCTCTCGAACGATGGGAGCAGCCCAGGCGCTCTACCAAGGAATCAAGCTTCCTCGCGAAGGTGAGGTCGGCCTGATCACCTACATGCGAACCGACTCGACACACCTGTCACCCGAAGCCATGGATGCCGCACGCGAATACATCCAGTCGAGTTGTGGACCGGACTATCTCCCCGAAAAGCCCATCCAGTATTCCACCTCCAATCGTGACGCGCAGGAAGCACACGAAGCGATCCGTCCAACAGATCCTTCGCGTCACCCCGATTCGCTCCCATCATCCGTCAAGGAAGAACTCCGCAAGTTGTATGGTCTGATCTGGCGACAGTTCGTATCCAGCCAGATGGTTCCTGCTGTCTGGAATCGAACAGACATCAAACTCTTACGGGACGACAAGAAAACTGGTGTGTCCTTCCGATGCAGCGGACGAACACTCGTGTTCGATGGTTTTTACAAGATTGCCGGCGTCCCCTCTTCGGATCGCGAGCAGACGCTCCCTCCAGTCGAGGAAGGTCAGTTGTTCGCGCCCTTCAGCATGGCCCCGGAACAGCGTTTCACCTCACCACCGCCACGATTCAACGAAGCGAGCTTGGTGAAGTACATGGAACATGAGGGCATTGGTCGCCCGTCGACCTACGCCTCGATCATCGAAGTGATCCAGAAACGCAAATACGTTGAGAAGATCGATCGCGCCTTCCACCCGACTGACATTGGCGAAGTCGTCACCGACAAGCTCATCGAAGCCTTCCCGCAGTTGATGGACCTGGGCTACACGAGATCGATGGAAGCCGATCTCGACCGAATCGCCACGGGTGACGCCAACTGGATTGCCACGCTGCATGAGTTCTACCGACCGTTTTCAGATGCCCTGGACCATGCGCTGGAGAACATGTCACATGCACGGGCTGAACTGGAGCCCGCTCCCTATACCTGCCCGGAGTGCGGGGCACGAACCGCGTACCGCCTGGGTCGCAACGGCAAGTTTCTCTCGTGTGGAACCTATCCCGACTGCGAGTTTGCCACCACGATCGATCGTGAAGGCCGGCCATTGCTCCAGCAGACGGTCGATGTCGCCTGTTCGGAAGGATCCGACATGGTCCTGCGCAACGGGCGATTCGGACCCTTCATCGCCTCCACGCAGTACCCGGATGTGAAGTACGTCGTCAACCTCGACAAGAACGGTGGTGTGAAGTACCCGTCGATTCCGCCACTCGGAACCGATCTGCCCTGCAGCAAGTGCGACCGCACGTTGAATCTGCGTAACGGTAAACGAGGTCCATGGCTGGGTTGCTCCGGATTCCCCAAGTGCCGTGGCCGCGGCAAATGGAAGGAACTTGAAGAGAGCGAACGCGAATCGCTTGAGAAGAAGTTGGCTGCCCATGAGAAGGCCAACCCTCAGCACATTCCAACTCGCAAAGATGGCACCCCTATTCCAGAAGGCACCCCGTCCTCGGAACTTCTGCTTCCAGGCCAGGAGGCGGATCTTCCAATCCACCCCGAGGCTGCCGCTGAGCAACAGGACACGCATGCCAACTGAGCCATCCGCTTCACGCCCGACCACGCGATTGGCTGCTGCCGAGCGGCGTGAAGCGATCCTTGATGCGGCCGAGATGGTCTTTGTCCATGCCGGTCTACATGCCACCGGAACACGTGATCTCGCCCAGGCCTCCGGCGTAACTGAGCCTGTTCTGTATCGCCACTTCCCCGGTAAAACATCGCTCTTCATCGCTGTGGTCAGCCGAATGATCGACCAAGGCATCCAAGATCTCTCCCAGGCGAAAACCAACCAGGAAAAGAACCACGCCATCAGACGGGCACTTGAAGCACTCCTGCTCATTGATGCCGCTGCAGATGTCGAGGAGGCCACGGCAGTCGCTCGGAATCGACGGACTGCCCTGGAAAAGGCCATCGCGACCTCAACAGGTCATCCTGGCGCCACTGAATTGACCCAGCGGCTCGGTGAGCTTGTCATACATCGAATCGATCAGGCTTGAATGAGATCTGTAGCAAAGCACTGCTACAATCCCACTGATGACCACGAGGCGAACAACAAAACAATTCACGGTTGGAAATGACCG
>JAYZAT010000183.1:0-11185 GCA_036339555.1 Planctomycetota bacterium
TGATTGAGATGTGCTGTCCTGACCTGTTTCATCCATTGGAATTGATCTCCTGATTCCCTTCTGATTGCATCAATTGCGTCATGGAATCACATCGACACCTGAGTATACTTCTGGCTTCACAGGGTTATCACAAGAGTATGCCTCTACAGCTCTGAATGTGACCAGCTCGTGGGAATTTAGAACATGCCTGAACTTCCAGAAGTCGAACATCTCTGTCGGCATTTGCGATCAAGTATTCAGGGTGCCACCGTTAATGAGGTCCAGCTTCATCGCCCTGATGTGGTTAATCCGAGTGGTGTAGGTTCAATTTCTGCTCCCACGCCCAAGGATCTCCTGCTTGGAGGGACGATTCTGAAGCTTGACAGAAAAGGGAAGCAGCTGGCAATTGAAGTTGATGATGGACGAATACTCTGCATCCACCTGGGAATGTCTGGACGAGTCCAGGTGATCGAGCCTGGGGAGCCAGATGAGGAGGAACCACACACCCATTGCGTCTGGAAGCTTCGTGGGGGCCCAGGAGCCCGGGAGATCCGGTTCATCGACCCGAGGCGGTTCGGAGGGCTCTGGACCTTGGCTTCCCGTAAACAGCTCCTGAGTCGCCGCTGGAGGCAACTGGGTCCGGATGCATTGAGTGTGAACCCAGAAACGTTGGCTGAACGCCTCTCTGGTCGCTCTCGAGGAATCAAATCTGCGTTGCTGGATCAGGTGGTCCTAGCTGGCATGGGAAATATCTACGTGGATGAGACCCTGTTCAGGGCAAAGCTCCACCCAAACCAGCCTGCAGGCACCTTGAGAAAGGGTGAAATCCATGTCTTGGTTGCGGAGATGGTGGGGATACTTCAGAAAGCAATCACCATGGGAGGCTCCACGGTTCGTTCCTGGCTTGATTCAACAGGCCAAGAGGGGACATTCGCTTCAACCCACCAGGTCTATGGCCGATCCGGTGAGTTGTGTGTGAGTTGTGGACAACTCCTCAAGGACGACATAGTTGCTCAAAGGCAGACTGTTTGGTGTTCCAACTGTCAGCCCTTCAGAAGAAGAAGGAGATGAGTCTTTATCTCTTCTTCCCTAGTAGTCGTCCTGTTGATTCGTGGATGAATCAGGAATTCGAATAGCAAGACGTGAATTCAGAACACCTTGGAACAACCACCCGCATGTGAAAAACCTGTCAATCGCCCTATTTATGTTTGGCGACCCCTGTATCCAATTCAGTTCATACCTGGTTCAAGAATCCACGGAAGTGTTTGAGGGTTGAGTTTGATCGACATGCTGTGACGCTAGGGCAACAGTTTGCCAAGAAACCACGCACAAGGATTGGGATTCAATCGACCCTGCCTGGAGGCGTGTCTGAACACACTCAACTGTTTGTTATGGGTGAAGCAGGGTGCACGATGAGCTCTTCGAGGCGTCGAACTTCATCATCCAGGTGACGATCGCCGGTTCTTCTCGAATCAATACTTCGGATGGCATGCATGACTGTCGTGTGATCACGGCCTCCGAAATAGCCACCAATTTCACCAAGGCTGAAACGCGTGTGCTTTCGAGCGAGATACATCCCAATCTGTCGAGGAAGTGCAATGGACTTATGCCGACGCTTTGAAAGCAGATCAGTGATACGAAGTCCGTAGTAACTGCTGATCGTGTTGAGAATTTCCTGGATCGTGGTGGGACTACCTGGGGTTGAGGACTCTTGCTCGCCAATAGCTTTCTTACATAGTTCAAGGTCGATCGGAGCTTGTTCAAGCAACGACAGACCTTGAAGCTTGGTGATAGCACCTTCCAGTTCGCGGATATTCGAATCCAGTCGAGAGGCGATGTAGGCGGCACAGTCGTCTGGGAGATCAACATTCCGCATCAAGGCCTTACTTCGCACGATAGCAACCCTTGTTTCATAGCAAGGACGCTCAACATTGGCCACCAGACCACAATTGAAACGGCTGGTAAGCCGCTCTTCCAAGTCAGGTATTTCATTCGGCGGAGCATCCGAACTCAACACGATTTGGCGACCCGCTTGATACAGCGTGTTGAACGTATGGAAGAACTCTTCCTGGGATGGACCACGCTTGGAGAGATCATGGATGTCATCCACGATCAATAAATCAAAGTTTCGGAAACGGTGACGGAAATCTGCCATCTGTCCAGATTGAACAGCTTCCATAAAGTGATTCATGAAGCCATTACAAGAGGTATAGAAAATGCGCATCCCACCATGGACTCGCATTGCCATCTGGCAGATAGCTTGGAGAAGATGGGTTTTTCCAAGACCAACACCACCATGTACAAAGAATGGGTTGTAAGCCTTTCCCGGTTTCTGCGCTACAGCTAAAGAAGCAGCGTGCGCAAGCCTGTTATCAGGACCCACAACGAAGCTATCAAAGGTGTAATCAGGGCTGAGGATCATTTCCTCATCGAGTTCTGGCTGCGTAAACACACCAGTCGTAACAACATCTTCAGCCCGTTCGACACGGGTGTCTTCACCAACAAACTCAACTGCCAGGAGGCGACCAGTCGCCGATTGTGCAGCTTCGGTGAATTGTTCAACACAACATCGTTGGAGGTACTTCAGGCGAACTTGTTCTTTAACCAGAAGTGTCAAGGTTCCTTGGGAAAGCTCAACCACCTCAATTTCGTTGAACCAATGCCTACACATCTGTGCACAATTACTGCGCAAATAGGCAAGAAGCGCCTCCATGACACGCGGTTCAACTAAAGGCATTCTTCCTAGTCCCCTTCTCAACATCCCCCCCGTTTCGGTCAGTTGCGACCCCAGCCAACCACTAAAGGCGCTCGACGAACTTACGATGCCGAGGCCATGTTCGTCAACAACTCAATCGACGGATAGTGAATTGACATCCGTAATCTGCTGGTCGTACCGGAGCCGGTTTCGGCGGTGATCCATCAGAAAATGGATCCGTTCCATGGCTTTTTCACCCAACGCTTCGCGGGTTTGCTCCCGGGCATGCTCAATACGGGTTCTCCTGGAGGTATGAACAATCACAATGGTTTCGGCCTCCCAAGCCTCGAGAAGTTCCGCTAGATCCTGTAGGTGCAAGTGGTTGCCGATCCTGGCCCGCTGGCGATGGCCCTCATCAAAAAAAGTACATTCGGTGATGACAAGCCGGGCTTTCCTGAAATCCTCCCTGAGGAGGTTGGGAGTCTGGTCTGTATCGCCTGTATAGGCCACCAGGGGGATCTCCAGGGTCCTGGTAATAGTCTCCCCGGCTTCTCGAAGCGATTTCAGGCGAGCCTGGGGGAGGTCCACCAGATCCTCCTTGAGTTTGCTGCGATGCTCGACAACGACATAACCGTTTGCAGGCACGGTATGTCGCATTTCGACGGCCTTGAGGTAGATCGAGGGTTTGATCTCGGTCTGCTCTTCATGTCCCAAAGGGATGAGCTTAAAAGGTGTCTGCTGATGTTCAACAGGCGTCCATGAATGCAGCATTCGCTCCAAAGGCTCAAGCATGTCCGGGGGGCAGACACAGGTGCCACCAGGCATTTTTTGGAAGGAGCGTTGGCTGAAGTAGTAGGGCAAGCCACCAATATGGTCCATATGCCCATGACTGATCGCCACCCAGGGGGCAGCCAATGCCACCCGGGGACACATGCCGATGTCGAAGTTGATGTCGAGTTCCGGTACTTGGACGATGGTTTGTTCGCCACCGACACTTATTCCCTGGACACGCCAAGGAGGGCAGTACAGAAAACCAACACGTCCACCATGTGGTGGCCGTCGAGGAATCATGTTGAATCTCCTGCGGCCGCGCTTTCACGCGACCGGGACTTTGCAACACCCATGCTAACGGTTTCCTGAGTTCAGGCAAGCCTGGATCAGGAATGACGTGTCAAAACACCATCAGACAGCTCAAGCATCAGCTCAAGTGCCGGACCTGGCGGCAGAATTTCTAACTGGGATTTCGCCCGGCTAACAACATCACGCGCTGCTTGCATAGTCGAGTCTAAGGCCTCGGACGAGTCGAGAAGATCCTGCAATCCAGAACGATCACGTGATTGGACGGTTCGATCAAATCGGGCATGATCTACTTCATCCAATTCAGCGCGGAGACGAATGAGTGGCAGCGTCATTTTCCCAAGATCAAGATCGCGTCCAACAGTTTTACCTGTGATAGCAGTCTCTCCAACAAGATCCAAGACGTCATCAGTGATCTGGAAGGCGACTCCCATGTCCTGTCCAAATGACTGTAATGCGGCACAGCAAGAATCTGAACCACCTCCAAGAACCCCTCCAAGACGACAACAAGCACCAATCAAAGATCCTGTCTTGCGGCCCACAACATCCAGGTAAAGGGATTCGGTCATAGTCATATCATTGCGGCGTTGAAGTTGGATCACTTCACCTTCACACAAGATGTTTGTGACTTCTCCGAGTGCCAGGTTGATCGATGGATCACCAAGGGTTGAGCAGAGGTGAAAAGCCTTCGAGATCAGGTAGTCACCAAGCATGACCGCGACTTCATTGCCATGCAGTGAATTAATCGTGGCACCACCCCGGCGAACTTCTGATTCATCCAAGATGTCGTCATGGACCAACGTAGCCATATGGATCATTTCAACAACTGCGGCAAGCGTACGCTGACGTTCATCAAGATCGTCTGCTGATCCTGATCCTGACACAGCCAAGGAGGAAAGCACCACAAGGGTGGGACGAAGCATCTTTCCTCGGTAGCGTTCAATATGAACACAGAGGTCATTAACATCCTCATCCCGGCTGGCCAGGTGGCTGTCGAACAAGGCTGAAACAGCCTCGAGTTCGCTGGTCAGCAAACTACCCAGGGGACGATTCAGAATGGCGGTTTCAATAAGGGACACGGTTGGTACTAGATGGAGTGCTATTTAATTCCAACGAGATAGGCGACCCAACCCTCACAGGCTTCACCCTTTTCAGCCTCGGACCACACACCATTCCCTTCATCAGTTTCTTGGTCAGTACCTTCCCAATACACAACAGCTCGGCGGAACCCAGCCTCAAGCAGGAGTTCACGAATTTCAGGGAGTGTCCAGAGTCGCCAGTGATACGTAAAGGCTTTCTTGATCTTCGTGCCATCAGCAAATTTAAAATGAATGTGGTTGATGACATCACCTGAGATTGGATCGTAATGATGTTGATCCCAGACATATGTGAACCCATCGAGGTCTCGATCTTCTTCCATTTCAAGGAAAGAGTCACTTCCACCATATGCATCGAGAATGAACAAACCATCATCCGTGAGTTGATCTTTCACGAGCCGGAAATAATCCAATACCTCTTGCCTCTTCTTGAAGAGGAAATAGCTGAAGTTGAATGCCAAAAGTGTTTCAACAGGTTTACTTGGAGTCAGTAGGACATCGCCTTCGATCAACTCAAGTCGACCAGCCTCATCCTCATCCAGATTCGAATTGATTCGTACTCGGCACCAATCAAGTACTTCTCGACTAAGGTCAACTCCGATAGCCGTATTGTCTGGTCGTTTCTTGACCCATTCCCGGGCTACCGCAGCGGTACCACAGAAGTCTTCACGCATAGAACAAGCGGTTCGACCTCGCTGGTCCTTCCAGATGCGATCAATTGTCTCGATCTCACCTTCAGGATCCTGGACAGACAACTCATAGAGCTCGTGGATATCACTACCCTTGGCTGTCCTGAACTGTGCGTTCTTTTTCCGCTTCTTTTTCTTGGTAGTCGTTGCCATGAGACCTTGCAGTGTAGCGGTCTCAGCCCTCATGGCGTGTTGTCAACAACGTCATAGATGCGAATCCACTCCCACCGGGGCTTCCATTTCCCCACAATTGCCACATGGTTTGGGTCGGCGAGGTAGGCCTGGTAGGCCTCATCGGACTCAAATCCGACGTAGAAACCCACGTCGTAGTCGGTTTGTACGTTCTTACGGCCAAAATCACCGTGTTGGCCGCAGTAGTACGACGTCACGCCCGGGATGTCTGCCAGATCCCGGTCACAATCCCGGATAAGTTCGGTCGTGTCCCCTGGATCCTTGAGCTTGAAGAAGACAATGTGATTGATTCGCGCAGGTCTTTTCTGGCTGCAGCCAGTCAACAAGAACAGTCCAAACAGGGCCAGGATTATCAAGGTGAACCGCATGGGGGCGAGTATAGTCGGGCCACCATGTCATTGAGCTCGGTCAAGGTGACGGTCCAATGCCGCTGGAACGGTCGGGAGGAAGAGGCGGCGGCACTCGCTCGAAGGCTCAATTCCCAATGCGTTGAGGGTGTTCGAGTTCCACCAGGGGAGTTTCGAATCGTTCTATTTGAACACAGTGCCCAACTGTGGGATGAGCACTCACGCCGCCGTGGAATGCCCATCGATTTTCGTGGAATTGATCTGAGGACTGGGAATGGCAGCCTGTCCCACAAACAACCCATTGCTCGGGCGATAGGCCGGTCGGCTCGGACCATTGTCGATGCGACCGCTGGATTGGGTCACGACGCTTTCTTACTGGCTTGCCTGGGCTGGGAGGTCCTGGGGATCGAACGGCATCCTGTCATCGGACTGCTCTTGGAGGAGTCAGTCCGAGATGCGATGGAGAATCCATCACTGTACGAGGTCTTTGAGGGCCGCCTTCAGGTGCACCTTGGTGACGCTCGTGAGTGGTTGTCACAACCTCATATTGATCGACCCGATGTGATCTATCTTGATCCCATGTTCGAACCAAGGCGTACATCAGCCCTGCCTCGGAAACCAGCCCAGGTGCTCCGTCGACTTGTCGGCAGAGATCAAGACACTATGGAACTTTTTGACATTGCTCGTCGAGTTGCCAAGCAAAGAGTTGTTGTGAAGCGAGCAGATGACGATCCGCCATTGGCAGACTCAGTTGATCAAAGTCATCAAGGAAAAATCGTACGATATGACGTCTATTTCACGAAGGAAACCATGTCATGAATGACACCATGAACAACACCATGGTTCTGGATGTTGAAACTACGGGGTTGTCTCGACGAAACGATCTTGTGACAACAGCATGCTGGTATTACCAAGGCACATGGCACAGATGGGTTCGAGACGTTGATTCAGAACACCAATTTCAAACACATTGGCTTGAATGTGCGGAACTCGTGACCTTTAACGGTCGCCACTTCGATGAAAAGTTTGTTGTCAAAGATCTCGGAGTCGAACCACACCCTCGACATCGGGATGTCATGTATGACGGTTGGAAACAAGGACACCGCGGCGGCCTGAAGAAAGTGGCCGAATCCTGTGGCTTGCCTCGTCCTCCTGAGATCAGTGGGATGGATGGAAAATCCGCCATCCTGCTCTGGAACCACTGGTTGGCTGGGGACACCCAGGCGTTGGAACTACTCAGTCTCTATAACGCCTGGGATGTCTGGTTAACCTTCGGCCTCTATAGGCGATTTGTCCACGATAAACCTCTGGATATGGCACACGGCATGCCTTGGAAGCTCAATCCTTCAACAGCAAGGCGATTGTTGGGCACGGGACAGCGTGGGGGTGGAAGGACTGTGTCCAGTGCGGTACAACTGTCAGTCCACGGAGGCATGTGATGGGATCATCTGGCGACGATACGGTCGAACGCATCGAGGGCATGGACAAGTGTGAACGACGGGCTTGGGCCATTCTCCTGGTCGTCTTTACTTTATTCATGATCGGCTTGGTCATGGTTTCATTCTGGGGTGGCCCATTTGAGGCCGACAGCTATTGGTTGCAAGAGCAACCTCCGACATACCCCAACTGATCACATCCACATTCTCTTTCCAGCTCCCTTATCCATCCAGGCAAGGATCCGACCGATGTCCAACGAGAAAGCTCCAAGGTCCTCGAATTGGTTTCGCGCCTCCATGGTGTTGGTCATTCCGATCGTGATCTTGGCCATCCTTGGGGGAACCGTGGGAGAAGAAGGCATCCTGGATGATGTATTTCTTTGGCTGACCTTGGCCCTCTTGGTCATCATGGTGATCTGTCTGGTGGCAGGCTGGTCTACCCGTGGAGATCGCCCTGCGTCGGAGAAACCCGACGAGCAGGGCGTTCTTTGAGATTGTGAGGGGTCGGGGGATACCCGGTCCACACCAAGTGCCGTACTATCTTGTGAAGTACGGGGCTGTAGCTCAGTTGGGAGAGCGCCTGCTTTGCAAGCAGGAAGTCGTCGGTTCGAGCCCGATCAGCTCCATTGCCGTTCAATAGATGTTGGCAGCCACCAGGTCGACACGCTGTGGAGCGATGACCTGAACCTGCCAACGGCTATCAAAATTCATAGGTCCAACCACACCGATCCATTGCCCGATCATGGCAGCGAGATCAAGTGAGACATTTGGTTCAAGGTAGGCCAGTGTGCGACCACTGGTAGGGTCCTCAACCCGGTACATCACCGGTCGGCCATCGCTACCAGTGAAGATGCTGGAAACGTTGAGGCGGCCGATGACCGCGTAGTCGATTGGAGCATCAATGGACTGCCGAACGACCGAGACATCACGGGTTGCCAGGTCCACAACGGCGTTGAGATCTTCAATTGACCGCTGCTGGTCACGCAGGCAAATCGCCAGTTCTAATTGACGCATTCGAATCGAGGCGAGTTGCGCCGACTCTGGGTCAGAGTCCACATCCTCTTCCGCAACGATGGCATAGGCTTCCCACAGCCGCGAGATGAGATCATCGGACATGTCTGTTGCTGGTACCGAGGTGTACAGCTGCTCAAGTCCCTTGAAGTAGTTGTTTTCGACTACGACAGGGCCAGATTCGACGACATATTCCTCGCCAGGCTCTTCCACAATGACAACGGTCTTCACCGCACGTTGGTTCGCAAGGTAGCGGGCAAGGTAAGACGGTTGGCCAACAGGGGTCTCAATACGATCGACAGTGACTGCTGGGGAGGCAGCTTCGGACTCTTGCATCACCACGGTTTCAATGGAGGGTGAAATCGTCGATCCTGACCAAGCCAAAGCTTCTTCTGTGGTGGCTGGTCGCAGGTTGGCCATGTTGATCCAACCCTCCGCCTGCTTTGGAAGGCGAATCTTATAGAAGTGGTAGGTTTTTCCATCCAGGATTTCAGTTGTGGAATCAAGGATGTCCACACGGCTGTCCATCGACAACATGCACACAGGCCGCCAGGCCTTGGTGGGTTCAGGATTCATGAGATCTGGGGCATAGACGGGCATGGTGTCCAAAGTGGTCCCTGTTCGTTCGTCCACGACAGTGAATCGACCGGGTTCATCGGTTGCATGTCGAATCCATCCCCATGCTTCGGCGAACAGGGGGCCATGGGCAGGTACACGACCCCAATTGGCCATCTCTTCCTTCACATGCACCAGCGATTGGGGTGGTGCTGCCACGAAGGCGTAGTAGTTTCGGTCGCCTCCACATCGAATGACGGCGTTATCTGCGTTGACGATGTAGAGCTCATCCGCCGGCGGCATAGCAGGCTGCTGGGCGAAGAGGCAAGCAATGATCAGACCGAGCGTAGTCATGGGTAGTCCCTCCTTGGACGACTATACGCGCGAGGCTAGCGTTGGTTTTGATGGGGGGCAACCGGTGGACAAGCGACGAGAGTCAGGCGGGGGCCCTTACGCCCGGCGGATTGGCCGCCCTGGCTTCGACCCCCGTCTCAAGGCCAAGGGGCGGCAGCGCGGTACGATTCCACCCGCCATGCGATGGCTACCGAGCATCCTGCCGCTTCCAGTCCTTTTGACCGCCTGTTCTTCTCCCCTGGATGGACCGGATCATGGTCCATATCTCGACAAGGGCCTGACGAGGATCATCGAACAGGAACTCCAGCAGGTCGAAGAACTTGAGCGGGATTCTGTAACAAATCAACCAAGCGATGTGGAAAACATCCTGGCCCGGAGGCGGGATGAGTTAGATGCCCTTAGCCCAGTTCCCCCGGGAGCGGATTTGCATGCCAAGCTTGGCGTGAATCTGCAAGGACAGGAATCGGAGCGTCTGGTCATTGACCTCGATCGAGCCGTGCAGGCTTCTGTGCTCAACAACCTCGACTTGCAGGGTGCCCGTCTCACGCCGGCGATTCGCCGCGAGGAGCTCATTCAAGCAGCTGCGGTCTTTGACATCGTGCTCGGTGCGGGTATCTCCTTTGGTCGTTCCCGAACACCAACCACCGTTGTTCAGCAGGTGTCAACATCCGGAAAGCAAGCCTTGAACGTTGGCTTATCCCGGATCGAGCAGTTCCAATACGAAGTCGAATTAACGAAGAAGCTCACGACAGGCGGCTCAGTCAAACTTTCCACAAGTCTTGATCGTCAGTTACAGAAGAACCAAGGTGACCTGAGATTCTCACCCAACCCCGGGGTGCGACCGATCTTCTCCCTGGAACTTGAGCAGCCCATCCTGCGTGGATTTGGCGAAGAGGTGAATCTGGCCGATGTGTACATCGCCCAGAAGATGGAACAGTCCGCGATCGAAGGTCTGCGTAGTCAACTGATCACTACCGTTACGGATGCCGAGGTTGCCTATTGGAACCTCGCAATTGCATGGCGCAACCTGGCGATCCAGGAATGGCTGATCGAAGCTGCCGAAGAATTGCTGGACATCATTGATCGTCGTCGGAACTATGACGCCAGCATCGCCGATTGGGCCCAGGCGGTGGCAACGGTCGAACAACGTCGCGCGGCCATCATTGGCCTGCAACAAACAGTCAAGGAAGCTTCAGACCAACTCAAGCTATTGATGAATGATCCAGCTATACCACTCTCGGGCGAAGCGGTCCTCGAGCCCATTGATGAAATGGTGAACACCCCGATCGAGCTCGAATTACGAGAATCCTTATTGGTGGCCATTGCCAACCGTCCGGATGTCCGCCAGTCGCTCTACGAGATCGACATCGCCGAGATCAACGAGGTGGTTGCCGACAACGGCCGCTTGCCAGAATTGGATTTACAGGCCAGCGTCAACACACAAGGTTTGGGTGAGACGTACCACGACGGTTACAGCGAATCCTTTGGTGGCGATTTTATTTCCTATGTGGTTGGCCTTGTCTTTGAGTATCCCTTGGGCAACCGTGCTCCAGAGGCCGTCTACCGACAGTCACGCCTGGAACGAAGTTCTGCGATGGTGGATTACCGCCGAACGCTTCTGCAGGTCATTCTTGATGTGAAGACGGCGATGCGGCAGGTCCTCGACAACGCACGCTTGATTCCAGCGACCAGGGCGGCCCGGGTGGCAACAGCTGAATCTCTTCGAGCCCTGGAAGTCGAACGACAGACGCTC
>JAYZAT010000184.1:0-5745 GCA_036339555.1 Planctomycetota bacterium
AGATCAAAGTAAAACGATTCACCGACCACTGCCAGAGGCATCAAATTGATGCCTTCTGAACGACCCTGAGCGATGGCCTCTTCAGAAATCAGGCGGGTGCCTTCTTCGGTCCGGCGGAGCAATCCAAGCGTTGATACCTGGGTGGCATCAATTCGCTTGCCCAACCATTGGTGGACATTTTGGCTGGGAGTTCCCATGGAACTATTCGATGCGTGTTCCACGGTTCCGTCCGGAGTTTCGACCACCAACATGTACGCATTGCCACGTCCGTTTTGTTCAGCCCTGACATCATCGCCTGACTTGTTTTGGACGAAGCGTGCCGCAAAGCGATCATCACTCCAGTTCGTCAGGAGCGTGCCCGTGTCGCCAAGTTCAACAAACTCCAGGTTCTCGACTTCAATTTCACGGGGCTCAATCTCCCACTCCCATCCTGTAGGTGGAGTTGATGGTGTGCACACAATGGTGGTAACGAAGGCGATAGTTTCGAGCATGGTGAATCTCCGGCTCCCTGATCACAGGATTTGAGCAGAATTGGAAACAGCCAGCATATCTATGACCTTCGGGTCCTGGGACCGAATTTCAGATATCAACAGCGTGAGCCTGTAGGTCTGTGAGGTTTACGAACTCCAGGGCCCCTTCGTGGGTTGCTTCAAGCACGACAGCCGGAGGTGTGCCCGCCTCCAGAGCTTCCTGCCAACGTGGTGCACAGAGGCACCACTGATCACCCGCTTGCAATCCGGGAAAACCCCACTGTGGCATGGGGGTGGATAGATCATTTCCTACGGAGCGTGAGAAGGCTAGGAACGCTTCAGAAGCAATGATGCAGACCGTATGAGACCCTTCATCATCTGGGCCCGTTTCACAACAACCGCTGCGGTAGAAGCCCGTCAACGGGTCCTTGGAGCAGGGGATCAAGGGGTTGCCCAGAACATTCCGTTGGCTCAGGTTGTCGACATTCTGGATCATGCCTTGGAGGATAGTGCATCCAGACAAGTCCCAGGGATCGGCAGTGGTTGAGCATCATGCCAGGGGCCGCTACTCTCCACGCTTTCATTGCTACCGACTCCGGATCCACTCCATGAGGACAGACCCATGACCACGGCCCCTTCGTTCGATCTCAAGGGCTACAAGCCCGAAGGTGATAAGAAGAACTCCGAGTTTTTCCAGGAATTCCTGCCCAAGGTTTACGATCGACGGATTTCCTCTGGCGTGGAGGAAATGCTCACCACTATGGCAGCCGTGATGATCCAGGTAGACCCCGGTGATGGCATTAACTACATCGAGGAACTGACGGTCATGGGGCCATACCGGTTCTCAAGTGCGCATGTCGACGCTACTCACAAGGTCTATGTGCTGAAGAACTGTCGCAAGCACAATACGCCCTTGATTCTGGTCTTTGAGCCACTGTCGCATGACTACCTGGATGATCTTGTCAGGCTCAATCTCCTGTACCCGATGTCACGCCAAAAACCCTTGGCTCGTTATATCGGTGAGATCTTCTGGTGCAGCGATGTGAAGGCGGCTCGACAAGCACTTGAAAGCCAGTTCATCCGGTTCTCTGAGCGAGGTGAGTCGGCCAACAATTTCTTTGTGAACCCTCACATGGCCTTCACCTATCCAAGTGATTTCACCGGCAACAAGGTTGGGTACTGGGATGCATCCAAACCTGAACTGGAGACGCTGAATCTCGGCGAGAAGATCACGCTGACCCCCGAGGAGAAGGCACGCCTGGACAAAGCTGCCGAATGGTCCAATGGAACCGGTGTCATGGAATTAGTCATGGGGCTCGACCACATGGCCACCCGGATCCTCATGGGCGATCGGGAGCATGCCATTCTGGAGTTCCTGACGCTCTCTCCTCATTACTTCTGGGGTGCCTACAACATCGGTGACCAGAACTCATCGACCAACGTGACTCGCAATCCGAAGGTGACCGACGACAAGCACTCACCGGCCAAGGTCTTCACAGCCAACAACGTGCCGTCCTATCTCAACTCTCTTGATGGCTTGCCCATGCCGACCGAAGAATTTGTTCGAAATTATGGTCGTCGCATGCACCACATGGCCATGGAAGTCAAGGACGGCGATGACGGTAAGGGTGAAAAGAACGTCGATCGAGTGGTCGGCCTTCTCATGGACCAGGGCACCAAGTTCCTGGCCCATGTTGTTGGTGAATGTCGGGATTCACCTGATCTCAAGCAGATTTTCTCCAAGCATTCGCAGTACTCGGTGTTGATCACGGAATATGTCGAGCGTTGCCACCACTTCAAGGGCTTCTTCACCAAGCAGAACGTGGCAGCACTAACAGCGGCTGCAGGCGCTGATGAACAGTTTGTCCATGGCAACCACGGTGTCTATGACTGAATCCAGTTTGATGCGTGTACTGCTTCCGGTCGCTACTGGGAACGAGGACATCGAGTTTTGCGCGTTACGGGATGTCCTGTGTCGTGCCGAGCTTGATGTAACGGTTGCCAGTGTCGAAGGACTCCGTGAAGTGGTTCTCATGAAGGGCCTGCGCATCATTCCGGATGCTGGGATTGAAGATGCAGTCAATCAATCGTGGGATGCCATCGCGATGGCCGGTGGTATTCCAGGTGCGATGAACCTGGCCAAGAGTGAAACACTCCGCACACTCCTCCAGTCTCAACATGCCAAGAAGGGTGTCATTGGTGCGATCTGTCTGTCGCCGGCGCTTGTCCTTGAGTCGGCAGGCGTCTTGGCGAATTCCAAGCGTGCGACTTGCAATCCGCTTCCAATCAAAACGCCCGATCAATCGTGGCCTGCCGATGAATTCACGAAACTGCTGGGTGATAAGTTTGATCGCGACGCAAGAGTATGTGTTGACGAAGAAAATCGCATCGTTACATCACAGACCCCGGGAACCGCGATCGAATATGCCCTGGCCTTGGTCACTATGCTGCGGGGCCCGGAGGTGGCCCAGAGAATTTCGGAGTACTTCCTGGTGCGTTGATTCCCAGGATCACATGGTTAACCCATAATGTGTATGGGCTTGATGAGATCATTTGGAACAGCGGCAGCAAACGATTCCGCGAACCGAATCAACCACTCACGATGATGGATTCCTCGCTTGGCCCAGTACACGAGGAGCAAGCTATTGTGCAGTTCCAGGTTGAGCTTGGCATGTGTTCCCACGAGCAATTCGAGGGTCGATTGATCAAAGAAGTCATAGGTTCCCCTTGGATCCCGTGAGAGCACAGTCCATTGCCGGTTGAAGACATCCAATTCAAAATTGACCGGTTGGAGTGTCCCCAGGTAAAGGCTGAACATGTCATTAAGATTCCGGTGACGGAACAGGATGTCAGGTGCATGTGTTCCTGTTTCCATGATCAGCCGAATCGCTGGCGTGCTGCTGTCATCGCCGGTGGGGATATCGAATCGATTGAGGAGCACCTTTCTGCCCTGGATGTCCTTCCAGAAAAAGTCCCGATGGCGATCACCAAATCGCCCATAGGAAGAGGATCTGCCATCTAATGGATGTTCAAACCCTGCGGCCTCTAAGGGGTGCCTTAAGTGCTCAGCATAGGACCAGTCATGGAGATTGCACCAAGTTGTGTACTTGAGTCGGCGTCTCGCTTTGAACAACAAACCGCAATAGATAAGAGGTGTTGAAATGACAAAGGTGAGTATGAGTTCCCAGGGAGCGTACTTGAGATGAAAGTATGGAAAAGTGTTGGTCACTGCATCGTAGGAGTCGTCTCCCGTCATCTGAAACGCAGCCCAGATAGTGCAACCCAATAGGCTGACCATGGCCCCAGCCAATACGGCTTTCATCGCGGTGATTCCACTCCACCAATTCTTGGCCCATGAATCACGCTGAATTGTTTTCTCAAGTTTACACTTGCTGCGAAAGACCAATTCGATCGACCTCTTGCTGGTTCTTTACTTCACAGTGTCCTGGGGAGCATTGATTGCCTGATCAATGGCAGCGATGAACTTTCTGGGATTGGCATTTTCCGAGTTGGTCATGACAACAATGCCATGCCTTTGGCCTGGGTAGATAACCATGAGCGTTCGAGTCTTTTCCTGGGCGCCGCTGTGAGCAATCTTGAGTTTGTCCTCATTGGACTGAGATCCCATTTGGCCAGAAAGTTCATCTTGGTGAGATACTCCAAAGCCCAGACCGTAGCCAGTCATGTTTCCATTCGCCGTTGATTGCTGGGTCCACATGATCTGCTTGGACTCATCAGTGACGAGTTCATCTCCCATCAATCCAGCCGCAAATCCGGCCAGATCATCGACGTTCGACACCCAACCACCGCCACCTAGTTTCCAGGACACGTCGGTGTTCGTTGATGGGATCACTTGGCCGTCACGTTTTCGGTAGCCCTTGGCACGGCCTGGGATCTCTTCCCACTGGTAATCAGGTCGCAATGTGGTCAGTTTGAGGGGAGTCGCAATGCGTTCCTGCACTTGTAGCGCATAGGACTCCTCTCCGCACCGTTGGATCACAGCGCTGGCCAGGATGTATCCATGTGTGGTGTAGGCAAACTTTGATCCAGGTTCCTCAACCAATGGCGATTCCTTGAATCGGTCAAGAGCCAGGATGACATCCTGGTGGGGGTGGGGGACGTCATAGGTTCGGTTGGTCTTGATGACCGGTCCGTTCGAGTAGTGCACAACACCACCGAGGTGCCCCAGGAGTTGCCGCATCGTGATTGGTGTGCCCTTGTCGGGAAACTCGGGAACGGAAACTCGAACATCCTCATCGAGGTCGAGCTTGTCCTGTTCTGCCAATTGCATGGCAGCAACGGCAGTCAGGGGCTTGGAGAGCGAGGCCCATCGAAAGAGTGTCTCGCTGCTGACGGGTACCTTGTTCTCCCGGTCTGACCACCCATAGCCTGCCGTGTAGGTCACATTACCGTTCCGGATAATCCCGATAGCTACTCCGACAGCGTCCTGCTGCTGCATTTCCTGCTGGACAACATCATCGATTGATCGTTTTTCTTCGGCGGTCAGTTCTGACCATGCTGCCTCTGACAGCATCCAGACACATGCGATGACACAGAGGCCCAAGATTCGCCTGTAATTGGTCATGTTATGTTGTGCTGATAAAGCATCTCAGAAGATGCGCCGTGTTCATGATTGGTCATCGCCAAACTTGACGTCTACGGGATCACGTTCCGAAACATCATCTACCTGGAAGAAATCAAACTCGATTTCCTTGAATCCACCAATGCTTGCAATGATGCTGGCCGGAATGACCTGGCATCCATTGTGAAATTCACGCACGTTTGAGTTGTAGAAGCGCCGGCTTCTGGCAATCCGCGTCTCGGTCTCGGACAGTTCCTTCTGGAGTTCCAGGAAGTTGGCTGACGCCTTGAGATCTGGGTAGGCCTCTGCTCTCGCAATCAACTTGTCCACGCTGGCACCCAGTTGACCTTCAACCTTGGATCGTGCCTCTGGTCCCTTGTCCTGTACCTGAACCGCTTCATTACGCAACTTCGTGACTTCTTCCATCACACCAGATTCATGTGCGGCATAACCCTTGACGGTGTTGACCAGGTTGGGAATCAGGTCGTGGCGACGCTTGAGCTCGGTATCGATGTCAGACCAGGATTCCTTGCATGATTGACGTTTTCGAACCAGTCCGTTGTAGACCGCGAGGGCCCACAGCAGGAGGATGACGATGACTGCCACCACGATGATGATGATGATCACGGTACCGGTGAGCGCAAGCATGACAGGATATTGCATTGATATGAAACCATTCACGAGAATTTGATT
>JAYZAT010000185.1:0-5909 GCA_036339555.1 Planctomycetota bacterium
TTGGCAACACCAACGACCAACCCCTTCTTTCCTGACATCCAACCGTCAGCCATGTCCGGTACTCCTGGGAACGTTCGTGTTCAACGCGCATGGCAGGACTCGAACCTGCAACCCTCGGTTTCGAAGACCGATGCTCTATCCAATTGAGCTACACACGCTGGGTGAGGCGGAGATTCTACGGCAATCCTCAGGGCCGCGCACGATCAGTGGTTCAGTGGGCAGCCGACCCGCAGGACTGGCCGTAGACGGCCAACATGGCCAGGAGGTCATTGACGTCCGTATCACCATCACCATCGACATCACCACCAGCACCGGGCCAGGCACCCAGGAGTATCAGCACGTCATTGACGTTGATCTCGCCGTCTTCATCCAGATCACCGGGACAGGGCACCGTGCCCGGTTCGTCCAACACAAACACGAAGGTGGCCACCATGTTGCCGTCTGAATCTTCGCTCTCTACCGTCACTTCCAGGTCCGGGTGATAAAAGAAGTCCGAATCATTCTCGGGCAGGTCTGGGAAATACAACTGTGTCGTGAAGACATCGTTCGTATTGCCCTGAACCTTGACGTGGATGTGGCTGGTGCGGCCAGGGTACAAACCTGGCACGACGGTCTCCAGCAAGTAGCCAGCTTCCGAATCCGCATAGAAGTGACCGCGATACCCCCAGCCCCCCTTGTCATAGTCACCCTCGGGATCCGCGTGCCAGATATCGATCCAAGCGCCGGGAATCGGGACGCAGTCGTTTCCAAGCACGACGCCCGAGAGATCAAGCAACGGGACATCCCCTTCTTCTCTCAAATTGCTCCGTTCCGGCGAGCCGGGAAGCCAATATGGACCTTCGATATCCGGGCGCGTCAGCGGGCATTCGCCTCCACCAAGAAAAAGAGATGACAGCAGGATCCAGGTCATGATCATCCGTCCAGTGTCTTTCAGAAGCCCTGCACGATCAACTGCCCGCCTGGCAATTGGTGCAAAATCCAGTTCTTCGCAACAACCGGTATCCTTTGGGCCTCGTGTTGACTGTGGACCATCATGATGACGGCCAACCATAAGCCAACTGCAACCATCATCGGCGCCGGAGGCATCGGCTGCGCGCTCGGTCATGCTTTGGCCACTGGTGGTGCCGAGGTCACCCTGGTCGACACCAATACCACCAAGCTTGCCTCAGGGCGTGACCAAGGTGTCTTGATTGAAGGCCACGGCCCACAGCCAGCCACCTTCGTCGAATTCGAGCAGTGGACAGCCCCTGCCGATGGCATCGTGCTGCTGTGCACCAAGTGCTTTGACAACGCCATCGTGTTGGATCGACTGGGACCCGATGTGATGATCGTGCCCGTCCAGAACGGCTTCGATCCCCAACTCCAGGAACGCTGCACCTTCGAAGGCATCGCCTCCTTTGTTTCTGAGTGCGAGGACGATCGTCCCCACACGCGCATCACGCGCGATGGAGATCTTCATATCGGCAGTTGCGGAGGCCAAGTTCCCCTGACCCCTGAACTCGATGCGCTCGTGAAGATCCTGGAAGCCCAGGCCGCCTTCACTGTCCAGCGCGTCGACGACATCCTTCCCTTCAAACACACCAAGCTCATGTACAACGCAGCGATCAGCCCACTGGCCGCCGTCACCGGTTTGGATAACGGACAGTTGCTGACCCATGGCCCGGCCCGCAAGCTGTTCTTCCGCTTCCTTCGTGAGAACTTTGCGATCCTCAAGGAATCCGGAACAACGCTCGGCACCGTCGGTCCGTTCCATCCCAACACCGTCAACAAGATCCTGCGAACCCCTCTGCTTGGTACGCTCATGTCAGGCCCGTTTTCCAAGAGTCTGCGGGGCACCTACTGCTCCAAGTCCGGTGATATCGAGACCGGACGCACCGAGGTCGACAACTTCAACGGTCACCTCGTGCGACTGGCCAACGGAACATCTTGCCCACTTAATAAAGCAGCTTGCCAACTGGTCTCACGCATGGCGGATGAACGAGCCACCCCAGCCATGACCTACCTGGATGAACTGGTCGCATGACCCTGCAACTCAAGGACAAACAAGTCCTGGTCACGGGTGGTGCTGGCTACATCGGCGGCCACGTCGTTCGAATGCTCCAGGAACAGGGCAATCACGTTCGGATTCTGGATCTTGCCAAACCTGATCAACTTGAAGTCCCGGGCAGCCAGTTCATCGCCGGTGATATCCGAGATGCCGCAACCGTCAAGCAAGCCGTCGAGGGATGCCAAGTCGTCTTGCACCTGGCCGCCAATCCCAACCTCTGGACACGCAACTCCGATGACTTCGAAACGGTCAATCACCAGGGAACCCGCCGGGTCCTGGAAGCAGCCGCCCAGGAAGGCGTCGAGCGAACCGTGTACGTGTCTACCGAATCGATCCTGACACCCCGCCAGCGCACCGAAGTCATCTCAGAGTCCGTGCAAACAACCCTTGCCGACATGATCGGTCCCTACTGCCGCAGCAAGTGGCTGGCCGAACAAGCGGCCTTCCAAGCTGCTGAAGCCGGGCAACCCGTTGTGATCGTTCGACCCAGTGTTCCAGTTGGTCCCGGTGATCATCACGGCGGACCACTGACACGCATGATGCGGGATTTCCAGGAAGGCCGTGTCAAAGGATGGATGCCAGGGCAACTCAACTTGGTAGACGTTAGAGACGTTGCTGAAGGAACGGTCCTGGCAGCTGAACGTGGTGAGATCGGGGAAGCCTACCTGCTTGTTAACGAGAACTGGACCATTCGCGAATTCATGCAGTACCTCGCCGTGCTCTTTGATCGCAAGCCACCACGGGCTCGGATTCCCTATTCCGTCGCACTCAGCTTCGCCTACTTCGAGGAAGCCATGTGTCGGATGAGCAGGAATGGCCGCATCCCCATGGCGACTGTCACCGGCGTGAAGCTCACCCGGCGGTGCTTTCATTTCGACGGCCAACGTTCCCGTGAAGCGCTGGGCATATCCAGCATGCGATGCTGCCGCCAAGCCGTCCGTGAAATGCACGAAGCCGTCTCAGCGTGACGTGGCGTTCATGCGAGTCATGCGTCCGCTTGAATTCCAGTCCATGACATAGACATTGCCATCGGCATCAAAGCAGACACCATGCGGTGCCGTGAAGACGCCTTCTGTCCACTGTGAGCGTGGCACAGGATTGTTTGCCCACTGTGATCGATCCGGGTTGTCGCCAAGGTGACCGAGCACCGTCATGTCTCCATCCAAGAGCGTGACGCGCCCCTCCAACTCAGCAATGGCGATTCGATCATCTGCGGGGCCGGGCCCACCCTCGTACAAGCTCAACGCGCACGGACGACGCAAGTCGGTCACGGGCGTGTCCACATGTTTGCCAGCCAGATCGAATCGTTGAAGCCGACGATTCTCGCGGTCACAGATGATCAACATAGGTTCGTCACCACGGTCATCCACGATCATGCCGTGGCAGGTCTGGAATTGACCGGGCCCGTTACCACGTCCACCAAAGCTTGACTGGTAGGCCAAGTCAGGTCCAAAGATGTGAACCCACTGCTGCCCATAGCCATCGGCCACATACACTCTGCCATCCGGCGCCACGGCGACTGCCGTGGGGTTGTAACCATTGGGGTTGCCGGCGTACTTGCCCGATTCCATCGGGACACCCAATGCCCAGACCAAGGTGCCATCCATACGCAGTTTCAGAACTTGCTTGCCATGTAAGTGGGCGGCGTAGATGTACGGAGTCCCATCCTCGACATGGAGCACCATGTCATGGATGCCCGGGTAGCGGTCTGCCATGGAACGAACGAATGAACCCTCTGGGGTGTGCACCATGATGGAACGGGCCGTGTCGGTGTTGTAGTAGACATGGCCCTCGGGATCGACCACGATCCCTCCGTGGGTATTACCCAGGGGAAGTTCCACTCCATCGCGCCCCCACCCGGGAACCACGGTGTAGGTGATACCACCAACCTCTACGGCTTCGGCAACCGGAGGCGTCACATGGGCCTCGGGCGGCACCGTGTCCGCTGGCGGCTCATGGCCTTCGTGCCAACCCAGGCATGGAATCGCCATGAGGATGAGGACGGTCATTGAAATCTTCATCTAGTTCTCCTCGCTTTGCATGGGTTGCACTGTATCGACTTCGGCTGAGGGCACGACTAAGTCCTCCTTGCCCCTGTTCGTACACCTCGTTGTCACAAAGACCAGCAAGATCAGGATCAGTGGCAGAATAAATAACCCGGCAAATCCCCAAGACAGTGGCCCCTCTCCCATCGGAGGCATCTGGTGTGGTGGCTTGTCGGATCCGGGGGGGTCTGGCATGTCAGAACAATTCCAACAACAGTTCGGTGACTTCCTCGTGAGATTGGTGTTCCAACTCTGCCCATTCGGCCTGCTTCACGGCCAGGTAGGCCTGGGTCAGTTCCTGACCCAGCATTCCGCAGAGGGCCTCGTCCACCTGCAGCGCAATCAACGCTTCACCCATGTCACGAGGCATGGGAACACACGAACCCTTGGGCAATGTGGAGGGATCCACATCCACCGCCGGTGGCAGTTCCAGTTGCTCAACAAGACCACGGTGAACCGCTGCCATAACACCAGCAAGACCAATGTATGGATTGGCGGTGGCGTCGAAGGTCTTGAGCTCGATGTTGGTTGGGGACTCCGGGCCACGCGCAGCGGGTACACGCAACGGCGCTTCCTTGTTGTCATGGCCCCAGATTTGGTACGCCCCACTCCAGGTTCCTGGGGTGATGCGCCGGTAGGAATTCAGACAAGGCGTTGTGAGAGCAGCCAGGGCTGGCAAGTGATTCAGGACACCAGCCAAGGCGAAGCGGCCTTCCGGTGACAGTTCTTCGTTGCTGTCTGGATTGGGAAAGACATTCCGACCATCCCGGGTGAGACTGAAGTGCATGTGGCACCCATTGCCGCCTGCGTCAGAAAAGATCTTGGGCATGAAGGAGGCGATGAGGTCATGCTCATGGGCAACCGCATGAACAGTCTCACGCACGGCGATGAAGTTATCCGCCGCGGTCATTGCCGGCCGATGATCCACGACGATCTCGAATTGGCCTGGCCCCGACTCGGACATCAGGTTCTGAACCGGGACACCCTGAACCTGAAGGGACTCGGCCATCATGTCCAGGATGTGCCACGCATTGTTTAAGCCCAGTGCCGATGCGTAGTGGCTGTGATCAAAGGGTTCGTATCCATCTTCGGTTCGATGCAGGAGATAGAACTCGTTCTCAAAGGCCGCATGGAACTGGTACCCCAGCGACTCCAGGGATTGGTGTGCCCGTTCCAAGCACGTTCGTGGACAACAGGACCAGGGGGAACCATCCACGTCAACGAATCGACACATCACGGCAGCCAGGCCCGGTGCAAAGGGCAATTGCCGGAGTGAATCCCAATCCGGTACCAGCCAGGCGCCTCCAGCCGGGCCGAACCCACTGCCAGGCGCAATTGAATCATTCATGACCGGCAGGCCCTGGGTGCTCTGCGAGACATAGAACCCCCGATCGGAACCCGACTCGAGATAGTCTCGGTGCAAGGCCTCACCGCGGATGATCCCGGCGTTGTCAACCCACGTGATTCGTACGAACCGCGTGTCATCCTTGAGCCGATCACCAGGATTCGCCATTGGGTACACCCTCCAGGACAGACGGGCAGGATACCCGTTCGACGATTCTCCGGCGGCTTCATTGGCTCTCACGGTCTATGATCCCGGCAATCAACAGGCCGCCAACCTCCGGGAGGGAACCAGGCATGACCAACGAGCATCGATTGGAACGACTTGAGCGAACCGTACGCCGGCAGAGACTGGCCATTGGCGCGATCCTTGCCGGACTGGGTTTGGCGTTGCTTGGAGGCATGCAGGATCTCCCTGTCACCGAACTGTCCTTGCGCAAACTCGTCATCGTGGATGACATGGGTCGAGAACGCAT